>NC_006513.1:3348115-3664153 GCF_000025965.1 Aromatoleum aromaticum EbN1
CGAATACGTCATCAACGGCAGCAAGACCTTCGTCACGATGGGCAGCCAGGCTGATCTGGCGATCGTCTGCGCCCGGACCGGCGGGCCCGGCAAGGACGGGCTGTCGATGTTCATGGTGGAAGTGCGCGACTGCCCCGGATTTCATCTCGGGCGTCGGCTCAAGAAAGTCGGCCAGCACGCAATCGACACGCACGAGGTGTTCCTCGAGGATCTGCGCGTACCGGTCGAGAACCTGCTCGGCGGTGTCGAGGGCAAGGCCTTCGGCGGGGCGATGAGCGGCTTCGACCGGGAACGGCTGGTGATCGCGCTGACGTCGATCGCCACCGCGGAGCGGGCCATCGAGCTGACGGTCGACTACGCCAAGGAGCGCAAGATGTTCGGCCAGACGCTGTGGGGATTCCAGAACACCCGCATAAAGCTGGCCGAATGCATGACCGAGGCCAAGATCGGCCGCGTCTTCATCGACACGCTGATCATGAAGGTGCTCAACGGCGAGCCGGTCGACAGCGCCGACAGCGCGATGGCCAAGTGGTGGTGCTCCGAGAAGCAGAACCGGATCATCGACGAGTGCCTGCAGTTCTTCGGCGGCTACGGCTACATGATGGAATACCCGATCGCCCGCCTGTTCGTCGATGCCCGCGTGCAGAAGATCTACGGCGGCGCCAACGAGGCCCTCAAGGGCATCATCGCCAAGGCGTACTGACGACAGTCGAATCGATGGGTCCGTGCGGATCCGTGCACGGCAGTCTGGAGCGCAGACGCCGAATTCACGAGGAACCCGAAATGGGAGATGAGGCGATGGAAGAGAGATTCGTCAACCGGATGTCGATGGGCAAAGGCTGGATTGGCGGATGGACGGATCTGGACGGGGGCGTTCTGGCGGTGACGGAGCCGGCTACGGGAGAGCGCCTGGCCGAGGTCGGCCTCGCCAGCGCCGGGGACGTGCGGCGTGCGGCACAACTCGCCGCTGAAGCACAGCCCGCGTGGGCCGCGATGCCGTTCCTCAAGCGGGCGGCGATCTTTCGCCGCGCGGCGGTCATTCTCGAGCGCGAACAGCAGGCAGTGGCTGACTGGATCGTGCGTGAGACCGGCGGAATCCGGCCGAAGGCCGAGGGCGAAGTTGCGGCAGTGATCAATCACCTGCACGAGGCCGCGGCGATGTTGACGCAGCCGCGAGGCCTGATATTGCCGAGCGACGAGGGCACGCTCAGTTATGCGCGTCGCGTCCCCCACGGTGTGGTCGGCGTCATCTCTCCATTCAACTTTCCGTTCCTGCTTTCGAGTCGCTCGCTGACGCCGGCGCTGGGCGCCGGCAACGCCGTGGTGCTCAAGCCCGATCCGCGCACGCCCGTCAGCGGCGGCCTGCTGCTCGCACTGCTGTTCGAGGCTGCAGGCTTGCCGCCCAACCTCCTTCAGGTTTTACCCGGCGAGGCGGAAGCCGGTGAAGCCGTCGTGACCGATCCCGACATCACGATGATCTCGTTCACCGGCTCCACCGCCGTAGGCCGTCGTGTCGGAGAACTTGCGGGACGTCATTTGAAGAAAGTCGCGCTCGAACTCGGTGGCAAGAACTCGCTGATCGTCCTCGATGATGCCGATGTCGATCTTGCAGTGTCCAACGGCGCTTTCGCGTCGTGGATGCATCAAGGCCAGATCTGCATGAGCGCCGGACGCCATCTGGTCCATGAGAAGGTCGCCGATGCGTATGTCGAACGAATGGCAAGAAAGGCGAAAAGTCTCCCGGTTGGCGATCCGTATCGGGAAGCCGTGGCACTGGGCCCCCTGATCACCGCCAAGCAACTCGACCGCGTCGAGCGCATCGTCAGCGAGTCGGTACGCGCCGGCGCGCGCCTGAAGGCCGGTGGAACCGCGCGCGGCCAGTGTTACAGCCCGACCGTGCTCGATGGGGTGACACCATCAATGCCCGCGTTTCGCGAGGAGATCTTCGGCCCGGTGGTTTCGGTGACGACGTTTGCCAGCGACGACGAGGCGGTGCGCCTGGCCAACGACACCGAGTACGGCCTGTCCGCAGGCATCCTGACCCGCTCGATGACGCGTGGCAAGGCGATCGCCGAGCGCCTCAGGGTGGGTCTGGTCCATATCAACGACCAGACCGTCATCGATGACGGATTCATGCCGATGGGCGGACGCGGCGCCTCCGGCAATGGCTCGCGCCACGGCGGTCCGGCCAACTGGGACGAGTTCACGCAGTGGCAATGGGTCACATACCGCGACACGCCCCCCGAGTATCCGTTCTGAACCGGATCGAGGCGACGGTTTTCCTGGGAGAGGGGACATGACAGAGGGAAAGGGACCGCTGGCGGGCGTGCGGGTCGTGGAGTTCGGCGGAATCGGACCATCCCCGTTCTGCGGCATGTTGCTGCGGCAGATGGGAGCAGAAGTCCTGCGTATCGACCGCGGCGCCTACGCGGGCGCGTTGCCGATCCCGGAGCGCTTCGACTTTCTCAACAAGGGAAAGACGCGGCTGCGGATGGACCTCAAGACGCCCGAGGCGCTCGAGCAGGTGCTGGCGATCATCGACGCGGCCGACGTGTTGATCGAGGGCTTCCGGCCGGGAGTCATGGAGCGTCTCGGACTGGGTCCGGAGGTGTGCCTGGCGCGCAACCCGCGTCTGGTCTACGGACGTGTGACCGGCTGGGGGCGCGAGGGCCCGCTGGCGGACGAAGCGGGGCACGACATCACGTATATCTCGCTCACCGGCGCGCTTTCGTGCATCGGACCGGCGGGGGCCGGGCCGGTGCCGCCGCTCAACCTTGTCGGCGACTTCGCCGGCGGCGCCCTCTATCTCGCGTTCGGCGTTGCCGCAGCCCTCGCTTCGATGCGCTCGACCGGGCGCGGCCAGGTCGTGGATGCCGCAATGGTGGATGGCGCGGCGCACCTGATGACTTTCATTTACGGGCTGCGCCAGGCCGGCATATGGAACCTGGATCGCGGCAGCAACCCGGCCGACGGCGGTTCCCCGTTCTATGGCGTCTACGCAACCTCTGACGGCCGCTGGCTGGCGGTGGCCGCCGCGGAAATGAAGTTCCGACGCGCCTTCGTCGCGGGCCTGGGGCTGGAGTCCGGCCTCGCCGACGAGGCCGAGGACCGGGCCGCCTGGCCGCGGCTGCGATCGCTGGTGGCCGAGGCGATCGCCAGGCGTAGCCGGGACGAATGGTGCGAGCTGCTCGCCGGGCGCGACGCTTGCGTCGCCCCGGTGCTTGATCTGGACGAGGCGCCGGACCATCCGCACGCCGTCGCCCGAGGGGTGTTCGTTGCTGAGGAAGGCGTGATTCAGCCAGCCCCCGCGCCGCGGTTTTCCGAGGGCACGGCCCCGCCGCCCCTATGCGATGCGCAGCAGCTGCTGAAAAGCTGGGGCGTCGTCGCATAAGTCGTCGAGTTCCCCCCGCGTGTTGGAGTTCGTTCAATAAGGAGAAGACAAGGCATGCCTGAAACACGGAGCAGCGATCCGATTATTGGGCCGGTTTCACCGGCGACCGAGGGGCCGTCCTCCTGAGTGGGAGACGGGGTGGCGTAATGGAACAGGCGTCGAGAAGAAACGAGTGGATATTCACTCATGCATGACGAAGAGGTATGTAACGGCCTCGAGTCGGCTTCATACACAAACAGGGGAGAAACGCATGCATAAGAAACTGATTGCACCGCTTTTGGCTGGTCTGGTTACGTCGCCGGTCGCATTGGCTCAGTCCAACGTAGGCGTCTATGGAATCATCGATGCCTTTTTCAGCTATGCGAAGGCGGGCGACAACAAGCGCACCGGCGTCGACTCCGGGGGCGCCTACGGGTCGCGACTGGGCTTTCGCGGTAGTGAAGACCTTGGCGACGGGCTAAAAGCCGTATTCACGCTTGAATATGCGCTGAGCGTCGATCAAAACGAGGGCCTCGGTACGGGCGGGCTGCGTGCCCGCCAGCAGTTCGTGGGCCTGCAGGGTGATCTCGGTTTCGTCGGTCTCGGCCGCCAGTACGCACCCGGCTATGCCATCGCCCGTTACGACGCCGCCGGAGGCGTGCCTTTCGGTCCGCAGGCACTGCTCTCGGGCGGAGCGGGTGCGTCAATCACGCCGGCGAGCCCTGCGCGCTGGAGTAACGCGATCGCGTACAAGTCGCCGAAGTTCGGCAGCTTGACGGCCGAAGCAATCTATTCGCTGGGCGAAAGGAACCAGGACGACAATCGCCGGGACGGAGATCGTTGGGCACTCGCGGGAGATTACAGCAGTGGTCCGCTCGAGGTGGGGCTGAAGTACCACCATGGCAAGGAAGTCGCAATCGGGGGCGGCGATCAGAAGGAATGGGGGATCGGCGCCTCGTACAACTTCAAGGTAGCTGCGCTTTACGCAACCTATCAAACGGTGAAAACCGATGATACCGACAAGGTCTGGCATGTCGGCGTTCGCGTCCCGACCAGCTCCGGCCGGGTCTATGTCGCCTACGGCGAACACGATGCGGAGGACTCCCGAAACGGCGCGAGGGCTGCGACTCTGGGCTACATTCATGCGCTGTCGAAGCGCACGAATTTGTATACGGCATACACTCACGTCGACAACGAGTCGAACCAGAATATTCCCAATATCCGGCCCACGGGGGTAACGACAATGCCCGGCGATAATGTCAACGGCATCGTCGTGGGGATGTTCCACTTGTTCTGAGCTTCCGGCGTCGTGAATTGAAACTTCGCCTAGCCGGTGATGCGGCTAGACGGACGCATTGTTGTGCAGGGTAGGGGGCGAAAGCTCCTTGCCCGTTTCTTTTCTATCGTGCGCGCGGCATCCGCGCGCGCACGCTCCCCCGGGGACTCGGCGTATTGCTTAGGTCTCGTCGTGCCGACGCATCGAGTTCGTCAGAACACGCGCGCTGAAAGTCAGCCGATCGATCGCCTGGCGGCGGCGACGCTCGTTGAAGCCGGTTTCCGGTATCACGAGACTCAAGCTGCCGATGATCGTGTTCTCGCTATCGAACACCGGCGCGGCAATGCCGATGACTCCTGGCGTGACTTCGCCGCGTGACAGACAGTAGCCCTGTTTTCGGATCTCGCGCAGGTGCTCTTGCACCTCCTCCGAGTTCCTGCCCATGCCGAGCTGGCGGAACTCCTCAGAATGCCGTTCATAGTGCAGGCGCAGTTGCGACAGCTTGAGATGAGCCAGGATCACGCGAGAGGTCGCGCCCACCGTGATCGGCATCGCGCGGCCGCGCTCGTAGCTGCTGTGGATCTCGCTCGCGCCGGCCTCCTGATGCACGCACAGAACCCGGTCCTTGTAATAGCGGCAAAGGAGACCGATCCCCGCGATCTCTTTCACGAGTGCCTGCAGCAGGGGACGACCGCTGGCAATCAGGGGATCGCTCGTGCGCATGACGTAGTCGAGTTCCGCAATGCGCGGACCGATCGTGTAGCCGATGTCCGGCAGCGACGTGACCAGACCGGCGTCTGTCAGAACGCGCAAATACCGGTAGAGGGTCGAGCGGGGGCACTGCAGGCGCTCCATCATTTGCTCAGGCGTCCAGCGCAGATGTTCCTCCTCGAACAGGTCGAGGATTTCGATCATTTTCTCCGGACTGGTCCGGCGTGTGTCGCCCGTCGGTTTTTCGGGCTGACTGTGTTCTTTCTGCATGGCGGGGTCGTGTTCCGTCAACTTGTTGTTTTGGCGCGGATATCCGCTGCGGACTTTACTGCAGGACTGATGATCGTAGCAAAAGGAGTTTCGGGCTATGTGGTTATCTAATCTTATATACAGAGACTGAGATAATAGACACTACGGGAGTTGAAAACTCTTAATATCTGGTTTTAATGATAAAAGTATGCATACTAATCAGCTACTTAGAAATATTTGTTGTTAACGATTAGAGAAGGTTGACATATGTTTATAAATCTCACATTATGAGACTAACACGAAGCGGTCGTGCGGTCGTGTGGGCTACGCGAATAGTGGCGGGTTTATCTCTTGGGAGAATTTGCAATGAATAAGCCGTTTGAAGCATCAGAGGTGGAGAACAATGCGGGGACCGAGCCGATTCAGGATTTGCGCGAGTGGCTGGGCCGCGTAGAGGAGATGGGCGAGTTGGTGCGGGTCAAGCAGCCGGTCGATCGCGACGAGGAAATGAGCGCCGTCGGCTACCTGCTGGCTAAGCAGGATCCGTCGCCCGCAGTACTGTTCGAGCAGGCTGCCGGGTTTGAGAAAAGCCCGATCGGCGCGCGACTGCTGTGGAATATCCTCGGCCCGAGCGTCAAGCGCGTCGCGCTGACGCTGGAAGAGCCGGTCGATACGCCGGTCGTGGAGCTGATCCGCCTGGCCAAGGACAAGCTCAAGCGGCGCATCCCGCCGCGTGAGGTGTCACGCAGCGAAGCGCCCGTGTACGAGAACACGCTGACCGGTGACCAGATCGACCTGAACCTGTTGCCGATTCCGAAGCACTGGCCGCTCGACGGCGGCCGCTACGCTGGCACCGCGGATGCGGTGATCACGCGGGATCCGGACAGCGGTTACATCAACATCGGTACCTACCGGATGATGCTGCAGGGGAAGAACCAGGTCGGCCTGTACATGTCCCCGGGCAAGGATGCGCGCCTCCATATCACCCGTGCCTGGGAACGGGGGGAGTCGATCCAGGTTGCGGCGGCGTGGGGCATTGATCCGCTGTTCATGATGGTCGGGTCGCAGACGTTCCCGAAGAACGTATCCGAGTACGAATTTGCCGGCGGCATCAAGGGGCAGGCGATCCCGGTGGTGCGCGGCACGACGACCGATCTGCTGTTGCCGGCCAACGCCGAACTGGTGATCGAGGGCATCATCCGGCCGGGTTCGGTCAAGCCTGAAGGCCCGTTCGGCGAATTCCCGGGCTACTACGGCCGGCCTGAAGCAGGCTGCCCGCTGGTGGAGGTCACCGCGGTCCATTACCGTTCCAAGCCGATCCTGACCAACGCGCTGATGGCGGATTACCCGTCCTGCGAGCAGAGCGGCTTCTTCTCCGTCGTGCGTTCGGCCAAGATCTGGGACGACCTCGACAAGCTCGGCATCCCGGGTATCCACGGAGTCTACGCGCATCCTGCCGCGGCCGGCGGTTTCGGCGTCACAGTGATCAGTCTCGAGCAGCGCTACGCGGGCCATGCCGCCCAGGCGCTGGCGCTGGCTGCGCAGTGTCCCGGCGGCGCGTACTACACCAAGCTGATCATCGCGGTGGATGAGGACATCGACCCCACCGACATGGATCAGGTGATCTGGGCGATGGCCAGCCGCTGCAATCCGATTGACGACATCGACATCCTGCGCAACACCTGGAGCACCTGGCTCGACCCAACGCAGAACCCGCCGGAAAACCGCCCCTACGGCTCCAAGGCACTGATCAACGCGTGCAAGGAACACCGTCACCTGCCGGTGTTCTCGAAGCGCACGACGCTGAGCCGCAGCACTTACGACAAGGTCGCCTCACGCTGGCAGGAGCTGGGCCTGCCGGGCCGGATCCCGAGCGTGCGCGCGTTCGAGGAAGAGCACAAGATCGTCTATCACGAGGTCGGCGGCTTCGAGCCGGGCAAGCAGCCCGGCGAAGAATGAGCGGGTGACGGGAGCAACGCCATGAAGATAACGAAAGTGGAAGTGATTCCGATCTCGACGCCGATGAAGCGTGCGCAGCTGATGCGGGGGGCGACGCTGGCGCGCATCGACGGGGTGCTGCTGAAGCTCCACAGCGACGAAGGGCTGGTGGGGATTGCCGATGCGGGCGACACCTCGTCGTGGTATCGCGGCGAGACGCAGGATTCGATCACGTCGATGATCTGCGACTTTTTCGCGCCCAAAGTGCTGCTCGGCGAGGACCCGACGAAGATCGAGAAGATCGTCGGGCGGATGGACATCCTGACGCGCGACAACAACCAGGCGAAGGCGACGGTGGACTTTGCGCTGCACGACCTGGTGGGCAAGCGCTTCGGGGTGCCGGTGTACCAGCTGCTCGGGGGCAAGACGATCGAGCGCATTCCGCTGGGGCTGGTGCTCGGGGCGGGCGAGCCCGAAGCGGTGGCCGAAGAGGCGCTGGCGGTGCTGCGGGAAGGCTTTCACTTCGTCAAGCTCAAGGCGGGCGGGCCGCTGAAGGCCGACATCGCGATGGTGGCCGAAGTGCGTCGCGCGGTCGGCGACGACGTGGATCTGTTTATCGACATCAATGGCGCGTGGACCTACGACCAGGCGCTCACGACGATCCGCGCGCTGGAGAAGTACAACCTGTCGAAGATCGAGCAGCCGCTGCCGGCGTGGGACCTGGACGGGATGGCGCGGCTGCGCGGCAAGGTCGCCACGCCGATCTACGCCGACGAGTCGGCGCAGGAGCTGCACGACCTGTTGGCGATCATCAACAAGGGCGCGGCCGACGGGCTGATGATCAAGACGCAGAAGGCGGGCGGGCTCTTGAAGGCGCAGCGCTGGCTGACGCTGGCGCGGCTGGCGAACCTGCCGGTGATCTGCGGCTGCATGGTGGGCTCGGGGCTCGAGGCGAGCCCGGCGGCGCACCTGCTGGCGGCCAACGACTGGATTGCGCAGTTCCCGCAGGAGAACGCCGGTCCGCTGCACATCCACGACTGCCTCAACAGCCGCGACATCGACAACGACATCGCGCTCAACGTGCCGCGCTTCGAAGGCGGCTACCTGTACCCGAACGACGGCCCGGGGCTGGGCATCGAGCTCAACGAGGACCTCGTCCGGCGCCTGGTCACCCCCGGCAAGGCGGCCCGCGTCGTCACCGCCTGAGAGCAGGGACTCCGCCGGAAAGATTGAATATCGGCGGCGTCCAAAAATTTTGTCGACAGCGTGTGGAATGTTTGCAGGGTAGCGAGTACCATGGCTAAAAATACTAATAAGCTCATTTTGTATACCGAGCTCTAAAAAATAACCGAAAGCCTGGAGGTGTTCTCCGGCTTGCCATCGGTGAAAACGAGGAGGGTGACGACAATGGTGCCTTACAGCGATGCCATCATGGCGCGCGTCGCGCAGGGGCAGGGCAGGCCGGCTTCCTGTTCATCCGGGGAGGGACGTGCGCCCTGTGGCGAGCGCAGCTTTGACGGCCCTTTGCTGTCGGTGCAGGGTTTGCACGTTGCATTCAATACTTCGAGAGGGCGCACCGAGGCGCTGACAGACGTGAGTTTCGACGTCGATCGCAACGAAGTCGTGGCGATCGTCGGGGAATCCGGTTCGGGCAAATCAGTCACCGCCCTGTCGATCATGGGCCTGTTGCCGAGGTCCGGTGAGGTAGCGGCCGGGCGGATCGCGTTCGAAGGACGGGACCTGTTGCGCCTGGATGCGAAGGCCATGCGCCAGATTCGTGGCCGTGACATCGCCATGATCTTCCAGGACCCGATGACCTCCCTCAACCCGATCCTGACCATCGGCTCCCAGATCACCGAGTCGTTGCGTATCCACAAGGGGATGGATGCCGCGCAGGCGCGCCATCGTGCGGCCGAGCTGCTGTCGCTGGTGGGCATCACCGATGCCGAGTCCCGCCTCGACCAGTATCCGCATCAGTTCTCCGGCGGGATGCGCCAGCGCGTCATGATCGCCATCGGGCTGGCGTGCGATCCGAAGTTGATCATCGCGGACGAGCCCACCACGGCGCTGGATGTGACGATCCAGGCGCAGATCCTGGAATTGATGAAGGACCTGTCGGTGCGCCTCGGCATCGCGATGGTCATCATTACCCACAACCTGGGAGTGGTCGCGCGCTACGCAGACCGTGTCGTCGTGATGTATGCGGGCAGGGTTGCCGAGCAGGGAAGTGCAGAGGCAGTGTTCTTCCGCCCGCGTCACCTGTACACCGCAGGCCTGCTGTGCTCGGTGCCGCGCCTCGATAGCGAACGATGCGCTCGTCTGGAGGCGATCGAAGGGCTGCCGCCCGATCTGGGCAAGCCGCAGGCGGGCTGCCGCTTTGCGCCCCGTTGCCCACATGAGGTCGCCGCGTGCAAGGAGACACCGGTCCTGCGGGCGACCGATACCGGCGGATTGTCGGCCTGTGTGCGTGCCGACGATCTTGCCGCCGGACGGATACATTGGCTGGGCAACCAGTACGGGGCTGCCGCGATCGCGCCCTCCCGTATCCCGGGAAAAGTGCTGGTCAGCGTCGAAGGGCTGGCGCGCGATTACGCGGTTCGCACCGGTTGGAGTGGCACGACCCGCACGGTCAAGGCGGTCTCCGACGTGAGTTTCACGATCGGCGTCGGCGAGACGCTGGGGCTGGTCGGCGAGTCCGGGTGTGGCAAATCCACCGTCGGGCGTTTGCTGCTCCGCCTGGAGGAGCCGACAGCCGGACGGATAGAATTTGACGGACGCGACGTCACCCATGCCGACCACGGCGAACTTCGATCGTTGCGACGCCGCTTCCAGGTGGTGTTTCAGGATCCCTACGCGTCGCTGAATCCGCGCAAGTCAATAGGCGACATCATCGCCGAGCCGCTGCGGGTGCACCGCATCACCGCGGGTCGGGCCGCGACGCGGCAGCGTGTCGAGGAACTGCTGGCGCAGGTGGGATTGCGTCCGGACCTGCATGACCGTTATCCGCACCAGATTTCCGGCGGGCAGCGCCAGCGGGTAGGAATCGCCCGCGCCCTCGCGATGGAACCGTCATTTATCGTCTGCGACGAGGCAGTGTCCGCGCTGGATGTGTCGATTCAGGGACAGATCGTCAACCTCCTGGCGGACCTGCAAGCGAAGTACGGCATCGCCTACCTTTTCATCGCCCATGACCTCGCGGTGGTGCGTCACATCTCGACACGGGTGATGGTCATGTACCTGGGACGTGTGATGGAGGTCGCGGACCGGGAAAGCCTCTACGGCGAGCCGCTGCATCCGTATACGCGCCTGCTGCTCGAGGCGGCACCCACACCCGACCCCGCCAAGGAAAAATTGCGTCACGCGGCCCTGATCCGTGGCGAGTTGCCGAGCCCGTTCTCACCCCCTTCCGGTTGTCCGTTCCGTACGCGTTGTCCGATGGCGGACGACGCATGCAGCCATACCGTTCCGGAACTAAGGGAAGTGCGCCCCGGCCATCGGGCGGCTTGCCTGAAACTCTGACTGGAGAAGATCCGTGTCCCGATATCTTGCCAACAAGTTGTTGCAGCTGATCATCACGCTGGCCGGGGTTGCCGCGCTGGTGTTCCTGTTGCTGCGCGTGCTTCCCGGGGATGTGGTGGAGGCGAAATTTCTGGCCGAGGGCGGCAGCGTGTCCGAGCAGGTCATCGCCGTGGAGCGTGCCCGACTCGGTCTCGATCGCCCGTTGCACGTACAGTTTGCCGACTGGATGGTCGGCCTGTCCCACTTCGAACTGGGGCGCTCGATGTGGACCGACCGACCGGTGGTGGACGAGATATCCAGCCGCCTGGGAGTGACGATGCAGGTGGCCGTGATGGCGACGATCATCGCCATTGTCATTGCCGTGCCGCTGGGCATCACCGCCGCGCTGACCCATGGCAGCTGGCTCGATCAGGCGATCCGGGTGTTGACCGTCGCCTGGCTGTCGGTGCCGGCGTTCTGGCTCGGCATGGTGCTGCTGCTGTGCCTGTTGCTGCTGTTCGACTGGATGCCGCCGATCGAGCCGATCTCGTTCATGAAGGATCCCGTCGCGAACCTCACGCAGCTGATCTGGCCTGCGCTGGTGGTCGGCGCCCGCATGTCGGCGATGATCGCGCGCATGCTCCGATCATCGCTGCTGGAAGTGCTCAACGAGGACTACATCCGGACGGCGCGCTCGAAGGGGGTGTCGGAGCGGGCCGTGGTGGTGCGGCACGCCCTCGGCAATGCGCTGCTCCCTGCGGTGACGGTGGTCGGCATGGAGTTCGCGTTCCTGCTCGGCGGCCTCGTCGTCACGGAGCAGGTTTTCAACTTGAACGGCATCGGCAAGCTACTCATTCAGGCCGTCAGTCAAAACGACTTCACCCTCATCCAGGGCCTGGTCATGCTGTTTGCCATCTTCTTCGTCACCGTGAACTTCGCGACGGATCTTCTCTACGCGGCGCTCGACCCCAGGGTGCGCCAGCGCTGAAGCGGTGAAAGAAATTACTGACACAAGCAGACGGGAGAAACCGACATGGAAGCGATCGCAGTGCCGCTGAAGAGCGTTGCGTCCCGGCAGGACCCAAGGAAGGCGAAGTGGCGGAAGGGAATCGGGCGGTTTGCCAGGGAGCAGCCACTCGGCCTCGCAAGCCTGCTGCTCATCTGCGTGATCCTGCTCGCAGGTATCTTCGCACCTTGGGTGGCGCCATTCGATCCGCTGGCGACCGACTATGCCAACCTGCTCCAGGCGCCTGACCGGACGCATTGGGCCGGCACCGACGAGTTCGGGCGCGACATCTTTTCCCGACTCATCCACGGTGCTCGCACTGCGCTGATCATGGGCATCTGCGCCTCGCTGCTGGGGGGGATCGCCGGGGGGCTGCTGGGAGTCACGTCGGCATATTTCGGCGGCTGGATCGACACGGCCCTGCAGCGGCTCGTGGATATCCTGTTGTCCCTGCCGGTGATCATCCTGGCGCTGATCGTCGCGGCGGTGCTCGGGCGACGGGAAGTATTCAGCATCGATGTGAACCTGCTCTTCGCCGTGGCCATACCCTACATACCGAAGGCGGCGCGCGTGATCCGATCGGCCGCGCTGACGGTGCGCACCATGCCCTACATCGATGCGGCACGGGCAGCCGGTTTTTCGCACTCGCGCATCATCCTCGGGCACATGGCACCCAACCTGATCGCGCCGTGGCTGGTTCTGCTCTCCGCATTCACGGCCCAAACCATTCTTCTCGAGGCGGCGCTGTCATTCCTCGGAGTCGGCGTCGCAGATCCGACACCCTCGTGGGGCCTGATGCTGTCCGGCGTGGCAGTGCAGTCCTTCGCCCAGGCGCCATGGACGGTGCTGTTCCCCGGCCTGGCGATCAGCTTGACGGTGTTTGCATTCAGTTTGTTGGGCGATGCCTTGCGCGACACGCTCGATCCGAAGTTCCGCGAGTGAAGGGAATTGCGGTGGGCCGGGAAGTTCAGTTGGCAAATCTACAAGACAACAAGGAGGCGAGACAGTGAAAGCAAGGAAATGGATGGCCACGGTAGTGCCGGCGACGGCGGTTTTGTTCGCAGCCCAAGGACTCGCTTACGCCGAGCCGCAGCGCGGCGGCAACCTGGTATTTGCGGTGTCCCTGGGGGAGCCCGCTACGCTCGATTGCCATGCCGCGGGCTCGCTCAACGTGATGTATCGCGTGGCGCCCCATTATTCGACACTGCTGACGATCGATCCTGCCAACTATCCGAAGGTCGTCGGCGACGTGGCCGAATCGTGGACGGTCTCGGACGACGGTCTGGTCTATGAATTCAAGCTGCGGCCGAACATCAAGTTTCACGACGGCTCGGCACTGACCTCGGCGGACGTGCGCGCGAGCTTCGAGCGCATGCGCAATCCGCCTCCCGGCGTCGTTTCCGTGCGCAAGGAACTCTATAACGACGTCGCCGCCATCGACACGCCCGATCCGCAGACCGTGGTGTTCCGGCTGTCGCAGCCGAACGTCTCAATGCTCGCGCTGTTCGCGCAGCCCTACGGCTGCATCTATTCGGAGAGCCTGCTGGGTAGCGATCCTGCGTATCCCGCGAAAAAAGTGATGGGGTCGGGGCCGTTCAAGTTCGTGCACTACACGCCCGGGGCCGAATGGGTCGGGGAGAGGTTTCCGGAGTACTTCCGCCAGGGACTGCCGTATCTCGATGGCTTCAAGGCGCTGTCGCTGACGCCCGCGGCAACGGTCAACGCGCTCGCGGCCGGTCAGGTGATGGTGGATTTTCGTGGCGTCTCGCCGCTCGAGGCCGAACGCATCGTCGCCTCGCGGGGAAAAGAGGTGCAGATCTTCGAAGCGAACCCGGCCATCTCGACCCTTTTCATGGCTTCCGTGAATACCCAGAAGCCCGCCCTTGCAGACGTCCGGGTGCGCAAGGCGCTCGCCCTTGCGCTCGATCACTGGGGGGGCTCGAAAGCGATGGAACGCACTTCGACGCTCAGCGTCGTGGGCGCACTGGCACGGCCGGGATCCGAATTCGCGCGCAGCAACGCCGAACTCGAGCGGCTTCCTGGGTTCGGGCGCGACATGGAGGCAGCCCGGGCCGAAGCCCGGCGCCTGCTCGCCGAAGCCGGTCAGACCGACCTCAAGCTCACTTTCCTGAATCGCAAGCCGTGGCCTTTTCTCGGGGTTTACCTGATCGACCAGCTGCGTCAGGTCGGGGTCACGATGGTGCAGGAGCAGGTCGAGGATCCGCAATTTTTCGCGCGCCGGCGGGCGGGCGACTTCGATCTGACCGTCGAGTATCTACCTGATTATCTCGACGATCCGACTGCCAAGTGGTCGAATTTCATCTCGTTCGAGCGAAATCCGTCCAATATCAGCCGATATTCCGACAAGAAGGTCGATGCGTTGATGGAAGAGCAGGCGCGCATTCCGGATCCTGCCAAACGCCTTGCCGTAATTCACGGGCTGGAGGAACACATCCTGAACCAGGGGTACACATTGCCGCTGTTCTGGGGGCGTCGTACCACCGTGGTTGACTCGAAACTGCAGGGGTATGTGGCCGCCCCGACCAACTATGTCGGTCAGGATTTGAGCCATTTCTGGCTAAAACACTGACTTCCAAAAGGCTCGAGCTGCAGCGCCTGGTGGATGAATATTCACTCTCGTCATGAAAGTTGGAAAAACGATGCTGCCGACGACATCTTGACCGCGTAGTAAAAAACACGCCCCCCGGCGGCTGGCCGATTGCGTCCGGCTGCGGGGGGTACCACGCAAGAAACTGGGATCGTCCGGCTCGTCGAACCGAGCCATAGCCCGCGTCGGGCTCTGTGGAGCTTGCGCCCTACGAAGGTTGTACGTAACAGAAGCGTGGGTTCCACTACGAAGCCTGGTACGGCATTGCGCAGGAATAGCGGAGAACAGAAGGATCTGATCGTGTTTGGCCTTGCCAACGACGATCTGCCTTCTGCTACTCGAAAAAGCTTGCCGGCAGCGACGACAGGAACTCTGAAAAGCCGCTGGCGCCGACCGGCACATGCTCAAGCATCAAACGGTAGGCGAGTGCTTCATCGCCAGTCATGATCGCGTCGGCAATTTTGCGGTGCGCCCGCATGGAGTCCTCGATCTGAGTGGGAGTTTGCAGTTGACGGTTATTGACGTTGTAGCGCTGGATCAACCGGCGCAGCGGCCGAACCTGCTGCGCGAGAAGCTCGTTGCGGCTGCCGGCGTAAATAACCTCGTGAAACCGCAGGTTTGCGTTGCTGTACTCGCCCACATTGCCGGATTGGGACGCTTCCAGACCTTGCTGCAAGACGCTTTCCAGCGATGCGCGCAGCTCTTCCGACGCCCGGCGAGCTGCGAGTTTTGCACATAACGCCTCGAGTTCTCCGAGCAGTTCCAGCATGTCCCGTAGTTGGGGAACCGACAGGCGGGATACCACAACGCCCTGCCGAGGTGTGATGTGCACCAGGTTTTGCGCGGCGAGCTGCTGGAGCGCTTCCCGCACCGGGGTTCTGGATACGGAGAACTGCGCGGCGATGGCGCGTTCGTCCAACGGCGTTCCCGGGGGAAGTTTTCCGCTTTCGATGTCTTCCTGCAGCGAGTCCCTGATCGAGGAAGCGAGGTTGGGCTTGACGGTTCTTCGTTGATCCATAGCAATCACCACTGGGATACAAATAATTAAAAGTTAATATACCACACCTGGCACAGGAAATAATATGCATTGCGGCATCGAGATGCTGTAATCAAGTTAAGGCACAAAACCCTATTGTGTATACCAGAGCGTATGTGCATAATACTTAACATCGTTCAGGAGGGTGCAGAATGAGACTGCGGGCGGTCTGCCGTTCCTCGCTGCATCTACAACACGGCTCATCCGCAGCGCGGTCCAAGTGCTCGCCAAGTGCCAAGTCCTCTCCAAATCATTCACAGATTGGAACGTCATGATCGTTAGCCGAGAATCCCGGACCACACCATCCGTGTCGCGCTTGCTGAAACCCCGATCCGTCGCGATTGTAGGAGCTTCCCCTGAACCGAGATCGTTCGGTGGGTTCGTGCTGGCCAATCTGGAAAACTTCGGCTATCGAGGCGATATCCATCTCGTAAATCGAAGCCGCACCCACATCCAGGGCAGACGCTGTGTCCCGAGCGTGGCCGATCTCCCCCACGGAGTCGATGTCGTCGTGGTGGCCATTCCTGAAGCGGCAGTTGTCGATACGGTGCGCGCTTGTGGTGAGCGGAGCGCGAACGCCGCCGTGATTTTTTCTTCGGGTTTTGCCGAATCAGGAGATGCAGGCCGGACCCGGCAGGAACTTCTGGCGACAGTGGCTGGCGAGGCGGGACTGGCGATTGTCGGTCCGAACTGCATGGGGCTCACCAATTTCATCGATGGCGTGCCGCTGACGTTCGAACCCATCGAGCCACTTCCGCGCTGCGACGGGCAGGGCATCGGCATTGTGGCCCAGAGCGGGGCGATGGCAGCGACGATTCGCGACGTGCTTGCAGGCAAGGGGCTGCCCATCACGTACGCGATCTCCACGGGCAACGAGGCAACGCTCGGCGCCGAGGATTTTCTCGCGCATTTGATCGAGGACGAATCGACCGCGGTCGTCGGGATGTATCTCGAGCAGATCCGGCGACCGCGCCGGTTCCTGGAATTGGCGGCCGCCGCCCGAGGTGCCGGCAAGCCCGTCGTCCTGCTGGTCCCCGGCAAGAGCGATCGGGCGCGCGAGGCGGCGCAGTCCCATACAGGCGCGCTGGCGGGCGATTACGCTGTAATGCGCACGCTGCTCGAAAGCGAGGGCGTCGTCATCGTCGAGACGCTCGATGAGTTGTTCGACACCGTCGCGATTCTTTCCCGTTTTCCGAACCCGCCGGCGAGCGGCCCGGCGTTCATGACGATGTCGGGCGCGCTGAAGAACATCGCGCTCGATCAATGCGACGCTCTTGGCCTTGCGTTTCCGGCTCTTTCGGCGACCACCGGGGCTGCATTGCGGGAACTGCTGCCGGCCTACGCGACGATCGACAATCCGCTCGATGTCACCACCGTGCATGTAGGGAGCCCTGAGGTGCCGGGGCTGGTCGCCACGCGTCTGCTCGACGACGAGAACATCGGCAGCCTCATTGTTTCCCAGGTCGCCGGGTCGCGCCTTTCGCAACTCGACCGGGCCAGGCACCTGGTTCCAGCCCTCGGCGGCACCGCCAAGCCAGTCGCGCTGGTGATCATGGGCGATCAATCGCCGCTGCCCGAGGAACTGACCGACGCCGTTCGCGCCAGCCGCGTACCTCTTTTTCGCTCACAGGACCGGGCGTTGCGGGCAATGGCCCACGTGACGGCCTACGCGCGGGCGCTGGAGAGGGCCCGTTCAGCACCGGCCCGGCTGGAGATTCGTGCCGGTGCGCTGCCCGGGGCCGGTACGGTGGCCGAGTATCAGGGCAAACAGTGGCTGGCTGCAGCCGGAATGACGATTCCAGCGGGTCGGCTCGCCGGTGACGTCGACGAGGCGACTCGAATCGCCGCCGAAATCGGCTATCCGGTCGTGATCAAGGCGCAGGCGGACGCACTTCCGCACAAGAGCGATGTCGGGGGGGTGATCGTGGCGCTCGTGGACGAAGCCGCGCTACGCCGCGGCTGGGAACAGTTGCACACCAATCTCGCGCAAGCCCGCCCCGATCTCGTCCTGGACGGCGTGCTGGTCGAGACAATGGCTGAAAAAGGCCTCGAGCTCGTCGTCGGCGCGCGTCGAGATCCGGACTGGGGGCCGGTCGTGATGGTCGGCCTGGGCGGCGTGTGGATCGAGGCGCTCAAAGACGTGCGCCTTTTGCCGCCGGACCTGGGCGAAGCGCAGATCGTCGAGGAACTCCACCATCTCAAAGGCGCGGCGTTGTTGCGCGGGCTGCGCGGGTCGCCCGCGGTCGACGTGCGAAAAGTTGCTGCGGCAGTCGCGGTGGTAGGGGCGTTGATGCGCACGAACCCCGAGGTTACCGAGATTGATATCAACCCGCTGGTCGCCTACCCCGACCGCGTGGTGGTGCTGGACGCGCTGGTGGTCTGCGGCCCGCTCCGAACACTCCCATTGGAAGAGGCCTTATGAAACTCCAATTTTCCGCAGAAGACGAAGCTTTCCGGCAGGAGGTCCGCAGTTTCGTGCGTGCCCAGCTGCCGGGGGATGTCCGCCAGAAGGTCGCGCGCGGCTTGCGTCTCGAACGCTCCGATTACGTGGCCTGGTACGCGAAGCTGTACGAGCGCGGCTGGATCACGCCCGGCTGGCCGGTGGAGCACGGTGGCCCGGGATGGACGCCGGTGCAGCGGTATATCTTCGACGAAGAGACGCTGCTGGGTGACGCACCGCGCATCATCGCCAGCGGTATCAACATGCTCGGCCCGGTATTGATCGCGTTCGGCAGCGAGGAGCAAAAGCGCCGCCATCTGCCACCGATCCGCCGCAGCGAAGTGTGGTGGGCGCAGGGCTTCTCCGAGCCCGGCGCCGGTTCCGACCTCGCGTCGATGCGCACCAGCGCCGTGCGCGACGGCGATCACTTCATCGTCAACGGCCACAAAATCTGGACTTCGTACGCACACTTCTGCGACTGGCTGTTCTGCCTGGTGCGCACCGGATCGGGCAAGCCGCAGGAGAGCATTTCCTTTCTGCTCATCGATCTGAAGACGCCCGGAATTACCGTGCGTCCGATTCGCGCCATCGATGGCGGAAACGATCTCAACGAAGTGTTCCTGGACGACGTGCGCGTGCCGGCCGAAAACCTCATCGGCGAGATCAATAAAGGGTGGTCGTACGCCAAATATCTGCTGGGGCACGAGCGCACCAGCATCGCCGGGGTCGGTGCATCGAAGCAGCAACTGGCGCGGCTCAAGCGGCTGGCGGCCTGTGTGCGCTCGGAAGCAGGCGGCCTGCTGATCGAGGAACCCTCATTCCGGACGCGCATCGCGGCGATCGAGATCGACCTGCTGGCGCTCGAATACACCGGGCTGCGCATGCTGAGCGGTGCCACTGTCGCGGCGGCTCCCGGCGTCGATGCCTCCCTGCTCAAGATCCGGGGAACGGAGCTGCGGCAGGCGATTTACGAAATGCTGGTCGAGGTGGCAGGCCCGCACGCGGTTGCGTTCGTCGAGGAGGCCCTGTTTCTCGAGCATGCGGGCGAAGCGGTGGGCCCGTCCGACATGACTGCTCTCGCAGCCAATTATCTCGATTCGCGCAAGTTGTCGATTTACGGCGGCGCGAATGAAATCCAGCGCAATCTGGCTGCCCGGTCGCTCCTCGAACTCTAGGAAATCGCCATGGATTTTTCCTTTTCAGATGAACAGTTGCAACTGCGCGATGTCGTGCGCCGGTTTTGCGACCAGGAATATCCGGCCGAGCGCCGCGGAACTGCGGTCTCCGCCGAAGTGGCTGCCAGACGGTGGCGGCAGATGGCCGACATGGGACTGCTCGGCCTGCCGTTCGATTCGGCCTGCGGCGGCAGCGGCCTGTCCGCGGTGGAATTGATGCTGGTCATGGAAGAGCTGGGCCGCAGTCTGGCCAGCGAACCCTATTTCGCGACAGTGGCGCTCGGTGGCGCCCTGGTGGCGGCCGCTGCCAGTCCTGCGCAGGCGCAAGCCTTGCTGCCGCGCGTCGTCAGCGGCGAACTCACGCTTGCGCTGGGGTTCGGCGAACCCGATGGACGCTATGAACTCCTGCCCGTCGAGGCCGAAGCACGGCCCGGCTCGGACGGCTACCGGCTCAACGGACACAAGACCCTGGTGTTGAACGGCGATACCGCAGACATGCTGCTCATCGTCGCCAGGACAGCGGGGGCCGCGCATGAGCGGGACGGCGTCACGCTCTTCCTCGTGGACCGCAAGCTGCACGGTGTCGAGGTCCACGGCTACTCGACTCTCGACGGCCGCCGGGCCGCCGATATCGTGTTGCGGGACGCGTGCATTCCCGTCGACCACGTGCTCGGTCCGGTCGGCGAGGCACTGCCGCTGCTTGAAAACGTCATCGAGCGAGCCGTTGCCGCGCTCTGCGCGGAGGCCACTGGTGCCCTCGATGCGCTGCTCGCGCTCACCGTCGATTACGTGAAGGTGCGCAAGCAGTTCGGCGTGCCGCTCGCCACGTTCCAGGCGCTGCAGCATCGTCTGGTCGACATGCTGATCGCCTGCGAACAGGCCCGGTCGATGGCCGTCGTGGCCGCGATGGCGATCGATGACGCCGGTGGCGATGCCGCGCAGCGCCGGCGTCTGGTGTCGGCGGCAAAGGTCCAGGTCGGCAACGCCGGCCGTTTCGTGGGGCAGCAGGCGATCCAGATGCATGGTGCCATGGGCATGACAGACGAATGCAGCGTGGGTCATTACGTCAAACGCCTGATGGTCATCAACCAATTGTTCGGCGACGTCCAGTATCACCTTCGCCGGTTCGCACAAGAAACAGCAGCCTGATTTTGCGTAGTCATAAATCATTGAAGGGGGCGCAGATGGAACAGGGATTGAAAGACAAGGTTGTTCTCGTAACCGGAGCCGGCAATGGCATCGGACGAGCCATTGCGATGTACTGTGCGCAACAGGGCGCCAAGGTCGTGGTCAATGACATCGGCACGTCGCTGTCCGGCGACGGCCGCAGCGAAGGCCCCGCCAGGGAGGTCTGCGCGCAGATCGAGGCGGCAGGCGGGGTCGCCGTACCGAGTCTGGACAGCGTGGCCGATCCCGAGGGTGCGCAGCGCATGGTCAAGCTGGCGGTTGACACGTTCGGCCGCCTCGACGCCGTCGTCAACAACGCCGGGGTGCTGCGTGACCGCCTGTTCCACAAGCTGACGGTCGACGACTGGAAACTGGTTCTCGACACGAACCTGAGCGGCGCGTTCTATGTCTCGCTCGCGGCGGCGCCTTTCTTCAAGGAACAGCAGTCGGGCGCGTTCGTGCACATGACCTCGCCGACCGGCGTCGTCGGCATGATGGGGCAGGTCAACTATGGCGCTGCCAAGGCCGGCATCATCGGGTTGTCGAAGGGTATCGCCCTCGACATGAAGGCCTTCAACGTCCGCTCGAACTGCATTTCGCCGCAAGCCTTCACGCGCATGCTCGCCGGCATCGAGGCCAAGACGCCCGAGCAGGCGGCGCGGCTCGAGCGCGCCAAGCTCAATACGCCGGAGAAAATCGCTCCACTGGTGGCGTTCCTGCTCTCCGATGCCGCGAAAGATGTCAACGGCCAGATTTTCGGTGTGCGGCGCAACGAGATCATGCTGTTCAACCAGATGCGCCCGATTCGCTCGGTGTCGCACGCCGAAGGCTGGACGCTGCAGACGATCGCCTCGAACGTGATCCCCGCGATGAAGCCGTTCCTGACGCCGCTCGACGGCGGCGAGTACTTCGCGGCGTGGGAATCCCTGTAAGGGAAGCCCTTTTTTCTGCGCAACGGAGAGCAACGGCTATGCCAATCGATAGAGATTTCTTGCTGAACTGGGTGATGGACCCGGTGGTCGAGTCCTACACTGACAGGGAACCCCTGTTTTATGCGTTGAGCCTGGGGCTGGGTGCCGATCCGCTCGATGCCGGGCAACTGCGTTTCGTCTACGAGAAGGGACTGTCGGCGTTTCCAACGATGCCGGTGGTCATGTGTCAGCCGACCGGCTGGGCCGTGGACCCGCGGGCAGGCCTCAACTACCGCATGATGCTCCACGGTGAGCAGGGGCTGGTCGTGCATCGCCCGCTGCCGGTGAGCGGGCGGTTACGCGGCGACACCCGGGTGGTCGAGGTCATCGACAAGGGCGAAGGACGCGGCGCGCTGCTGTACCTGGAACGGCAGATCACCGATGCCGCCTCCGGCGTGCTGTACGCGACCGTCAAGGGAACCGTGTTTGCGCGCGCCGACGGCGGCTTCGGCGGCCCCTCGGGGCCGTCGCGGGACGTCCATGCCATTCCCGCCGGCGAACCCGATGCGGTGATCGACATGCCGACGTTGCCGCAGTCGGCGCTTTTGTACCGGCTCAATGGCGACCGCAACCCGATTCACGCGGATCCCGAGGCGGCGCAAAGCGCCAAGTTTCCGCAGCCGATCCTGCACGGAATGTGCACCTATGGTGTTGCCGCCCACGCGATTCTCAAACAGTTCTGCAACTACGATCCCGTCGCGCTGCGGGAACTGGACGTGCGTTTTTCCGCCCCGATGTTCCCCGGCGAGACCGTGTCTGTTGCGTTGTGGAAACGTGGCGCGATCGTTTCGTTCCGCGCCAGGATCAAGAGCCGGGATGCGACCGTGCTCGACAACGGCCGCGCGGTGCTGGCCGGATAGTGCCGGCAGCCGGGCAATGTATAAAGGATGCAATAGCGATGAGCATTAAAGGCAAGGCGTACATAGTCGGGGCCTACGAGCACCCGACCCGGAAAGCGGATGGGCTATCGGTGGCCCGACTTCATGCAGACGTCGCCAAAGGCGCGCTCGAGGATGCGGGGCTGACCAAAAACGATATCGATGGTTATTTCTGCGCCGGGGATGCGCCGGGGCTCGGTACCGCCTCGATGGTCGAATACCTCGGGCTGAAAGTGCGCCACATGGACTCGACGGAATCGGGAGGCTCGGCGCCGATCCTGCACGTGGCCCACGCGGCCCAGGCGATTGCCATGGGCAAGTGCAACGTCGCCCTGGTGACGCTCGCCGGACGTCCCCGCGCGGCCGGCGCATCGCTCGCCCTCAGGGCGCCGGATTTCGACACCCCGGACCTGCAGTTCGAGATGCCGTATGCGCCGGCGACACAGAACCTGTATGCGCTGGTGGCCAAGCGTCATATGCACGAGTTCGGGACGACGAGCGAGCAGCTGGCGTGGATCAAGGTGGCCGCGTCCCAGCACGCACAACATAACCCGAACGCGATGCTGCGCCAGGTCGTCAGCGTGGAGGACGTCGTCAATTCTCCGATGGTGTCCGACCCGCTGCATCGGCTCGACTGCTGCGTCGTCAGCGACGGGGGCGGGGCGGTGATCGTCGCGCGCCCGGAAATCGCCCGGCGCCTGAACCGGCCACTGGTGAAAATTCTCGGCGCCGGCGAAGCGGCGAAGAACAGCATGGCAGGCAAGGTCGATCTGACCTATTCGGCAGCCATCTGGTCGGGTCCGGCCGCATTTGCGGAAGCCGGCATCAGACCGGCCGATATCCGGTACGCGTCGATCTACGACAGCTTCACGATCACCGTGCTCGTGCAACTCGAGGATCTCGGGTTCTGCGCCAAGGGGGAGGGCGGCAAGTTCGTCTCCGACGGCAACCTGATCTCCGGGGTCGGCAGGTTGCCGTTCAACACCGACGGCGGGGGTCTCTGCAACAATCACCCGGCAAACCGGGGTGGCATGACGAAGATGATCGAAGCGGTGCGCCAGCTTCGCGGCGAGGCGCACCCGAAGGTGCAGGTGGGCAACTGCGATCTTGCGATCGCGAGCGGTATCGGCGGCGCGCTTGCTTCCCGGCATGTGGCGGGCACGCTGATCATGGAAAGGGAGTGAACAACATGACAACCGTCAACAGAAAAATTGCCGCACCGCGTCCGCATCCCGAGACCGAGCCGTTCTGGCAGGCCGCGACCGAAGGGAAGCTGCTGCTGAAGAAATGTGGAGACTGCGATGAAGTCCATTTCTATCCGCGGGCAATTTGCCCGCACTGCCTGAGCGACAGGACCGAATGGATCACGTCCTCCGGCAGGGGCAAAGTCTATTCGTACAGCACCATGGGGAAGGAGGACGCGGCCTACACGCTTGCCTACGTCACCCTCGATGAGGGCGTGACGATGCTGACCAATCTCGTTGATTGCGACCCCAAGAGTCTTCGCATCGGATTGGACGTGAATGTGGTGTTCAAGCCGAGCGACGGGGGGCCGCCGGTTCCGATGTTTACGCCTGCCTGATGGAACCACGGCGACCTGGCGGTGACTTTGCAAGAAGGTAAGTACGCTCGATGAAGCACGACGTTTCCGAACCGGCTTCCGTGACTCATGGCGCCGCGGGCCCCGTCATCACCCTCTGGGCACCGTTGCGGCGGCGGGTTTTCCGGATGCTGTGGATCACCGGGCTGACGGCCAATGTTTGCAGCTGGATGTTCGAGGTCGCGGCGGCGTGGGCCATGGCGACCCTTCCCGGAACGACGCCGTTGCTCGTCGCCCTGGTCCAGACCGCAGCGACGGGGCCGGTATTCCTGTTGGCCCTGCCGAGCGGCGCACTGGCCGACATCGTCGACCGGCGCCGTTATCTGATCGTGTCGCAAAGCTGGGTGGCCGTGGTTTCGCTCGGTGTCGGCGCGCTCTCCCTGACCGGGATGCTCACGCCGGGCCTCATCTTTACTGCCGCGTTCCTGATGGGTACGGGGCTGGTGATGCGGCTGCCGACTTTCGCCTCGCTGATCCAGGAAGTCGTCCCGCGTGGCGAGATTCCCGCTGCCGTAATGCTCAACGGCGTTGCGCTGAACTCGTCGCGCACCCTGGGTCCGTTGATCGCCGGCGCAATCGTCGCATTCGGTGGGACTCCGTACGTTTTTCTTCTGAACGGTGCCTTGTCGATTGCCGCGGTGCTGATGCTGCTGCATTGGCAGCGCGAGGCGCCGGCGCCGAGCAATCTTCCCAGCGAGCGTTTTTTCGGAGCGATCCGGGTCGGCATACAGTTCGCCCGCAATACGCCGGAACTGCTCGCCGTGCTCGCCCGCGGTGCCACCTGCGCGTTTTTCGCCACGGCACCACTCGCGTTGCTGCCAGTCGTCGTGCGAACCGAACTGCAGGCGGGGGCGACCACGTACAGCCTGTTGGTTGCCTCGTTCGGAGTGGGGGCGCTCATCCTGGCAGTGACGGTCGGCCGGATCAGGAGGCGTCTGTCGCGGGGCCAATTGGTGACCGCTGCCTGGATTCTCAGTGCGGTCGCCACCGCGGTCGTTGCCGTGGCGCCAAACGCCTACCTGGTGGGCGTCGCCATGCTGAGTGCCGGATGTGCGTGGATGGCCATTTTCGGCGCGTTCCAGGTCGCCGCCCAGATGGCGCTGCCGCGCTGGATTGGCGGGCGCGGGTTGGCGATGGTCCTGATGGCCTTATGGATCGGGCTGGCTCTGGGAGGGGTGCTGTGGGGGCAACTGGCGACGATGACCAGCGTATCGACGAGCTTGTTGGCTGCTTCCGTCACCTCCATTTTCGGCATGTTCGCGACGTCTCGTCTGCGGCTCGACGGCCGCAGCGACGATGACCTGACGCCGTCGCCGTATCGGCGCGACCTGGCACTCGCAGTTCCGATCGAGCCGGCGCAGGGGCCGGTAGTGGTCACCGTCGAATACCAGATCGAGCCGACGCGGGCTGCAGAATTTCTAAAACTGATGCAGGAGAGCCGGCGCATGAGACTGCGCAACGGCGCCGTTTCGTGGTCGATTTTTCGTGACGTTACCCACGCCGGGCGGTATGTCGAACAGTTTGTTGACGAAACCTGGCTGTCTCACCTGCGACATCGCGAACGGGTAACGGCAGCGGAGCGCACGATACGAGACAGAAAGCTGGCGTTTCACGTTGGCGATGCGCCACCGGAGGTGAAATGCCTGGTCGGTGCGAACGTTCCGCTCGAACCTGGATGATCAGAACACCCTCGCGGCACAGGTGCGACGATTTTCTCCTCACCCGCCGGGAGTTTGCCGGAGCGTCTTTCGCCCCCTTTTTTATTACGGAGCACGCGATGGAAGATCAAGTCATCCTGGTCGATGAGAACGACACCGAAATCGGCGTCGAGGGCAAGATGATCGCGCATCGCAGCGGTAGCCTGCATCGCGCCATTTCGATCTTTATCTTCGATTCAGCCGACAGGCTGCTGCTGCAAAAGCGGGCGGCAAGCAAATACCATTCGGCAGGGCTGTGGAGCAATACCTGCTGCAGCCATCCTCGACCGCGGGAGGAGTGCGCACGGGCTGCGAGACGCCGCTTGCGGGAGGAAATGGGCATCGCCTGCGAACTCGACGTGAAGTTTGGCTTCGTCTATCGCGCAGTGCTGACCAACCATCTAATCGAGAACGAATTCGACCATGTCTTCTTCGGACGTCACGATGGCGACCCCGTGCCGAATCCGGACGAAGCCGAGGACTGGAAATGGGTCGATCTGGCGTGGCTGAGGGCAGACTTGAACGAGCGTCCTCACGCCTACAGTTTCTGGCTCGAGGCATGCATCGATCGGGTTATCGCGTGCAGGGAAGAGGATCGAACAAGGGTGGCATGATCGACCGTGCGATTGTGGGCTCTTCACCCTCGTCAATCCCGCAGAGATGCCGCCGGTCACCGGCTCTCCCGCCAGCGTTTGGCATCCTCCAGATAAACGGCCGCTGCATCGTCACTCAATAACAGTCCTAATATACGAGATTTAAAATTGATGTAAGGCCGCTGCACGGCGTGCTCGGCAATGCATATTCGTCTATTATATTATATAAGTATATGAATTAACTGATAAAAAACATAAAACAAGATATCTTTCTGGTTGACTTGACTAATTATACTAAGTCTCGCATTATGAGACAGCAGTGTGGACTGTTTGAGGTCTGACAGGGAAGCTCCGGCTAACTCGAAGGAGAATTTCATCATGCGGCGGCTCATCATCGGCATTTCAGGCGCTTCCGGCGCCATTTACGGTATTCGCGCCTTGCAGGCGCTCGCCGACGTGCAGGAGGTCGAAACCCATCTCGTTCTCTCGCCTTCGGCCAAGCGAACCATCATTGAGGAAACGGACTGGACCGTGGAGAAAGTGGAAGCGCTGGCCGATGTCGTGCACACCCACCGTGACATTGGTGCCGCCATTTCGAGCGGATCGTTCAGGACGGCCGGTATGCTCATTGCGCCGTGTTCCATCAAGACGCTTTCGGGCCTCGTCGCGTCCTACAACGACAATCTGCTCACTCGCGCGGCCGACGTCTGCCTGAAAGAACGCCGCCGCCTGGTGCTGCTGGTGAGGGAGACGCCGCTGCATCTGGGGCATATCGAAATGCTGGCCCAGGCCACCCGTTATGGCGCGGTGGTCCTGCCGCCGGTGCCGGCTTTCTATAACCGTCCGCAAACCATCGACGACATCGTCAATCAGAGCGTCGGCAAAGCGCTCGACCAGTTCGAGATCCCGCATCATTTGTTCAAGCGGTGGAAAGAACCGGTTGCGGAGGAGGCCGCGACGAAACTCAAGGTTGCGGTCTGAACCCGCAACGCGGGCGTCGCATCGCGGCGAGGATTTGGCAGGGCAGTGGATTCAAAAAGCCCGAAGCTGACACGGAGCTGCAGCGCGGTGCCGGGCGCAGTGTTCGTCTTGTGGTCCGTCGGGGCGCTCAGCCGTTTTTTCGCGCGGGCCGCGGCAAAGCCTTGGTCGCTTCGGTGAAGTCAAATCGGCCCGGTCGATGCTTGCCTTCGAGAATGGCGGGCGCATCGATCACGGCATCGTGCTTTTCGAGGAAGGCTTCGAGCAGTCGAACCAAGTCTGCCTGCATGGAGTCGGGCAGGACCGCCAAGACGCGTTCCCGAGCCCGTTGGGCCGCCGGAGAAACCTCGGCGAGGAGTTGTTCGCCCGCCGCGGAAAGTTTCAATTGCATGCGGCGCTTGTCACGCTGGTTTGCCGATCGCTCAATGAGTTTGCGCTCTTCGAGCAATCGGATGACGAGCCCCACAGTCGAACGGTCGAGCCCGGTGAGGCGGCCGAGCGCGATCTGATCAATTCCCGGGTATGCGTGCAGTACGTAAAGTGCGCTGTACTGGGACGAAGTAATGTTGAATTCGCGGCACTCTTCGATGAAGATCGCCGCCGCCACCTGTTGGCAACGCTTGAGCAAGAAACCGGGCCGCCGGTACAGGTCGGCAAGAAGGGACAGTTTTTCCATACGCCAAAAGAATCGATGCTCGAGGACCGAATGTCAATGGATTGATCATAATTGACAGACGTCTGATTAATAACCTAGAGTGTGATGACCCTTTCAACGAGCGGGCCGAAGCGCTCCTCAAACCGAGCCGGCACACACCGCCGACAGCCACAGCGTCAGAGAAAATGACTACACCCCCGGCATGTGTCCGGCATGGAGTATGCGATGAGTAGAACGGCCGCACATTTGTTTCTCGAAGGGCTCCAGGAGACTGGCATCGAGTATCTGTTCTGCAATCTTGGTACTGACCACGTCCCGTTGATCGAGGAAATTGCCCGTTGGCGCGAAGCAGGGCGAAATCCGCCTACGCCGATTCTCTGCCCCCATGAAAACCTGGCAATTCACATGGCGTGTGGTTATGCGATGTGCACGGGGCGTGGGCAGGCGGTGTTCGTGCATGTCGACGCCGGCACGGCGAATGCGGCAATGGGACTGCACAATCTGTTCCGTTCGCGCGTGCCGGTCCTGCTCTTCGCCGGCAAGGCGCCCTTTACGCAACGTGGAGAACTGCTCGGTACGCGCGACACCTACGTGAATTTCCTGCAAGAACCCTACGACATGGCGAGCCTCGTCCGTCCTTACGTGAAATGGACCTACGATCTGCCATCGGGCATCGTCGCCAAGGAGGTCCTGCGGCGCGCGCATTCGGTCATGCATAGCGATCCGCCCGGCCCGGTTTTCCTGACGGCCGCGCGCGAGGTGCTCGCGGCCGCATGCCCCGACGAATCGGCGCAGCGTTTTTGTGCCGAGCGTTATGGCGCCGTCGCCGCCGCTGGCCTTGATGATGCCAGCGTGATGCAGATCGCGGATCGGTTGCTGGCCGCGCGCAATCCGATCCTGATCACTTCATACTCCGGCCGCAATCCGGCCTGCCCCCCGATCATCGACGAGCTGGCACGCCTGACCGGCATGCGCGTCTATGAATCCAATCCTGTCTATCTGAACATTCCGCACGACTCTCCGTGCTTCAGCGGCTTTTCGGCGTCGTCCGATATCGCCGAGGCAGACTTTGGATTACTCGTCGATGTGGACGTGCCCTGGATCCCGAAATTTGCGCACGAGAACCCCGCCACGCAGTGGGCCCACGTCGATATCGACGTCATCAAGAAGGATCTGCCGATGTGGGGGTTTCCGAGCCACCTGCGCTTTGAGGCCGATAGCTGTCGCGTCCTGCAGCGACTTCTGGAACTGATACGCGAGAGGGCATCGCCCGAGTACCGCCGATCTGCGCAGAGCCGTGTTGCCGAACTGAGCAGGCGGCGGCAAGTCGCGGCCGCGGACGCACAAGCCGCTGCGCGGTGCGGCGCAGGACCCATGTCCGCTGCTTATGTCGCGGCGCAGCTGAATGAAGTCATCGCTGAAGGCGACATCGTGGTTCATGAGGCGATCACCAACGTGCTGCCGGTGCTCACGCAGATCAAGCGCAATCGTCCGGGTACGCTATTCGGCAATGGCGGAGGGGGGTTGGGTTTCGGCGGCGGCGCGGCGCTCGGGGCAAAGCTCGCCTGCCCTGAGCGGACCGTCTTCCATATTACCGGCGATGCCAGCTTCTGTTTTTCGGCGCCCACGCCCGTCTATATGGTCGCGAAACAGTGCAAGCTACCGATCTTTACGATAGTGCTCGACAACGCGGGGTGGGGCGCGGTCAAGGGAGCGACCCTCAGGGTTTATCCGGACGGCGCGGCCAGAGCCGCAGGCGCCTATCAAGCGCTTGTGGGTGAAGACATTCGCTATGAGAAAGTTGGCGAAGCGGCAGGCGCATATGGTGAATGGGTGGACGAGCCGGCGGAACTACCCGGGGCAATCGGTCGATGCATGCGCGAGCTGGCCGACGGCCGCTCGGCCATTCTCGTCGCACGAATCGATTCGTTCTGACACTTGGAAAGACAGCGAAGGTACGATCCCGTTCGAAGCGGCCGAGCAGGGCGGGGCTTCTTCGAGCGAAGCGCTCGCAGGGGTCCTGATCGGGGCGTGAAGAAGCTAGTACCTCTGCACAGAGGATTTGACGGGTTGATGGTCGGGTGAGCGCAGGAGGGGCAGGGCTTCGGGCGGGGCGAGGAGTCGGATGCTGCGCGCGACTCCAGGTTGTCGGCTGAGGAGTCCCAGGCGCTCGAGCGTGAGCACCATCTGATGCACCGAGGGGGGCGTGACGTGGAAGTAGCGTTGCAGGTCGGCTTCGGCCGGCGGCCGGCCGAGCACTTGGGTGTAAGCGTAGATGAACGCGAGGTACTGCCCTTGCACCGGTGTGAAGCGCGGTGACGAAGGGGTGAGTTCCGCGTCGGAGTTCTGGCTCATTTGTTGTCTCTCCAGATTTTGGAGGGGCCGCGATGAATGTACGCTACCGGGTCGAATTGAGCCAAGCCGAACGCGACGAATTGAGGATGCTGCTGGGCGGCGGCAAGGCAGCGGTGCGCAAGGTGAAACGCGCGCAGATCCTGCTGGCGGCCGATGCCGGAGCCGGCGACGAGGAGATTGCCACGAACGTCGGAGTGGGCAGCTCGACGGTCTATCGGACCAAGCGCCGCTTCGTGCTGGGCAACGTCGAGGCGGCGCTCAGCGACGAGCCGCGCCCCGGGGCGGAGCGCAAGCTCACCGGCAAGGAAGAGGCGCTGCTGGTCGCCACCGCCTGCACCAAGCCGCCAACGGGGCGGTCGCGCTGGACGCTCGAATTGCTGGCGGGGGAGATAGTCAAGCTCACCGAGCACGCGAGCCTGTCACGCGAGACGGTGCGCCGCCGCCTGGCGGAGAACGAGCTCAAGCCTTGGCGCCAGAAGATGTGGTGCATCCCGCAGGTCGACGGTCACTACGTTGCCCGGATGGAGGACGTGCTCGACCTCTACGCCGAAGCCCCCGATCCCGAGCGCCCGGTGGTCTGCTTCGATGAAAGTCCCACCCAGCTCATCGGCGAGGTGCGCCAGCCCATCCCGGCGATGCCCGGACAGCTCGAGCGCTACGACTACGAGTATCGCCGCAACGGGACCGCCAACCTGTTCGTCTTCCTCGACGCGCACCGGTCCTGGCGCCGGGTCAAGGTAACCGAGCAGCGCACTGCGCTCGACTTCGCCGAATGCATGCGCGAACTGGTCGACTGCCACTATCCGCAGGCCGAGCGTATCCGTGTTGTCCTCGACAACCTGTCGACCCATACGCCCGGCGCACTCTATGAAACCTTCCCGGCGCCCGAAGCGCATCGGTTGCTGCATCGTCTGGAATTCCATTACACCCCCAAGCACGCCAGCTGGCTCAACATGGTCGAGATCGAAATCGGGGTGCTGCGCAGCCAGTGCCTCGACCGGCGCATCGGCGACCGCGACCGACTCGTCAGCGAAATTGCAGCCTGGGAGCAGCAGCGCAACGCCATCGGCGCTCGCATCCACTGGATGTTCACCACCGACCGCGCCCGGAGCAAACTGGCCCGCGCTTACCCGCACCCAGCCAAACAGTCATAACCTCTGTGCAGAGGTACTAGCGGTATCACCGGCGCTGCCGGCGTCGTTGTAATTCGCGGTTTCCTCCCTCGAGGCTTGTCCGACGTCTGCCCGGTGAGCATCGTCGCGCGCTGACAATTCAGCGCCTGAGGGCAGGCATCAGACAACCCTTAACAGACATGGTCAGTCTGGGCTTGTCGGCCGACCGGCAGTTCCCGCCGATGCGGAGTCACCAAATTCGCTCATGCGAACGTCGGCTGTCCGGGTCGCTGCAGCCGTCGCTAATGTCCGACGCCACGACCGGACAGCGAGTAGAGGCGGGGCCGGACAGGGTGATGCGCAAGTGGAAGACCGCCTGCTTCGCAGTCGGTCCCCAACTGAACCGACTGGCTCGGCCGCCCCCCAATTGCACACCCCCGAGATGTACACCCGTGCCGCCGCACCGCGCCCTCCCAAGGCTGATCGAACTTTCCACAACCCGGTTCGTCCGCTACAGTGAGCGTTAACGAATTCGTTAAGGAGCCGAAGATGCGTGCCAGCGATGTGGTCCCGATTAGCGAGGCGCGAGCGCGCTTGACTGAGCTCGCCGAGGAAGTCGTGGGGGCCGGGGCGGAAAAGATTCTGACCAAGAACGGCGCAAGCTACGTCGCCATCGTCGACGCCAGAAAGCTCGATTATTACCACACGCTCGAAGAGGAGCACGCTAGCCTGGTGCTGCTGGACGACGCCGAGGTCGGGCTGCGCCAGGTGCAGGGGGGACAGGTCATCACCGAAGACGAACTCAACCGCCTGCTTGCGGGCTGAACGCCCGTGGCGCTACCCCAGCGAGCCTCCGTCGCGGCGACGCGGCACTTCGCTGCCTGTCTGGAAGAGGCGAGGGCGTTCTTCGTTGAGCAGGATGAGATGACCGCCAATGATCGCTTTCGGGCGCTCCGTGCCGAGTTGCGTGAGATGACCGAGACGCTCCGATGGGCGCCAGCCGGGGGTCGCCCTGCGCGGTTTTTCGCCCGGCGGTCCGTTCAAGCGCGGATTCGTGCCCGCAAGGTCCAAGCCCTGGCCGATGAGGCGGGATTGCCGCACGTGCGTGAGTATGTGCTCAAGTCTCACGTGGTGTTGTATGCGCATTCGAGCGACCGGGTAGTGCTCTTGGCGATGCGGCACCAGCGCCAGTTGAGCTACGCGGTTTGAGGAGAGATCTTCGTGGATGTCGATGCCGTCGCGACCTGCACAAAGCGGAGATACGCGGCATCAAGAGGCGCCGAGAAGTGGCAATCGGAGTGGCAACGGCCCTGAAACCCGCGCCAATGCTGGAAATCCCACGGCCTGCAAAGCCGTGTACATCGGTTCGATTCCGGTTCGCGCCTCCAAAAGAATCAAAGACTTAAGCTCACTTCAGTGGGCTTTTTTTGTGCCCGGTGCGAGTGGCAGAGTGGTTTTGCCACTCCGGAGTAAAGCGGAATAAAGCGGTATGTCAGCGGGCAAGTTGGCTGTGGACGAGAGTTGAGTCTTGTCGGCCGTCGCCTTCCTTCTTCAGGGGCCGGCACACCCCGTCGGGCTCGAGGGCGAAGCGCGTGACCTCGAAGGGGATGTTGCGCTCGCGGGCCTCCTGTTCGGCGAGAATGACCGCAACGGTCATCGCCTTGGGACGCACGCGCAGCACCGCGCCCTCGCGGATGGCCTCGTCGAGCACGGCCGGGTTGAGCGCCAGGCCCTTCTCCTGGAGTTCGGAGGCGGCCCGCTTGAGATTGAGCAGCATCACCACCCCGAACTCCGCGGCCACCCCGGCCAGGGCGATGAAGCCGATGCCGGTGGCCACCGACAGGTTGTAGCCCAGCAGATACAGGAACCACACGCCGCCGGTCAGCGCCAGCGGGAGCGTGGCCATTGATCAGCAGGGCCTCGTCGAAGCGGCGGAAGGTGAGGTAGACGTCGCCGATCGGCCTGATGAGCGGGGAGGGCTGTTCTTCTAAGACGGTTCGGGCCGCGCCTCGGGTGTCTACTACCGGATTGTCCATGTGAAGGTGGGTCGGGTAGAGTAGCCGTGCGCTGCCTGGTCGCGGATTCGGTTTGTAGCCCCTCGGAGTCCTCGTAACCGGCCAGGTAAACCTCTTTGACTTTAAGCTACTGCGATCGCTGTGATGAATACATCCGAAAGGCGGCGTTCTTGCCTCGACGGCCTGATCAACGCGTCGCGCGGCAGCGTCGTCGATATCGACGCGCTCGCCGCGACGCTGGATCGCGGCGCAGTATCTGCAGACGAACCCGCAGCTGGGCTATGTCGTGATCGACGTGGATGCGGCCGTGAGCCAGGTCGCGTACGACGAGCTGCGCGCGATCCCCGGAACGATCCGCTGCCGCATCCTGTACTGACCGGCCGGATCGCGCGGTGCCTCGCGTGCCCTCCGAAGACAAGCTGCTCGCGCTGATCGATGCGCTCCTCGTCGAGCTGCATGCCGGCAGCAGCCTGCGCGCGCAGCCGGACAGCGCGCTCGACCGCGACCTCGGCCTCGACAGCCTCGCGCGGGTCGAGCTCCTCGCGCGCATCGAGCGCGAGTTTGGCGTGCGCCTGCCGGAGGCGGTGCTGGGCGACGCCGAGACGGTGCGCGACCTGATCCGCGCGTTGGAGCAGGTCGGACTCGGTGCTGCGCCGGCAGAGGCGCCACACGCGCAGCAGCCGCAGCCCGGGCGGGCGGAAGGGCGGCCCGACTCGGCGGCGGACCTGGTCGAAGCACTGCAATGGCAGGTCGGACGCAATCCGGACCGCGATCACGTGCTGTTCTACCGTGGCGACGCGGAGCAGGCAGGCGAGCCGGAACGGCTCGGCTACGCCGCGCTCGCGGCGGACGCAACCCGCATCGCCGGCGGGCTCGTCCGCCGCGGAGTCGTGCCGGACCAGTGTGTCGCGCTGATGCTGCCTTCGGGCCTGGATTTCTTCCGCTGCTTCTTCGGCGTGCTGTTCGCCGGCGCGATTCCAGTGCCGATGTACCCGCCGGCCCGCGCGAGCCAGATCGAGGACCACCTGCGCCGCCAGGCCGGCATCCTGAGGAATTGCGAGGCGCCGGTGCTCGTCGCGTTCGATGCGGCCGCTGCTGCGGGTCCTCGGCGGGCTCGCGCCGTCGCTGCGGCACATCGTTACCGCGGAGGAGCTTGCCGATGCACCGGACGCGACGCCGCTGCCGGCGCGCAGCGAGGCTGCGCTCGTGCAATACACCTCCGGCTCGACCGGCGATCCGAAGGGCGTGACGCTGAGCCATGCGAATCTGCTCGCGAACATCCGCGCCTATGGCCGCGTGCTGAATGTGTCCTCGACCGACGTGTGCGTGAGCTGGCTGCCGCTCTATCACGACATGGGGCTGATCGGCGCATGGCTGGGCAGCCTGTATCACGCCTGTCCCCTCGTCCTGATGTCACCGCTGGATTTTCTCGCGCGGCCCGAGTGCTGGCTGTGGGCGATCCATCGCCATCGCGGCACGATCACGGCCGCGCCGAATTTCGCGTTCGAGCTGTGCGTGAAGCGTCTTGGCGACCGGGATCTTGCGGGCCTCGACCTCGCGTCGTGGCAGATTGCGATGAACGGCGCGGAGCCGGTCAGCGCCGGTACGCTGGAACGCTTCGCCGACGCGTTCGGGCGATACGGTTTGCGCCGCGAGATCCTGGCGCCGGTCTATGGCCTCGCCGAATGCTCGCTCGCGCTGACGATGACGCCGCCCGGCCGCGGCATGCGCACGGACCGCATCGAGCGTGCAGCGATGACGCACGCGGGCCGTGCGCAGCCCCGCGGGGGGCGATACGCCGTCGGTGGACGTCGTCTCCTGCGGCTTGCCCCTGCCCGGCCACGAGGTGCGCATCGTCGGCGCCGACGGCCGCATGCTGCCCGAGCGCCGCATCGGACAACTGGAGTTTCGCGGGCCGTCGGCAACGGCCGGGTATTTCCGCAATCCGGCCGCCGACGCGGCGCTGTTCCACGACGGCTGGCTCGACACGGGGGACTTCGCGTATCTCGTCGACGGCGAGCTCTACGTGACCGGCCGCGCCAAGGACATGATCATCCGCGGCGGGCGCAACTTCTATCCGTACGAACTGGAGCAGGCGGTCGGCGAGCTGCCGGGCGTGCGCAAGGGCTGCGTCGCGGCGTTCGGCGTGCCGGACGCGGCGCCGGCCGGCGAGCGGCTGGTCGTCGTCGCCGAGATGCGGGAGAAGGACGCCGCGGCACGGCAGGCGCTGGAGCAGCGCATTGTCGCAGTGTCGTCGGACGTGCTCGGTCTGCCGGCTGACGAGGTGGTGCTCGTGCCGCCGCACGCGGTGCTCAAGACGTCGAGTGGCAAGATCCGCCGTGGCGCGATCCGCGAAGGCTACCGGCACGGCACGCTGGGCACGGGGAACCGGCCGCGGTGGGTGCAGGTGCTGCGCATGGCGGCGTCGGGTGCGCGGGCGAGGGCGGGCGCGGCGGCGAGCGGCATTGCCGCGCTGGTTCATGGCGCATGGGTGTGGGCTTGGCTCGCGGTGCTCGGCGGCTGCGCCGCGGTTGCGGTCCTGTTGCTGCCGACGCTCGCGCAGCGCTGGGCGTGCTGCCATGCGCTGGCGCGGCTGTTCGGCCATCTCGGGGGGTGCCCGGTCGAGGTGTCGGGGCTGGACAGCTTGCCGTCCGGCCATTGCGTGTTCGTCGCGAACCATGCAAGCTATGTTGATGGCATCATCCTGACCGCGGCGCTGCCGCGGCCGGTCGCGTTCGTCGTCAAGGCCGAGCTGCAGCGCAATCGGGTGCTGCATGTGCTGCTCGGCCGCCTGGGGGCGCGCTTCGTCGAACGTTTCGACTCGCGCCGCAGCGTCGAGGATGCCCGCGCGCTCGGCGAAGCCGCGCGGAAGTCGCCACCCTTGCTGTTCTTCGCCGAAGGAACCATCCGGCGCGAGGCGGGCCTGCTGCCGTTCCGCCTCGGCGCGTTCCAGGTCGCGGCACAGTCGAACCTGCCCATCGTGCCGCTTGCGCTCATGGGAACGCGCGACGTGCTGCCGAGCGATTCCTGGTTGCCGCGCCGGGGGCACAGACCACGTCGAAGAGGTCGATGGGGCGGGTGAGCGTGCCGTTCATCGCCCTGCGCGCCTTCTCGGCCAAGTGCGGCTCGGGAAAGAAAGGCGCGCCAAGCATCAGCACGGCGACGACGATCAGGAGCGGAAACGGAAATTCGCGGATGAAGCGCAGGGTCGATTCATTCGGAGGGTGAACAGGGGGGGACGCGGCAGAACCCGTGCATCGGAATGCCCAGCGCGTCGTTGAACTTGCTCGAAAGATTCTGCACACCGACCCATGCAGTGATGGCGACGATCGCGTCGTCCTTGAAGAAGCGTTTGAGCTCGGGCATCGCGCGGGCAGTGCCGGCATCGTCGTTCAGCGTCACCGCCTCGGCGTAGGCGAGCGCCGCCCGCTCTTCCTCGCTGAAAACCTCGGGATGCTCCTGCCAGCGGTCGATGAAGTCGATCTTCTCGTGCGCCCCATGCGCGGCGAGGAAATTGTGGGCATTGAAGTCAACGCAGAAATCGCAATGGTTGATCTGCGAGATGCGCACGCTCATCAAGGTCCGCAGCAGCGGGGCGGGCGAAGTCAGCCGCTTGAAGCGTCCGATCAACAGGAGGAAGACGAACATGATCGCCGGCTGCCGCCCCCACGCCCACATCGGGGACAGCACCTGACCGTATTTGCGTTTCTGGTAGGCAAAAACCAGGCGTACATACCAGGGGAAGTCGCGTTCGGAAAGTTTGTCGAGTCGGGCGGCCATGGGCGGAGTGCAGAAGAGGAGCGGAGTAAAAGCCTACGAGGTCGGCATGCTCGCCGCAATCCAGCATCGCAGGGAAATATCGCGCTGCGCCAGCGCAACGGCCCTCGAGGGGCGACCTCGGTGCGTCGCGGTGCTTCGCGTGATCGCTTCATCCCGAAAGACGCTACATTACGGGCCCGTGCCGCACCGTCGAACAACGATGAAGAAGAACCTCTGGCTGCTCGCCATCGCGCAGGGCCTGTTCCTGACTAACAACGTGATCCTCATCGCCATCAACGGGCTGGTGGGCCTGCGTCTGGCGCCTGCGAGCTGGATGGCGACGTTACCGGTGATGGCTTACGTGGTCGGTGGGGCGCTGTCGACCGGCCTGGTCGCGCGTAGCCAGCAGCGTTGGGGACGCAGGGTTTCGTTCCTGCTCGGCCTGGCGGTGGCCTTCGTCACCGCGCTGCTGTGCGCGTTCGCGCTCTCGGTCGGAAGCTTCTGGCTGCTGGTCGCGGGGACGCTGATCGCCGGCTATTACAGCGCCAACGGCCAGCTCTACCGCTTCGCCGCCGGCGAACTGGCGCCGCCGTCGTTTCGCGAGAAGGCGGTGTCGCTGGTGCTCGCCGGCGGGCTGATCGGCGCCGTGCTCGGCCCCAACCTGGCCAATCACACCCGCGATACGCTCGCCGCACCCTTCCTCGGCTCCTATCTCGCGCTGGCGGTCGTGGCGCTGATTGCGATGGCGGTCATGGCAGCGGTGCGCTTTCCTGCCGAGCCGGTGCGCAGCAGCTCGGCCGGCAGCGGCCGCACGCTGGGCGAGATCGTGCGCGAGCCGGTGTTCATCGTCGCCACCCTCGGCGCGGCGCTCGGCTACGGTGTCATGAACCTGCTGATGGCGGCCACGCCGCTGGCGATGGACGTTTGCGGCATGCCCTTCTCCGACGCCGCGCTGGTGCTCGAATGGCACGTGATTGGCATGTTCGCACCGGGCTTTTTCACCGGACACCTGATCAAGCGCTTCGGGGTATTGAACGTCATGGGCACGGGGGTGCTGCTCAATGGAGCGTGCATCGCCATCGCGCTCTCCGGGCAGGATCTCCACCACTTCGTCATCGGCCTGTTCCTGCTCGGCGCGGGCTGGAACTTCCTCTTCACCGGCAGCACTACGCTGGCGATGACGGCCTACCGGCCTGAGGAAAAGGACAAGGCCCAGGCGGCGATCAACCTCGCCGTGTTCGCCACCATGGCCCTGACCTCATTCGCCTCGGGCGCGCTGGTCACGACACAGGGGTGGACCCTGTTGAACCTGGGTTCGGTCGTGCCGGTGGCGCTCATGGGGGTCGCCCTGGCCTGGTTGGCTGTGCGACAGTGCACGGCGGTGGAAGCGGCACGATAGTGTTCGCAATGTGGTCGCTTCCGGCGCGATAACTGAAACGCCGGACTGTCCGGCGAATGCGCATGCATGGAAGATCCTGGGTTGAACCGCAAGCAAGACGGGTTTATCCGCTTCGGCACCATGACGCTTCTCGTTTCCGGCCTCGCATTCTTTGGGCTGCTCATCTACGGCATGACCTCCGGTCAGGAACTACCCCTATGGCCTGCGATTGCCGTGGCGCTGGTCAACGTGATTGCAGCGGCGAAGATCATCATGACCGTGAAGAACGGGAGGAGCCAGCAGCAAGCTCCGGCATCGTCGCTCTTGGGAAGCTCTGACAAAACGGTAATCCTCCCGCCAGATAAGGGTCGTCAGAAGTAGAATTTTCTCGAATGCAGTCGTAGTAAGGTGCTCGCGGTACACCGTCACCGAGTCTCGCGCATGCGGCAGTTCACCCACAAAGCGCTGCCGCATGATGGCGCAAGTGGTCGTCGATGAAACTCGCGATGAAATAATAGCTGTGATCGTAGCCGGGCTGGATGCGCAGCGTCAGCGGGTAGTTTGCCGCGCGGGCGGCGGCTTGGAGCACCGCAGGCTTGAGCTGCTCGACGAGAAACGCGTCACGCTCGCCCTGATCGACGAGGATCGGCAGCATCTCGCGCGCTTGGCCAATCAGCACGCTGGCATCCCATTCGCGCCAGCGCGCGCGATCGGCGCCGAGATAGTGTGAGAAGGCTTTTTCTCCCCACGGGCAGTGCATCGGATTGGCGACCGGGGCGAACGCCGAAACCGAGCGGTAGCGCCCGGGGTTGCGTAGCGCACAGACGAGTGCGCCGTGCCCGCCCATCGAGTGGCCGCTGATCGCGCGCTTGTCGGAGGCGGGAAAGTGCGCCTCGACGAGCGCCGGCAGTTCATCGACGACGAACTCGTGCATCCGGTAGTGCCGCGACCACGGCGTCTCGGTCGCATCGAGATAAAAACCTGCGCCGAGGCCGAAATCCCAGGCGCCGTCAGGGTCGCCCGGCACGTCGGGGCCGCGCGGGCTCGTGTCGGGCGCGACGAGGATCAGCCCGAGCTCGGCGGCAAGGCGTTGCGCGCCGGCTTTCTGCATGAAATTCTCGTCGGTGCAGGTGAGCCCCGACAGCCAGTACAGCACGGGCAGCTTCTTGCCCTGCTCAGCCTGCGGCGGCAGATAGACCGCGAACACGGTATCGCCGTCGAGTGCCGCCGAGCGGTGCCGGAAGCGCTGCAGCCAGCCGCCAAAGCATTTCTGCGACGAGAGTCGTTCGAGGGGCACGGCATCCTCCAGTGAAAACGGTTGGCGTGGATAACCCGCGGGCGGAGCGAGACTCAGAAACGGATCACGCTGCGGATGCTCTGGCCTTCGTGCATGAGCTCGAACGCGCGGTTGATGTCTTCTAGCGGTAGGTGGTGCGTGATGAAGACGTCGAGCGGGATCTCGCCGCGTTGTGCCTTCTCGACATAACCCGGCAGCTCGGTGCGGCCCCTGACCCCACCGAACGCGCTGCCGCGCCACACGCGGCCGGTCACGAGCTGAAACGGGCGCGTGCAGATCTCCTGGCCGGCACCGGCCACGCCGATGATCGTCGATTCGCCCCAGCCCTTGTGGCAGCACTCGAGCGCCGCACGCATCAGCTTGACGTTGCCGACGCACTCGAACGAGTAGTCGACGCCGCCGTCGGTCATCTCGACGATGACGTCCTGGATCGGCTTCGCGTGATCGTTCGGATTGACGATGTCGGTTGCGCCCAGTTGCCGCGCGAGATCGGACTTCGCCGGATTGAGGTCGATGCCGATGATGCGCGAGGCCTTCGCCATTTTCGCGCCGAGGATCGCCGCGAGCCCGATACCGCCGAGGCCGAAGATCGCGACCGTGGCGCCGGCCTCGACCTTCGCGGTGTTGAGCACTGCGCCGATGCCGGTCGTCACGCCGCAGCCGAGCAGGCATACCTTGTCGAGCGGCGCCTCCTTCGGGATCTTCGCGAGCGAGATCTCCGGCACGACCGTGTATTCGGAAAACGTCGACGTGCCCATATAGTGGTAGATCGGCTGGCCGTTGTACGAGAAGCGTGTCGTGCCGTCCGGCATCAATCCCTTGCCCTGCGTCGCGCGCACCGCCTGGCACAGGTTCGTCTTGCCCGACTTGCAGAACTTGCACTCGCGGCACTCGGCCGTGTAGAGCGGGATCACGTGATCGCCCACCTCAAGCGACGTGACGCCTTCGCCGACCGCCTCGACGATGCCGCCGCCCTCGTGGCCGAGGATCGCCGGGAAGATACCTTCCGGGTCGTCGCCCGACAGCGTGAACGCATCCGTGTGGCACACGCCGGTCGCGACGATGCGCACCAGCGCTTCGCCCGCCTTGGGCGGCTCGACATCGACTTCGACGATCTGCAGCGGTTGCTTCGGCCCGAAGGCGACCGCGGCGCGTGACTTGATGGTCATGGGATCGATCCTGGTGGGGTGGGGGAGGCCAGTCTAATGGATCTACACGCTCCGGGAAGGGGGCGGCCCTGCGCGTTTCCCGCCGTCGCATTTGCGCTGAGATCTGTCGCTCACAAACAAATCCCGCCTCGACGGGAATTTCCCCTTCGTTGCGGCGGGAATTCATGCCGCTCGCCCGCCTGCAAACGCATCCGGCGCGTGGTCTCTTTGAAGGCCCCGGAAGTCGTGTGTCGGCACGTCCGAAAGTCTGATCCATTGACGTCGATCGGCAGGAATGTTCCGATAGCTCATGGCCGAACCTCCACGTCCCGACGACACGCCGGCTCCGCAAATCCAGCGCCCGGAGATCGAATTCCGCGACATTCCTTTCCAGGGAATCATCGAGCAGTCGTTGGCGGGCGTGTATCTGGTCTTCGACGAACGGTTCCAGTACGTGAACTCGACTTTCGCCGGGATGTTCGGCTACACGCAGGAGGAGTTCGTTGGCACCCCGATCCGGGACCTCGTGCTCCCCGATTTCGTCGGGCAGGCGATGGAGTACTACCGTCGTCGCATGCACGAAGGAGTGTCGTCGATCCGCTATTTCACGCGGTGCCGCCACCGTGACGGTCATGTCGTTCATATCGAGGTGCATGGTTCGCGGGTCGACTATCGTGGCCAGGCTGCGCTGGCGGGAGTCGTGATCGACGTCAGCGAACGCGTTCGCCGGGATCAGGATCTTCATCGTTCGCGACGCCGGCTGCGGGAACTCGCCTCATATCTGAACAGCTCGCGCGAGGAGCTGCGCAGCCAATTGGCGCGTGAGGTACACGACGTCCTGGGCGGGATGCTCAGCTCGATCAAGCTCGACGTCTTCCGCATCCAGCGGCGGAGCTCCGGTCCCGCGCTGGCCGAGATCCAGGAGATCACGCAGGAACTCCTCCCGCTGGTCCAGGACACCATCGACACCGCCAGGCAGATTTCGGACGAGCTGCGACCGCGGATGCTGGATACGCTCGGGCTTGTCGCAGCCATCCGCAGTGAGCTGGAGGCCTTCGGCCGGCGCAACGAAATCCTGGTCGGGTTCATGATGGAGGGGGCCGAACCCGAGTTGTCGGCGGAAACGGCCACGCAATGCTTCCGCGTGTTCCAGGAGGCATTGACGAACGTCGGGCGGCACGCGCAGGCGGAAACCGTCGAGGTTCGCGTGCGCAACCGGGATGGTCGCTTCGAGATGCAGGTTCGCGATGACGGGAAGGGAATCGACCGTCCTTCGATGAGGGAAGGGTCGATCGGAATGTTGAGCATGGCCGAACGGGCGCGCAGCATCGGCGGGTCGTTGTACGTTCATGCGCGCGCGGGCGGGGGAACGGTCGTGCTCCTCGCCGTGCCGGGCTACAGGGGGCCACGGAGCAATGATAGAACTGCTGATCGTTGATGATCACACGATCTTCCGCTCCGGGCTGAGGCGCATGCTCTCGGACGAAGCGGACATGCACGTTGCTGACGAAGCGAGTGATGGGGCGAGCGCGCTGGCCAAGATTCGCAGCGGCAAGTTCGATGTCATCCTGATGGACATCAACATGGCCGGACGCAGCGGCCTCGACACTCTGGAGTCGCTCCGTGCCGAGCGCCCGGAGCTGCCGGTGATCATGCTGTCGATGTACCCGGAGGAGCAATACGCCGTGCTCGCCCTGCGCGCGCGTGCGAATGCCTACCTTTCGAAGGATGTCGAACCGCAGGAGCTGCTGGCCGCGATCCGGCACGTGGTCGGGGGAGGGCGTTACGTCTCTCCGCGCAGTGCGGCGAATCTCCTGATGCAGATGGACCGCGCGCGCGAAGGCGCGCCGCACGAAAAGCTCACGGCGCGTGAGATGCAGGTGATGATGAAGATCGTGCGCGGCATGTCGCTGACCGACGTGGGGGTGCAGATGTGCCTGTCGGTGAAGACCGTCAGCACCTACCGGATGCGCATCCTCGAGAAGCTGAGTCTCTCGAGCAATGCCGAACTCGTGCAGTACGCGATGCGCAACGGCCTGCTGGACTGAATCGGGAGCCGTCTGGAGCCGCCTGCTTCGACTTCCTGCGCTCCCCGCGCATGACGATGTGGTACGCTCATGACATGAAACAGAACTCACTTTGACACGCATCATGGTGTGTATCACAAGCACTTGCGGATTGCCTTGACGTGCTTTTGGCACAAGGCTTTCGCCGCCTACCGTCTTCCCGCATCCCGTAATCAGAAAATTCCTACAAGAGGTCGAGAACACGCCGACATTCTGATCTGAGGCGCTCCCATAGGATTCGATCCAACGCGTAATTGTCATGAGGCAGCACTGACAAACGAAGCGCGAGGATACGTATCACGTCTGACGACGGATGCACGAACCCGAAGAGAGGAGGAAGAACATGTACGCCCAGATGGTGGACACGGGGATGAAGCGGGTGCAGGGGCTGGACGAGATGTCGGCCGAGGAGCGCGCGTTTCAGGAAAAGATCGACGCGGGCATCAAGATCGAGGCGAAGGACTGGATGCCCGAAGGCTACCGTCGCACGCTGATCCGCCAGATCTCGCAGCACGCGCACTCGGAAATCGTCGGCCAGCTGCCCGAAGGCAACTGGGTGACGCGCGCGCCGACCTTGAAGCGCAAGGCGATCCTGCTGGCCAAGATCCAGGACGAGGCCGGCCACGGGCTGTACCTCTACAGCGCGGCCGAGACGCTCGGCGTGACGCGCGACCAGGTCTACGCGGACCTGCTGTCGGGCAAGGTGAAATATTCCAGCATCTTCAACTACCCGACCACGAACTGGGCCGACATCGGCACGGTCGGCTGGCTCGTCGACGGCGCGGCGATCATGAACCAGATCCCGCTGTGCCGCTGCTCCTACGGCCCGTACTCGCGGGCGATGGTGCGCGTGTGCAAGGAGGAGTCCTTCCACCAGCGCCAGGGCTACGACCTCGTGATGACGATGGCGCGCGGCACACCGGAGCAGAAGCAGATGGCGCAGGACGCGCTGAATCGCTGGTGGTGGCCGGCGCTGATGATGTTCGGTCCCCCGGACAGCGACTCGGTGCATAGCGCGCAGTCGATGCAGTGGAAGATCAAGATCCTGTCGAACGACGAGCTGCGCCAGAAGTTTGTCGACCAGACCTTGCCGCAGGCCGAGTACCTGGGCCTGACGGTGCCCGATCACGAACTGAAGTGGAACGAGGACACCGGCCACTACGACTTTGGCGCGATCGACTGGGAGGAATTCCGCCAGGTCGTCGCCGGCAACGGACCGTGCAACCGCGACCGCCTGCGTACCCGCGTGAAGGCCTGGGACGACGGTGCGTGGTTCCGCGACGCGCTGCTCGCGCACGCCGAAAAGAAATCCGAAAGACAAGTCGCGGCAGCCAAGGCCGCCTGATAACGAGATCGAGAGGAGAAGAGAAATGAAGGAATGGCCCCTTTGGGAAGTGTTCATCCGCAGCCAGCACGGCCTTGCCCACAAGCACGTCGGCAGCCTGCATGCGCCGGATGCGGAGATGGCGATCAACAACGCTCGCGACGTCTACACGCGCCGCAACGAAGGCCTGTCGATCTGGGTGGTGCCCGCGTCCGAAGTGAGCGCGAGCAGCCCGGCCGACAAGGAAGCCTTGTTCGAGCCCGCGAACAACAAGATATATCGTCACCCCACTTTCTTCCCGGTGCCGGAAGAAGTGAAGCACATGTGATGACGGGATTTGGAGACAGACATGCTGCTCGATGACAAGTCCGTTTATCTGATGCGCCTCGGCGACAACGCGCTGGTGCTGTCGCAGCGCCTTTCCGAATGGTGCGGCAAGGGCCCGGCCTTCGAGGAGGACATGGCGCTGACCAACATTGCGCTCGACCTGATCGGCCAGGCGCGGATGTGGCTGTCCTACGCCGGCGAGGTCGAAGGACGCGGCCGCGACGAGGACGCGCTGGCCTTCCGCCGCGACTCGCACGAGTTCACCAACCTGCTGCTGGTCGAGCAGCCGAACGGCGATTACGCCCAGACGTTGGTGCGCCAGTTCTTCTTCGACGCGTGGCATCAACTGGTGCTGGACGCACTGAGGCGCTCGGCCGATGACCGCATCGCCGACATCGCCTCGAAGGCGATCAAGGAAGTCGCCTACCACCTGCGTCGCAGCATCGATCTGGTCGTGCGTCTGGGCGACGGCAGCGCAGAGAGCCGGCGCCGCATGCAGGCGGCGGTGGAGGAGCTGTGGATGTACACCGGCGAGATGTTCAACGCCGACGAGACCGAGGAGCTGCTGGGCGCGCAGGGGCTGGCGTGCGACCCCTCGACGCTGAAGGACGCGTGGCTGGCGATGGTGAGCGAAGTCTTCGCCGAGGCGACGCTCGAGCTTCCCGCGGGCGAATGGATGCAGAAGGGCGGCAAGCAGGGGCGGCACGGGGAACACCTCGGCCTGCTGCTCGCCGAGATGCAGTTCCTGCAGCGCGCTTATCCCGGCGCGACCTGGTGACAGCGTGATAAGTGAGGCAGCGATGGGCGACTTGCGCGAACGCAGCGAGAAAGTGTGGGGCTGGCTTGCCGATGTGCCCGATCCCGAAATTCCGGTCATTTCGATCGTCGATCTGGGGATCGTGAGGGAGGTGAACTGGCACGACGAGCCGACCGGAGCGGTATGCGAGGTGGTGATCACCCCGACCTATTCGGGCTGTCCGGCGACGGAAGTGATCGGCCGCTCCATCGAAGAGGCGCTGCGCGAGCGGGGGGTGGAGCGAGTGCGGCTGGCGAGTCGCATCGCGCCGGCCTGGACGACGGACTGGCTGACCAGCGAGGGACGCCGGAAGCTGCAGGAATACGGCATCGCGCCGCCGGCTCGCCGCGCCGACGGACGTCAGGTGATCGACATCAGCGGGCTGCGCCGGCGCACGGCCGACGACGCGCCCGCCGCGTGCCCGCACTGCGGTTCGGCGAACACCGCGCCGATCAGCCGTCATGGTTCGACCCCGTGCAAGGCGCTCCATCGCTGCCTCGACTGCCTCGAACCGTTCGACTACTTCAAGTGCCACTGAGAAAGGCACACCGAGAGGAGCAAGACAGATGAGCAAGTTCCACGATATGCGGGTCGCCAGCGTGCGCCCGGAGACCCGCGACGCGATCGTCGTCACGTTCGACGTGCCGCCGTCGCTCGCGGATTCGTTCCACTACGCCCCCGGCCAGCACCTGACCCTGCGCACCGAGATCGGCGGCGAGGACGTGCGCCGGTCCTACTCGATCTGTTCAGGCGCCGACGAGCGCGCACTGCGCATTGCGATCAAGCGCGTGCATGGCGGGCTGTTCTCGAACTGGGCGAACGATTTCATGAAGCCCGGCGTGAGTGTCGAAGTGATGCCGCCCTCGGGCCATTTCGGCGTCGCGCCGGATCCGCAGCATCACCGCAACTACGCGGCGTTCGCGGCCGGCAGCGGCATCACGCCGATTCTGTCGCAGATCAAGACCATCCTCGCGGCGGAGCAGGGCAGCCGCTTCACGCTGGTGTACGGCAACCGCTCGTCGTCGAGCGTGATGTTCCGCGAAGAGCTGGCGGATCTGAAGGACCAGTACGGCGAGCGCCTCAACCTGGTGCACGTGCTGTCGCGCGAGCAGCAGGACATCGAGCTCTTCAACGGCCGCATTGACCGCGAGCGCTGCGACGCGCTGCTCACGCGCTGGATCGACGCCAAGCGCATCGACGTGGCCTTCATCTGCGGACCAATGGACATGATGGAAGCGGTGTCGGCGTCGCTGCAGGCGCATGGCGTGGCGAAGTCGGCGATCAAGATGGAGCTCTTCGCGACCAGCCTGCCGAAAGGGCCGCGCCCGGTGCATTCGCATCCGGTCAAGGGGACCGAGGACTGCGAGGTCACGGTGATACAGGACGGCCGCGTGCGCCAATTCACGATGCCGAAGAACCGGGACTCGGTGCTCGACGCGGGCCTCGGGCAGGGCATCGAGATGCCGTACTCGTGCAAGGGCGGCGTGTGCTCGACCTGCCGCTGCAAGGTCATCGATGGCGAGGTCGACCACGACACGAACTTCGCGCTCGAGGATTACGAGATCGCGCGCGGCTTCCGCCTGTCGTGCCAGAGCTACCCGGTCACCGACAAGCTGGTCCTGGACTTCGACCAGGAAACCTGACGGACAGGCCTGCAGCAATTCAGGCAGCGGCCCGCGAGAGGCCGCGCCTGCCCGACCCCAATACCCTACAGAGAGAATCGAGATGACCCATCCCATGTTTGCTCGCCATCAGGCGATGCTGGACCGTGCCGTCCAGGCGGTCACCGACCGCGGCTACTGGAGCCCCTTCTCGGAGAACCCGAGCCCGAAGGTCTATGGCGAAACCGCGATGGCCGACGGCCGCGCCGCGTTCGACGCCTATTGCGGTACCGAATTCCAGCTCGACCAGCCCGGCTGCACCGGCACCGCGGGCAGTGAGCGTTCGCCGTACGGTGTGCCGATTAATATCCGCTATCCGCGTTGCAGCGGCGAAGCGCTGATCGAGGCGTCGAAAGCCGCCCGCGGCTCTTTGCAGGCGCTGGGCCCGCAGGGCCGCGTTGGTGCGCTGCTCGAAGCCCTCGTGCGCCTGAATCAGCGCAGCTTCGAGATCGCCCACGCGGTGATGTTCACGACCGGACAGGGCTGGATGATGGCCTTCCAGGCCGGTGCGGCGCACGCACAGGACCGCGCGCTCGAAGCGGTGGCTTACGCATGGCGCGAGATGTCCGGGATTCCGGCAGAGGCGCACTGGGAGAAGCCGCAGGGCAAGAACCCGGCGCTGGTGCTGAAGAAACGCTACGAGATCGTCGGGCGCGGCACTGCGCTGGTGATCGGCTGCGGCACCTTCCCGACCTGGAACACCTATCCGGGCCTCTTCGCCGCGCTCGCGACCGGCAACCCGGTCATCGTGAAGCCGCACCGCAACGCGATCCTCCCTGCGGCGATCACCGTGCGCGTGCTGCGCGAAGTGCTCGCCGAAGCGGGCGCCGATCCCAACGCGGTGCTGCTCGCCGTCGATGACTCGCGCGAACTGACGCGCTTCCTCGCGACGCACAAGGCGGTGAAGTCGATCGACTTCACCGGCAGCAACAGCTTCGGCAACTGGCTGATCGAGAACTGCCGACAGGCGCAGGTGTATGCGGAGCTCGCCGGGGTGAACAACGTCGTCATCGAATCGACCGACGACTACAAGGGGATGCTGCGCAACCTTGCCTTCACGCTGTCGCTGTACTCGGGCCAGATGTGCACGACGACGCAGGCGATCCTCGTGCCGGCCGGCGGCATCGATACCGACCAGGGCCACAAGAGCTACGACGAGGTCGCAGCCGATCTGGGCCGTTCGATCGACAAGCTGCTTGCGGACCCCGCCGTCGCCAGCGCGGTGCTCGGATGCATCCAGTCCTCCGACACGCTCGGACGCCTCGACGAAGCCTCGCGCTGGGGTGACGTCGTGCTGGCATCACAGCCCGTCGCGCACCCCGAGTATCCGGAAGCGACTGTGCGCACGCCGGTGCTGCTCAAGTGCGACGCCGCGGACGAGGCCGCCTACATGGAAGAGCGTTTCGGCCCGATCGCCTTCGTCGTGCGCACGCCCGACGCTGCCGCAGCCATTGCGCTGTCCGAGCGCATCACGACCGAACACGGTGCATTGACGGTGGGCGCCTATACGGCGAAGCCCGATTTCGCGCAGCAGGTCATCACCGCGACACAGCGCGCAGGCGTGGCGCTGTCGCTGAACCTGACCGGCGGCGTCTATGTGAACCAGTCGGCGGCGTATTCGGATTACCACGGCACGGGTGCGAATCCGTCGGCCAACGCGAGCTATGCGGACAGTGCCTTCGTCGCGAACCGCTTCCGCGTGATCCAGCACCGCTTCGCCGTGTAAGCGGCCAGAAAAAACAAGAACGACATACCCAGCAGACAGGGCGGCGAAGCGGATCCGGACAGGAAGATCCGCCGCCGCTCCAACCCCACATAGAGAGGAGCAGGACAATGAACGCACGCATGGGAAATTCCATCGGGTTCGACCCGATCGAGACCGCGAGCCGCGACGAACTGCGCGCACTGCAGCTCGAGCGCCTGAAGAAGACCGTCCAGCACGCCTACGACAACGTCCCGCACTATCGCCGCAGCTTCGAAGCGGCCGGCGTGCATCCGTCGGACCTGAAGACGCTGGAAGACCTGTCGAAATTTCCCTTCACGGTGAAGAAGGATTTCCGCGACAACTACCCGTTCGGCCTCTTCGCCGTGCCGCGTGAGGAGGTCGTCCGCGTGCATGCTTCCAGCGGCACGACCGGCAAGCCGACCGTCGTCGGCTACACCCAGAACGACATCGACAACTGGGCCAACCTCGTCGCGCGCTCCATCTACGCCGCGGGCGTGCGCAAGGGCGACGTCGTGCATATCTCCTACGGCTACGGCCTCTTCACCGGCGGCATGGGCGCGCACTACGGCGCCGAGCGGCTGGGCTGCACCGTCGTGCCGATGTCCGGCGGCCAGACCGAGCGCCAGGTCCAGCTGATCCAGGACTTCAAGCCGAAGGCCATCATGGTGACGCCGTCCTACATGCTCAACATCCTCGAGCAGTTCGTGCGCCAGGGCCTGGACCCCGCCGACTCATCGCTGAAGATCGGCATTTTCGGCGCCGAGCCCTGGACCGAGGCGATGCGCCACGAGATCGAGGCGCGCGCCGGCATCGATGCGGTCGACATCTACGGCCTGTCCGAGGTGATGGGGCCGGGCGTCGCCAGCGAGTGCATCGAGAGCAAGGACGGCCCGGTGATCTGGGAAGACCACTTCTACCCGGAAATCATCGACCCGGAGACCGGCGAAGTGCTGCCCGACGGCGAGGAGGGCGAGCTCGTCTTCACGTCGCTGACGAAGGAAGCGCTGCCCGTCATCCGCTATCGCACCCGCGATCTCACCCGCCTCTTGCCGCCGACCTCACGCTCGATGCGCCGCATCGGCAAGATCACCGGCCGTTCCGACGACATGCTGATCATCCGCGGCGTGAACGTGTTCCCGACCCAGATCGAGGAACTGATCCTGAAGCAGAAGGAGCTGTCGCCGCACTACCAGATCGAGCTCACCCGCGACGGCCACATGGACAAGATGGAAGTCGTCGTCGAGCTGACGACCGAAGCGGCGGACCTCGGCGCGCTGCGCCAGCAGGAGATCGCGAAGCTGCTGCAGCACAACATCAAGTCCTATATCGGCATCAGCACGAAGACGACGATGGCGCAGCCCGGCTCGCTGTTCCGCTCCGTCGGCAAGGCCAAGCGCCTCATCGACAAGCGCAACGTGACGGCCTGAGGAGGGAGAGAACATGAAGAACGCCTATATCTGCGACGCGATCCGCACCCCCTTCGGCCGCTACGGCGGCACGCTGTCCTCGGTCCGTGCGGACGACCTCGCCGCGCTGCCGATCCGCGCTCTCGTGGAGCGCAACCCTGACGTCGACTGGGCCGCCGTCGATGACGTCATCTACGGCTGCGCCAACCAGGCCGGCGAGGACAACCGCAACGTCGCGCGCATGGCGGCGCTGCTGGCGGGGCTGCCGCAGGACGTCCCCGGCACGACGGTCAACCGCCTGTGCGGTTCCAGCCTCGACGCGGTCGGCATGGCCGCGCGGGCGATCAAGTCCGGCGAAGCGGACCTGATGATCGCCGGCGGCGTCGAGAGCATGAGCCGCGCGCCCTTCGTGATGGGCAAGGCCGACACGGCGTTCTCGCGCAGCGCGAAGATCGAGGACACGACCATCGGCTGGCGCTTCGTGAACCCGCTGATGAAGGCGCAGTACGGCATCGACTCGATGCCCGAAACGGCCGAGAACGTCGCGACCGACTTCAACATCAGCCGCGCCGACCAGGACGCGCTCGCACTGCGTTCGCAGCAGCGCTGGGCGGCTGCGAACGAAGCGGGCCTCTTCGCGAACGAGATCGTGCCGGTGGCGATTCCGCAGAAAAAGGGTGAACCGAAGCTCTTCACCACGGACGAGCATCCGCGCCCCGAAACCACGCTCGAAACGCTTGCGAAGCTGAAAGGCGTCGTCCGCCCGGACGGCACGGTCACTGCCGGCAACGCGTCCGGCGTCAATGACGGCGCGTGCGCCGTGCTCCTCGCGTCCGAAGCGGCAGTCGAGCGCTACCGCCTGAAGGCGCGTGCCCGGGTCGTCGCGATGGCCGCTGCCGGTCTCGCTCCGCGCATCATGGGCTTCGGCCCGTCGCCGGCGTCGAAGAAGGTGCTCGCGAAGGCCGGGCTGACGCTCGCCGACATGGACGTCATCGAGCTCAACGAGGCGTTCGCGGCGCAAGCGCTGGCGGTGACGCGCGACCTCGGCCTTGCGGACGATGCCGCGCACGTGAACCCGAACGGCGGCGCGATCGCGATGGGCCACCCGCTCGGTGCGTCGGGCGCGCGTCTGGTGACCGCGGCGCTGAACCAGCTTGAACGCACCGGCGGCCGCTACGCGCTATGCACGATGTGCATCGGCGTGGGGCAAGGCATCGCACTCGTCATCGAAAGGGTCTGACGTGGCACCAGCCGAGCAACGGCCCGCATGAGAAAGACATCGAAGGAGACAAAAGTGATGAATCTCGATCATTCCAACGAAGCGGCCGCCGAGCCACCGATCCTCGTCGACCGGCGCGGGCGGGTCGGCCTGCTGCGGCTGAACCGGCCGTCGCGGTTCAACGCGCTCAGCGACGCGCTGATCGACCGGCTCGGCGACGAGCTCGAGGCGATGGACGCCGACGACGGCATCGGCGCGATCGTCATCACCGGCTCCGACAAGGCCTTCGCCGCTGGCGCGGACATCGGCGCGATGGCGGACTGGGACTTCGTCCACGTCTACAAGACGAACTACGTGTCGCGCAACTGGGACCGCCTGGCGCGCATCCGCAAGCCGGTCATCGCCGCGGTCGGCGGCTTTGCGCTCGGCGGCGGATGCGAGCTCGCAATGACCTGCGACCTCGTCATCGCCGCGGAGACCGCCCGCTTCGGTCAACCCGAAGTCCGGCTCGGCGTGCTTCCGGGCGCGGGCGGCACGCAGCGGCTGCCGCGCGCGGTCGGCAAGGCGAAGGCGATGGACCTGTGCCTGACCGCGCGCATGATGGACGCGCAGGAAGCCGAGCGTGCCGGACTCGTGTCGCGCATCGTCCCCGCCGAGCGCCTGCTCGACGAGGCGCTCGAAGCGGCCGCAAGAATCGCAGCCTTCTCGCTGCCGGTCGCGATGATGATCAAGGAATCGGTGAATCGTGCCTTCGAATCGGGGCTATCGGAAGGGCTGCTGTTCGAACGCCGGAGTTTCCACGCCGCCTTCGGCTTGCAGGACCAGAAGGAAGGCATGGCGGCCTTCCTCGCGAAACGCAACGCTTCGTTCAGTCATTGTTGATTACGCGATCGATCAAGCGCGTATTACTTCCGCTACAGCTTGCCGCACCGGCTGTCCGCTCCTCATCCACCTGATCTTCGATGAATCGCTTCATGGCATGATCACGCTGGGATCAATGCCAGCCCGCACAGGCTTCCTCAAATCGTCTCATCGGCACCTCCTTCGTGCCAAATGAAACCGGACAGACCACGTGCTACAAGTCCGGACAGTCTATTTGCTCCTTACAAGCGGGCTTCGAACACTTGCAGAAAGTGCAGACATCCGGCATTATGCGCGCCTCGACAACGCAGCGACGTGTCGAGCGGTGGCAGAAGCGAGTGGCAGCGGTCCTGAAATCCGCGCCGATACTGATCCGGTTCGCGCCGCTGGAAGTACATGCGGGAATAGCTCAGTTGGTAGAGCGCAACCTTGCCAAGGTTGAGGTCGCGAGTTCGAGACTCGTTTCCCGCTCCAGAAATTGACAAAAGGAAGGTGCAAGCGCACCTTCCTTTTGTCGTTTACCGGCTCTGGCCATGTCCGCCTGCCGAAACATCCCATTTTCGTTGCCGCGTGCTGCCGTCGTGCCCGATTACGGGGCGAACGGCCTTTATGGCCTCGTCGGCGCGATCCGTGGCTATCTCGACGGTCAGCACTGGACGGTGCCGGGCGAGGAACGCACCGATCGCGCGCAGGATGAACCCGGGCCGGTGCTGGTGTTCCTGCTCATCGACGGCCTCGGCGACGCGTTCCTGCAGCGTTTCGGATCGGGGAGCACGCTGCTCGCGCACCGGCGGCGACGCATGACTTCGGTTTTCCCGAGCACGACGGCGAGCGCAGTGACGACCACGCTCACCGGCCTCGCGCCGGCCCGCCATGGCTTGACCGGCTGGTTCATCCACGACAGGCGGTTTGGCGGCGTGGTTGCGCCGTTGCCGATGAGGAAACGTTCGGGCGGACTCATTCGCGGCCCGATGGCTCCGGAGCGGCTCTTCCCGTACCCGAGCCTGTTCCGGAACCGCAGGCGCAAGTCGATTTACGTCAATCCGCGCAGCATTGCGTATTCGCCATACTCCGCGAGGCATGGCCGTGGCGCCGACATCGTCGCGTATCGGGGGCTCCAGGGGATGGTCGCTGCGATAGCGACTGCAGCAAGGGCGCTGAAGCGTGCGGCGGGCGGCTATATTCACGCCTACTATCCCGTGTTCGATGCGCTCAGTCATGCGCACGGCTGCGAGTCCGACGAGGCCGTCGCGCAGTTTCGCCACATCGACGCCGCGTTCGCCGCCTTGCTCGACCAACTGGCCGGAACCGGCGTCGACGTCGTCGTGAGCGCGGACCATGGCTTCATCGATTCGCCGGCAGAGCGCGTGATCCGCTTCGAACGGTTTCCGGATGCTGCGGCAATGCTCGCCGGGCCGTTGTTCGGCGAACGCCGGGCTGCACTCTGTGAGCTTCGCCGGGGGGTCGAGGACGATTTCCGCTCGTTCGTCGAGGCGGAGCTGGCGGGCAAGGCGGTGCTGGTCCGTTCGCCGGAGCTGCTGCGCAGCGGGTTTTTCGGCCCGGGGCCGCGACACCGGCAGTTGCGCGAACGCATCGGCAGCCATGCGCTGCTGATGGAACCGGGCTGGACGATCACGGACCGCGTGCCGGGCGAACGCGCGCACCGGATGATCGGCGTGCATGGCGGACTGTCGCCGCAGGAAATGTGGGTGCCGCTGATTCACGCACGTTGTTGAAGCCCACGGGGAGCGGGCTGGCAGGAGAGTCAGTGTAGCTCTTCGTCGTCGGGCGGTACGGGAAGCACCATGATGCCTTCGTCGATGAGTTCCCCGACGTCGTCGTGCGACGCTTTCCCCTTTATGTTGCGCGCTTCGCTTTCGCCGTAGTGGATGCGGCGGGCTTCCTCGACGAACCGCTCGCCGACGTCCTCCGACTCCTTGCCGAAGCGACGCAGCATTGCCACGGCCGTGGCGACTGCGTCCATCTGCCGTGCGGTTGCGGGGCGCGACGAGGGGCGCGGCGCCGGAGCGGGCGGCGGAGTCGAGCCGGTGTTGACGTACGGAGCGGTCGGACGCCGGCTGATCGAGGCCGAGCCGCAAACGGGACAGATGACCTGTCCGCGCTCACGCTGGGCTTCGAACGCGGCAGCCGAGCCGAACCAGCCTTCGAACAGGTGCTCGTGGTCGCAGCAAAGGTTCAGAACGATCACCGCCGGAAGTCCTGGAGAAAATCACGCGCAGTGCGCTCGCTGGTGCCGGGGACGGGACTTGAACCCGTAAGCCCGAAGGCGGCGGATTTTAAATCCGCTGTGTATACCGATTTCACCACCCCGGCGCCGATGGGTGGCGCATTCTACCCCGTGGCCGACACGCCTGCACAACGTGCTCCGGCTGTTCCTGACCGTGCAGGGAGCTCAGCGATCGTGCGGTTTTTTCTTGCCCGGTTTGAAGCCGGGGGACGGCGTGCGCTTTTCGCTGCTGAAGGATCTCGGGCCGACCCTTCCCGGATGAGCGGGTTTGCTTCCAGGGTGAGCCGCGTGACGCGGCGCCGCGCCCGGACGAGGGGCTCCCGGGCGCACGCGGGCCGCGTCGCGCTTCGCTTCCTCCGCGTCGAGCGGGCGGATGTTCAGCTGGTGCTGGCGTACGCGCACGCGGCGCAGGATGTCGAGCACGTCGTGCGGGAGGGCGCTCGGCAGTTCGACGGTGCTGTAGTCCTCGTAGAGGTTGATCTGCCCGATATAGCGGCTTTCGATGCCGGCCTCGTTGGCGATCGCGCCGACGATATCCTTCGGCGTCGCCTGCTGGTTGCGGCCGACTTCGATGCGGTAGCGCTGCAGATTGCCCTCGGAAAACTCGCGTCGGCGTTCGAGTATTTTGTCGCGGTTTTCGCGCGGGGCGCGCTCGGCGCCTGGTTCGCGCCGCGGTTCGGGCAGGCGGGCGATGTCGGGGCCTTTCGACTCCGGCAACTGCAGCGGGCGCTCGCGCTGCGCGAGGAAGGCGAGGGCGGCGGCGATGTCGTGGAGTTCGGCTTCGTGCGTCGATTCCATGCCGGCGACGACGTCGCGGAAAAATGCGAGGTCTTCGGATTCGAGCACGGTGGCGACTTGCTGGCGGAACGCGGCGACCCGCTTGTCCGCGACGGCCTCGCGCGACGGCAGTTGCAGCGCCTCGATCGGCTGGCGGGTCGCGCGCTCGATGACTTTCAGCATCCGCATCTCGCGCGGCGCGACAAACAGGATCGCGCTGCCGGTGCGACCCGCGCGCCCGGTGCGTCCGATGCGATGCACATACGCTTCGGTGTCGTACGGGATGTCGTAGTTGATGACGTGGCTGATGCGCGACACGTCGAGGCCGCGCGCAGCGACATCGGTGGCGACGACGATGTCGAGCTGTCCGCCCTTGAGCTGTTCGATGACGCGCTCGCGCAGCTGCTGCGTCATGTCGCCGTTCAGCGCGGCGGCCGAGTAGCCGCGCGCCTCGAGCTTGTCGGCGAGCTCGACGGTCGCGGTCTTGGTGCGGACGAAGATGATCGCGGCGTCGAAATCCTCCTCGACTTCGAGGATGCGCGTCAGCGCGTCGAGCTTGTGCGCGACGCTGATCTGGCAGTAGCGCTGACGCGTCGTCGACACCGTCGTCGTGCTGGCCTTGATCTTGACCTCGCGCGGCTCGCGCAGGTAACGGTGCGCGACGCGGCGGATCGCGTCGGGCATCGTCGCCGAGAACAGCGCCGTCTGCCGCTCGGCCGGCGTGTGCTGCAGGATCCATTCGACGTCGTCGATGAACCCCATGCGCAGCATCTCGTCGGCTTCGTCGAGCACCAATGTCGTCAGGCTGTCGAGATTGAGGCTCTTGCGCTCGATGTGGTCCATGACGCGGCCCGGGGTGCCGACGATGACATGTGCGCCGCGGGCGAGCTGGCGCAGTTGCACGACCATGCTCTGGCCGCCATACACCGGCAGCACGTGGAAACCCGGCAGGTTCTTCGCGTAACGCTGGAAAGCCTCGGCGACCTGGATCGCGAGTTCGCGGGTCGGCGCGAGTACGAGCACCTGCGGATTTTTGACTGCGAGGTCGAGCCGGTCGAGCAGCGGCAGCGCGAACGCGGCAGTCTTGCCGGTACCGGTCTGCGCTTCCCCGAGCAGGTCGTGGCCGGCGAGCAGATGCGGGATGCATATCGCCTGGATCGGCGACGGCGTTTCATAGCCGATTTCGGACAGCGCATCGAGCAGCGGTGCACGGAGATCGAGTTGGGCGAAGCTTTCGATGGGGGAAGTCATGGGATTCTGGTGCGGGCAGCGGAAAGGGAAAAGGCGCCGATCCGTCGAGAGTAACGGGGCGCTTAGCGAATGAAGCGCATCGTACCGAAATCCTGCCGGTGCCGCTTGGCTCAATCGCGCGCGGGGAGATGCAGCCCAGACCGCACATCACATGGGCGACGGGCGATTTCGCGCGCGAGCCGCCAGACGAGGCGTGCTGCCAGACGCGCGGTCCGGCCGTCGGGGTCGAGGGAAGGGTTGAGTTCGGCGACGTCAGCGAGGCGAAGCTTGCCGCTCGCGACGGCGATGCGGATCACCGCCTCAACGACGGCCGGCTCGACGCCGATCGTCGCCGGCGCGCTGACGCCGGGCGCGCACGCACCCGACAGCGCGTCGAGGCACAGCGTCAGGTAGAGCCAGTCGATGCCGGCGAGGAAATCGCGCACCGTGCTGGCGGTTGCATCGAGATCGCGCGCGCCCATTTCCTCGTCGAGGCGAAACGCGACGCCAAGCGCGCGGGCGCGGTCGAACAACGCGGCAGTGTTCGCCGCTTCGGCGATCCCCAGCACGCAGTAGCGGAAATTCCAGTCGCGGACTCCGCAGTCCGCAGCGATCTGGCGGAACGGCGTGCCCGAATTGCCCGCGGGTGCCGTGCGCAGGTCGAAATGAGCGTCGACGTTGAGTATGCCGATGCGCGGCGGGTGCGGCTCGCGGATCGCATGCACGGCAAATCCCTGCCAGGCTGCCCACGCGATTTCGTGGCCGCCACCGAGACCGATTGGCACATGGCCGGCCTCGAGCAGCGCCGTGATGCGTCGAGCGTAGTCGCCCTGCATCGTCTCGAGCGTCTGCTCGCCGGCGTCGTGCGTGCTGGCGCCCACATCGCCGGCGTCGCCCGCGTCGTACACCGGCCACTCTCCGTGCCAAGCCAGGTTCGCGAGCGTGCGGCGCAGCGCCGCGGGGCCTTCGGCGGCTCCGGCGCGGCCATGGTTGCGCCGCACGCCGAGGTCGCAGGGAAAACCGAGCAGCACGATGCCCGGGGGCGCTTCGGGCGCCAGCATCTTGACGCATTGGTGCCAGCGCAATGCCCGCGGGCCCTCATGCACGTCGATGCGGCCGTGCCACGGCCCCCGATCCTCTTCATCCTTGTGCGACATCACCGGCTCCGCTGATTTGTCCGCCGAACACGCGCAGCGCGAGCGGGTTGTAGCCGAGGTGGTAGCACAGCTCGGCCGGGGTATCGACGTTCCACAGGCCGAGGTCGGCGAGTTTTCCGGCCTCCAGCGTGCCGAGGTCGTCGCCGCGGCCGAGCGCCCGAGCCGCGTTGCGCGTGACCCCGGCGAGCGCAGCGGCGGGGGAGAGGCGGAACAGCACGCAGGCCATGTTGAGCGCGAGCAGCAGCGAACTGAGCGGCGAAGTGCCGGGGTTGCAGTCGGTGGCGATGGCGACCGGCACGCCGAGCGCGCGCAGCCGCGCGGCCGGTGGAAGGTGTGTCTCGCGCAGGAAATAGAATGCCCCCGGCAGCAGCACGGCGACGCTGCCGGCCGCGGCGAGCGCCGCTGCACCGGCTTCGGAGAGGTGTTCCAGATGATCGGCGCACAGCGCGCCGTACCGGGCCGCGAGTGCCGCGCCACCCGAATCCGAGAGCTGCTCGGCATGCAGCCTGACGGGAAGCCCGAGCGCACGGGCCGCGCGGAACACCGCTTCGGTCTGCGCCGGGCTGAACGCGATGCGCTCGCAGAACGCGTCGACGGCATCGACGAGGCCTTCGCGATAGAGCGCCGGCAGCATCACGTCACAGACTTCAGCGATGTAGTCGTCGGCGCGTCCGTCGTATTCGGGCGGCAGTGCGTGCGCGCCGAGGAACGTTGTCGTCACGCGTACCGGCGCGGTGTCTCCCAGCGCGCGCGCTGCGCGCAGCATGCGTCGCTCGGCGGACAGTTCCAGCCCGTAGCCGGACTTGATCTCCACCGTCGTGACACCCTCGGCGATCAGTCGGGCGAGACGCGGCCGGCTCGCGACTACGAGCGCCGCCTCGTCGGCGGCCCGCGTCGCGATGACCGTTACGCGGATGCCGCCGCCGGCGCGCGCGATCTCCTCGTAGTTCGCGCCCTGCATGCGCAGCTCGAACTCGCGGGCGCGGTTGCCGGCATGGACGAGATGGGTGTGGCAGTCGATCAGCCCCGGCAGCAGCCAGCCGCCGGCGCCATCGATCTCCTGGGCGGCGCGGGCCTCGCGCGGCAGGTCGCGTTCGGCGCCGAGCCACTCGATGCGCCCGGTCCGCACCGCGAGCGCACCGTCACGCAGCGCGCCGTACGGTTCGTCGCCGGCGAATGTCGCGAGATGCACGCGGCGGAACAGCAGGTCCCAGGCGGCCATGTGATCAGGCGTCGTGCATCGGCAGGCGCAGGCCGATTTCCCGCGCCGTCGCGAGCGCTTCCTCGTAGCCCGCGTCGGCATGGCGCATCACGCCGCTCGCCGGGTCGTTGAACAGCACGCGTGCGATCCGCCGCGCCGCCCCGTCGGTGCCGTCGCAGACGATGACCTGGCCCGCGTGCTGCGAATACCCCATGCCGACGCCGCCGCCGTGATGAAACGACACCCACGTCGCGCCGCTCGCGGTGTTGAGCAGCGCGTTGAGCAGCGGCCAGTCGGACACGGCATCGGAGCCGTCGCGCATCGCCTCGGTTTCACGGTTCGGGCTCGCGACCGAACCGGTATCGAGATGGTCGCGGCCGATGACGATCGGCGCATGCAGTTCGCCGTGGCGCACCATCTCGTTGAACGCGAGGCCGACGCGGTAACGGTCCTTCGGGCCGAGCCAGCAGATGCGCGCCGGCAGGCCCTGGAACGTGATGCGATGGCGAGCGAGATCGAGCCAGTTGTGCAGGTGCCGGTCGTCGGGGATCAGCTCCTTCACTTTCGCGTCGCTGCGATGGATGTCCTTCGGCTCGCCCGACAGCGCGACCCAGCGGAACGGGCCGTAGCCACGGCAGAACAGCGGGCGGATGTACGCCGGGACGAAGCCGGGAAACGAGAACGCGTCGATGACGCCGGCGTCGTGGGCCATCTGGCGGATGTTGTTGCCGTAGTCGAATACCGCCGCACCGGCTCGCTGCAGCGCCAGCATCGCGCGCACCTGGTTGGCCATCGAGCGCTTCGCCGGCTCGATGATGCTCTGCGGGTCGCTGCGCTGGCGCTCGCGCCATTGCTGCAGCGTCCAGCCTTGCGGCAGGTAGCCGTGGATCGGATCGTGCGCGCTGGTCTGGTCGGTGACGACATCGGGCTTGACGCCGCGGCGCGCGATCTCCTCGAATACGTCGGCTGCGTTGCCGACGAGGCCCACCGACAGCGTGCGGCCCTCGGCCCGCGCCGCATTGAGCAATGCGAGCGCCTCGTCGAGCGAAGCGGCCTTGCGGTCGAGGTAGTGCGTCTTCAGGCGCAGGTCGATGCGCGTCTCGTCGCACTCGACCGCCATCATCGAGAAGCCCGCCATCGTCGCCGCGAGCGGCTGCGCGCCGCCCATGCCGCCGAGTCCGCCGGTGAGGATCCACCGCCGCGCGGCGTGCCCGCCGAAATGACGGTCGGCGCAGGCGGTGAACGTTTCGTATGTACCCTGCACGATGCCCTGCGAGCCGATGTAGATCCACGAGCCCGCAGTCATCTGGCCGAACATCATCAGGCCTTTGCGGTCGAGCTCGTTGAAGTGCTCCCAAGTTGCCCACTTCGGCACCAGGTTGGAATTCGCGATCAGCACGCGTGGCGCATCGACGTGGGTGCGGAACACGCCGACCGGCTTGCCGGACTGCACCAGCAACGTCTCATCCTCGCCCAGTTCGCGCAGCGTCGCGAGGATCCTGTCGAAGCACGCCCAGTCGCGCGCCGCGCGCCCCATGCCGCCATAGACGACGAGATGTTCGGGGTGCTCGGCCACTTCGGGGTCGAGGTTGTTCTGGATCATCCGCCACGCGGCCTCGATGAGCCAGTTGCGGCAGTGCAGCGTCGCGCCATGCGGCGACCGCACGATGCGGCCCGGCGCGTAGCGAGGATCGGTGCTGTGGACTTCGTTCATCGCGGCCTCCTGCGAGCGCTTCAGAGGGATTCGTCATCCGGCGTGGCGGAGCGGGACGCCTCGCCGTCCGCCACGCGTTCGGAGTCGAAAGACAAGGGACAATGGCGTGCGAAGGCTCCCGCCGACACCTCGTCCTTGATCGATGCAATGTCGGGCGCGAAATAGCGGTCGATGTCGTAATGCGGGACGCGGCTGCGGATCAGCGCGAGCACGGCCTGCAGGCGCGGCGAGGTGCGGTGCGGTGCGCGCAGCTCGACGCCCTGCGCCGCGGCGAGCAGCTCGATCGCGAGGATCGTCGCGGTGTTGTCGGCGAGCTCGCCGAGCTTGCGGGCGGCGAACGTCGACATCGAAACGTGATCCTCCTGGTTCGCCGACGTCGGCAACGAATCGACGCTCGCCGGATGCGCGAGAAGCTTGTTCTCGGAGGCGAGCGCGGCCGCCGTGACGTGCGCGATCATGAAGCCGGAATTGACGCCGCCTTCGGTGACGAGGAAAGGCGGCAGGCCCGACAGCGTGGCGTCGATCAGCAGCGCGATGCGCCGCTCGGCCAGCGCCCCGATCTCGGCCGCGGCCAGCGCGAGCGCGTCAGCGGCGAAAGCGACCGGTTCGCCATGGAAGTTCCCGCCCGACAGCACTTCGCCGCTGTCCGGAAAAACCAGCGGGTTGTCGGACACGGCGTTCGCTTCGATCAGCAGGACGCGCGCGGCGTGGCGCATCTGGTCGAGGCAGGCACCCATAACCTGCGGCTGGCAGCGCAGGCTGTACGGGTCCTGCACCTTGCCGCAGTCGCGATGCGCAAGGTTGATCCCGCTGCCCTCGAGCAGCTGCCGGTAGGTGGCGGCAGCGTCGATCTGCCCCGGCTGGCCGCGCAACGCGTGGATCCGGGCATCGAACGGCTTGAACGAGCCGGCCGCGGCGTCGACCGACAGCGCTCCGGCGACGAGCGCGGTGCGAAACACGGTCTCGATCGCGAACAGATTGACGAGCGCCAGCGCCGTCGACACCTGCGTGCCGTTGAGCAGCGCAAGGCCTTCCTTCGCCGCGAGCGTCATCGGCGCGAGTCCCGCGATCGCCAGAGCCTCGGTCGCGGGTACGTGTCGGCCGTCGACATATGCCTCGCCGATGCCCAGCAGCAGCGCCGAAAGGTGTGCGAGCGGTGCCAGGTCGCCGCTCGCGCCGACCGAGCCTTTGGACGGCACGCGAGGGATGACGCCGGCGTTGAAGAGCCCGAGCAGCGCATTGATGAGTTCCATGCGCACACCGGAGTGTCCGCGTGCAAGGCTCGCGATCTTCAACGCCAGCACCAGGCGCACCGTCGGCGCCGAGAGCGGTTCGCCGACTCCCACCGCGTGCGACAGCACGAGATTTTTCTGCAGAAGTTCGAGCTGATCGTCCGGGATGTGCGTCTGCGCGAGGCGGCCGAAACCGGTGTTGATGCCGTAGGCCGGCTCGCCGCTGCGCGCGATCGCCGCAACCGTCGCGGCGCCGCGCGCGACCACCGGAAAGCAGGCCGGTTCGAGCTCGAGCCGGCTGTCGCTGAACGCGATCGTGCGCAGTTCGGCGAGCGTCAATCGGCCTGGATGAAGGCAAACGGCAGTCATCGGGAGTTCCCCCTGGTGGCGCTTTGACCGCTCGTGCGCCGGAAAATTTGTTGCCCGGGAGGCGACCGCGGTCATACGGCACTCGTCGTGCCAGGATGGTCCGCTGCCCGGGTTCGTGCAGCGGATGCCATTCACCGTTTGATCATAGACTGACGTTATTCAATTTGCGTTATTCGATTGGCTGGCCCTGGAGGTGGGAAGGCGCTACCCTTGGGCATCGCGGCATTCGCAGTCTGCCGAAGACCAAAAACGAAAATCCGGCCAACTCGGCGATCATCGCCCCATGACGGCAGCGTGCACTCCGACCATCCGTTCCCGACTCGCCCTGCTCGTCACGGCGTGCATCTTGCCTGCGTCATTGATGACCGCGGCGCTGATCCATTACAACTATCAGCGCGAGAATGCTCAACTCGTGCGCGAGGTGATCGCGACTGCCCGCGCACTGACGTCCGCGGTTGACCGCGAACTGGCCGCGACGGAGTCGGCGCTGAACGTCCTCGCGACGTCGCCCTACCTGGCTTCCAACGATCTCGCGGCCTTCCACGACCAGGCGATGCAGGTTCTGCAAACCCGGTCGGCCAATAACGTCGTGCTGACCGATACGACCGGCCGACAGCGGATCAACACGTTCCGGCCGTTCGGTGAACCCTTGCCTTTCGGAGGGGTGATGCCGCAGTTGAGGCACGTCCTGGAAACAGGGCGTACGTATGTCTCCGGGCTTTTTGTCGGGCCGGTGGTGCACCGGCCGGCGCTCAGCGTCTCGGTACCGGTGCACCGCGACGAGCGGGTCGTCTACGCTCTGAGCATGGGTTTTTTTCCGGATCGCCTGTCCAGAATCCTCAACGAGCAGCGCCTGCCGGGCGGCTGGACCGGCCAAATACTGGATGGCGAAGGCATTGTCGCTGCCCACACTGAAGTGGAGCAGTTCATCGGGCGGAAGGGTTCGCAGGCCTTGACAGAGAGGCTCGCCGAAGCCGCCGAGGGATCGATCGAAATCCTTACCGACGCGGGCCTTCCTGTCATATCCGTTTTCAGTCGATCCGCCGTTTCCCGGTGGACGACGGTCATCAGCATTCCCCGGGAAGCGCTCACGAACCGGCTGCAGCAGTCGCTCGGCTGGCTGGTCCTCGGTACGGTGGTTCTGCTGGGCAGTAGTCTGCTTCTTGCTTGGAGGCTCGGGGGCCGGATTGCCGGCGCTTTCTACGGATTGACCGGTCCGGCCGTGGCCTTGGGCTCCGGCGAGGCGATCGTCGTTCCCAGCTTCCGGCTACGGGAAGCCGACGAGGTCGGAGGAGCGCTGATCAAGGCATCCGCGATGTTGCAGCAGACCCGGCACAAGGCACTCCACGACGAACTGACGGGCTTGGCCAATCGGGCGCTGCTGAACGAAATCGTCAACGATCAACTGGCTTTGTCACAGCGATGCGACACCGAACTCGCTCTCCTCTACATTGACCTCGATGGCTTCAAGTCGGTCAACGACCGCCACGGCCATGGAATCGGCGACGAGCTGCTGCGAGCCGTCTCGCAACGCATCAACAGCGGAATTCGTCGCTCCGACGTCGCTGCGCGGCTCGGCGGTGACGAGTTCGTGGTCGTAGTGTTCGCGGCGGGAGCCGACGGGGCCGCGGCGCTGGCGCGCAAGCTGGTGGAGAGTCTTTCCGATCCGTACCGAATCGGAGAAATCTCCGTTCGCATCTCTGCCAGTATCGGCATTGCAATATATGCCGGCGTGGAAACCACCTGTGAGAAATTGCTGCAGCAGGCGGACGCCGCGATGTACCGCTCCAAGGCCAACGGCAAGCGATGCTACACCTTCATGCCGGCAGAGCAGGGTTCCGGCGCATGGCCCGATAACCAAGGCGGCACTGCGTAGCAATTTCCCGGCAGCGGGGTCTGCCGTCGTTTCCCGGGACCGATTTTTGACAGGGAGACGGGGTGTCCTGATCCGCGTACAGCAACGACCGCAGCATTCGCCTCGCGTGCCGGACATCCGGGGTGCGACAGTTAATCTCGTAACTATATGATTTCGTTACACACGACTTTGACACGCTCCACTACAACAAGGCCTTTGGCGAGGTCGCTCGCCGGAGTTCCGCAGCGCCTGATGGTCGGCCGGGCGGATCTCCGTCAGCCACAAGCAACCCGCGGTACGGCGAAGACGACACCGCGTGCGGGAGAAGTGCGCACCTCAGGCACTCGTGACGACGTGGGGAATAAGGACTTCCAGGGTAGTGCCCGTGTGTGCCGACGAATCGATCCTCAATTCGGCGCCGAGAATCACTGCTCGTTCCCGAATACCGCTGAGACCATTACAGCAAATCGGGAGTGCGTCTGGATCGAACCCGACACCGTCGTCACGAATCAGCAATTGCAGGAACTGCCCGCGCCGGGTCAGGGAAATGTCGATGTGTTTTGCCCTTGCATGCCGCGCCGCGTTGGTCAGGGACTCCTGCACAATGCGGAAGATTGCCGTGATCGCCGTGCTGTCGAGGTTGCCGCACAACTCGTCGCCATTGATGGACAGACGGCAAACGATGCGGGTATGGGACGAAAATTCCTGCGCCAGCCATTCGATGGCGGGCGCCAGCCCGAGGTCGAGAACCTTGGGCCGGAGTGTGCTGGCAATGTCCCGAACCCGGTAGAGGATATCGTCGGTCAGGCTTTCCATGCGCAGCATCTTGGCAACCGAACGTGAATCGAGACCGCCGGCCTCCCGCATGCAGGACAAATCCATTTTCAGGACGGTGAGCAGCTGCCCCAGCTCATCGTGAATCTCGCGCGCGATGGCGGATTTTTCCTCTTCGCGAATCATGCCGACGCGCACGCACAAGTCACGCAGAAATTCCTCGGACTGACGCAACTTCTCTTCGTTGCGCCGGGCATCCGTGGCATCCAGCATGATGCCGTCCCACAGTACCATTCCGGCATCCATGAGCCGGGGCGTGGCCTGGAGACTGATCCAGCGCTCGGCGTGGGTACCGGCACAAAGACGTCCCGCCCAGCTCCACCTGGTCAGGGTCTCCGATGACGATTTCATGGATTGGTGAAATGCCGCGATATCGTCGGGATGAATCAAACCGGTGAAATTGTCCGAACTGCGCCGCAGCTTTTCCGGCGCAAGGCGGGACAGGGCGACGATGCCATCGCTGACATACTGGAACCTGGGCAGATCATCGAACCTGTGCATGGCAAGCTGGAATACTGCGCCGGGTACGTTCGAGACAATCGCCTTGAAACGCGCCTCGGTCTCACCAAGAATGCTTTGAGCCCCCCGGATATCGGTGATGTCGCGGCCATCCGCCCAGACCGATTCAACCGGGCCATTTCCCGTGAGCCGCTCGGGCGCGACATGCATGCGAAAGCAGCGCAGGCCATTTTGCGTCGGCAGCCATAGCTCCTCCGAACGCTCCTTGCCATCGTTGTAAGCCCGCTCCAGCAGATCGCACCACTGGGTCGATATCTCGCGGAGGATTCCAAACTGGCTCAAGCCGGCATCGGCAATGGCATCCATGGCGATACCGAAATTTCGGCAAAACGCCGGGTTGGCGTACTGAATGTCGAAATTGCCGCCGAACCGGGCGAACATATCCTTCGACTGCTGGACCCACGTGGCAAAAGCCTGGTCATAGTTGAGCTGCGGCGCCCCGGCGGCGGCGGTGACTTCCATCGGCATGGCCCGCTTCATCGCCCGTACCTAGAAACAGGCTTCCACGGCGGCTTCCGGCGCATATTTGAGCAACTCGACATTGTTTTGGCAGTGCAGCTTTTGCATTGCCCGTATCTTGTGGGTACTGACCGTCTTGGGACTCACGGACAACTCGTTGGCAATTTGCGTTACGCTCTTGCCCGCTTGCAGCATGCGCAGAATCTGGGATTCCCGGTGGGTAAGCTGCTCTTGTACCGAAGCAGTCGGCATACGCACATCGAAAAGGATTTTCTCGGCCAGATCCGGATCTATGTAACGATGACCACTCGCCACCTTGCGGATGGCCGACAGCAGGATTTCCCGTCCCTTGCCCTTGGTCACGTAGCCGCTTGCACCACTCTGCAGCACCTTGGCCGCCAGTTGTGTTTCGCCGTACATGCTGAGCACGAGGATGGGCAAGCCTGGCCACTCGCTTTTTACCCGCCTGACCAGATCGACGCCGGACAGGCCAGGCATCGACATGTCCAGCAACAGCACATGGGCGTTGCAGGTCTTGATGGCGGCCAGCACCTCGCCGCCATTGGTGGCCTCGGCTACTACCTCGACATCCTGCATGGCGGCAATTGTCATTTTCAGACCTTCCCGAACAAGGAAATGGTCGTCGGCTACGAGTACCCGTATCATGAAAATCCTCCTTGGTGGTGCTTCTGATTCCGTAATGCCGCAATGAGAGCGGTCTTCTTCATGTATCGGTCTACTCGCAACAACCGTACCTGACAGCCAATATGTTGTTTTTATAGGACTATTTGTTACTGAATGAAAACATCACCGAAGCCCGATGTGGACTAGATCAGCCAGAAAACAGTCGGATGGTCAAAATGAACCATCCCTGCACAGGACAGTGCTCGAGAAGTCCGAAATGGTGATTTTCGGCTTGAGCTGGAGATCGCCGCTTTTCGGGCCAACAACGACAAACGTCTTGCTTCAGCTTTCCGGGGGGCTTTTCCGGCTCCTGAGCCGGTAGCGTAATTGCGAGCGTGTCAGCCCCAGCGTGCGCGCCGCGGAACTGACATTGCCAAGGCTGCGGGCAAGGGCGGTATCTACCAGAAGAGATTCCACATTCTCCAGCGACACGCCCTTGTCCAAGATATGCTCAACCAACTCCCTGATTGCGTGATCTTCGCAGGCGAGCAGTTTTCCGTGCCTGTCGACGCTGACCTCGGGAACTTCCGGCCCGTTGCGGGACGAGGTCAGAAACAGGTTCGAGACATCGATTTGTTCGCCATTCTGGGTGAGTAGCACGCCGCGCTCGATCATGTTCTCCAGCTCGCGAACATTCCCGGGCCAGGAATAATTCATCAGTGCGTGCATGGCGCGGTTGGTTATCCTGGCCGGACGCTTGCCTTCGCGGGCGGAAAATTTTTCCACAAAGCGCTGGGCCAGCAGGGGGATATCCTGCACCCGCTCGCGCAGGGGGGGAACCAGCACCGGCAGGATATTGAGGCGGTAATACAGATCCTTGCGAAAACGCCCCTGCTCGACGGCCTGCTTCAAATCCACGTTGGTGGCGGCGACTATCCGGACATCCACCTTTCTGGTTTTCGTGTCCCCCAGCCGCTCGATGTCGCCTTCCTGAATGGCCCGCAGCAACTTCGTCTGGGCGGACATGCTCAACTCGGCAACCTCGTCCAGAAACAAGGTACCCCAATGGGCACGCTCGAAGCGGCCAGGACGGGAATTGCGCGCCCCTGTATAGGCGCCTTTCTCGACGCCAAACAGTTCCGATTCAATCAGCGGCTCGGGCAGCGCCCCGCAGTTAACCGCCACGAAAGGACCGCTGGCACGGCTGCTCGCCTTGTGCAAGGCACGGGCGAACACCTCCTTGCCCACGCCCGTTTCGCCAAGCAACAACACCGTTATCTGGCTGACTGCCGCTTTCTGGATCAGCAACCACGCCGCCTTGAAGGCCGGAGATATCCCGACCATGTCGCTGGCTTCCATGGAGTCTTCGATGGAATATCGAAGCCCCTGCACCTGCTGCTGGAGTTGCAGGATCTGGTCGGCAATGGCGTCCGGGTGGAAATGGCGCAGCAATTCCTCGGCCTCGGCTGGTGCCCAGCCCTTGAGCGGCTTGCCTATGAGTCGCGACTGCCCGGGTCCTTCCTCGCATTCCTTGAACAGGATGAATGTGCCCATTATCCCGCTTACATAGCCTGTGGCATATCCTTGTTGCATCCAGCCGGTTGAGCCCGGCTCGACACCGAATATTTGCCGGTGGACCTCCCCTTCGAATGAGTTTGACCAGAGAACCTCGGAATAATAGGTACCCTTGGCAATATCCGCATCGATGCGGACCGGGTCGACCTTGACGAAGCCCTCGAGGTTATGCAGCAGCGGTCCCTTGCGGATGATCTCCGGATCGGGCGCGTCGGGATAAAGTTTGCGCACGAGTTCGGCATCGCACATACCTGCTGCGTAGCCCATCCGCGTCAGCAGTCCGCGCGCCCGATCCGAACCGAGCGTGTCGGCCAGCTCCTTGCGCAGGCTGCCCAACGCTTTCATGTGCAGGAGAACCATCCTCTCCTCGCCCAGCCAGATATTCCCTTCCGTAAATTCGAAACGCAACCGTGTGGCCAGATCCTCAATTCCGAACGCCGAATCACCAGACTCGGCGAGCGCTTTCAGTTTTTTCTGCAATCGTCCGTCCTCTGGCTTGGCGGTCCCCGGCAACAGAACCCGATAAGATCGCCGCAGTGTATCAGCGATCAACCATTCCCCACGTCGCCAGATGATCCGGCGGTCGGCATCGACATCGACATCATGATTACCGCAGGCGGAGGGCAATTGCGCTGCTGTATCAGTATATTGAGAGCATTTTACAATATGGGCATGATCAGCTTGAACCAGAACATGTCGCCCTGAAACCGGTTTTCGGCGCGGGATTCCTTTTGCCACTGGAAAATCAGGTGAGAGTGAGAGGCGGTCTCGTATTTCACGCTCGGGCCAATCGCAAATACCTGGCCGCGATTTCCGTCCGCGCCGACCTTCACGCCGTCCCGTTCATCGTTGTTTGTTTGCCGCAAATAGTAACCGCTCACGCCCACGGACCAGGGGCCGATGTGTTTTCCGACCAGATAGTCCATGTGAAACTCGTCGCCCGACCGGTAGTCCGTGTCCTTGTTCCTCGTCTTCATGTTGTACATGAACTTTCCGCTGACTTCCCAGCCATCCTTGCCCAGGTAGGTCAGCGCGAACACCGGCTCGAAGCTGTAGTAGTTTGCGCCGGGATTTCTTCCTGGCGCGTTTTTCCTGTTGTACGCGCCTGTCGGCAGGTAAATATCCAGGCCGAGTGCGTAATGCCATTCCGGCGAGTGCCAGGTCAGCACGACCGGCGTGATGTTGGCATCGCCGAAGCCGGTTCGACCGTTCCTGGTGCCGGCGACATTGATCGAGAGATCCATGACTGGCGGCAGGAACACGGCCCAGCCATAGTTGGCGCCGAGCAAGGTCGTCTCCGTCACTTTCACGAAGCGCGGTGCTTCGAAAGTGGCATCGAGGCGGACGCCATTTCCGTTCGGGGCAGTGACCTTGTTGCCGCTGCGATCGCGCAGCGTCCCGGAAACATGGCCGAAATAGTTGAGCAGGTAATTTCCCGGAGGCGGAAGCGCTCCCGCGAACCAGTTTTCCGCCCCGTTCGGGTATTGATCCCCCCCTTCCTTGGCCTGCACGGCTCCGGCCATCAACGCCAGGGTTGCCAGCACCGCAATCGCGCTGTTTCTCATTCGCCACGCCCCCGAAAGGAATACATGACCTGTCAGGTCAGTGTGTAGTCATGCTGGCTATTTGCGTAATCGACAAAATGATGGATCGACCGCGGATTGGCCATTGCATTGAGGTTGGCGGCCTTGTCGGCCGGAACCCCCATCAATATCTTGCGTACCGGTACCTCCATTTTCTTGCCGGTGAGGGTGGCGGGGATTTCCGGTACCTGAATGATCTTGTCCGGCACGTGGCGCGGCGTATATTCCTTGCGCAAGCGGTCGCAAATGCGCCTCTCGATGTCCTTGTCCAGAGTCAGGCCATTGGTGAGCCTGACGAAAAGCGGCATGAAGAACTGCCCATGCGGCAAATCGAGATTGACGATCAGGGCATCGTCGACCTCTTCCAGGGTCGCCAGCGCCCGGTAGATCTCGGCGGTACCGATGCGTATCCCCTGCCGGTTGAGGGTGGCATCGGAGCGCCCCAGCACGAAGCAGCCGCCGCGCGCGTTGATGCGGAAGAAATCGCCGTGACGCCAGACTCCGGGGAAATCCTCGAAATAGGCCTCGCGGTAGCGCGCATTGCCCTCGTCGTTCCAGAAACCAACCGGCATCGAAGGCAAGGGTTCGGTAATGACCAGATCCCCCACCTCGTCGATCACGGACTCGCCGCGATCGTTGAACGCGTAGGCCGCGACGCCGAGGGAGCGCGCCTGGATCTCGCCGGCATAGACGGGCAAGGTCGGGACGCCGCCGACAAAGCCGGTGCAGCAGTCGGTACCGCCACTGCCGGTGGCAATCCACAGGTCTTTCTTGACGTTTTCGTAGAACCAGGCCGTACATTCGGGCGAAACGGGAGAGCCCGCCGGCATGATCGCGCGCAGTTTCGTCAGATCGAACTTCTTGCCCGGAACGATCCCGGCCTTGCTCATGATGTCGACATAGGTCGGGCTGGCGCCGAAGAAACTGGCGCCGCAATCCTGGGCCATTTTCCAGAGCACGTCGGGTTCGGGGTAGGCGGGATTGCCGTCGTAGAGTACCGGGCAGGCGCCCGCCAGCAGTGAACTGGCGACCACATTCCACATCATCCAGCCGGTCGTCGTGAAGAAGAAGGTGCGCTCGCCGGGGTGAACGTCCATGTGGAAGCGAAGCAGCTTGTTCTGCTCCAGCAGGATGCCGCCGTGGCTATGGACTATCGCCTTGGGCAAGCCCGTGGTGCCGGAGGAAAACAGGATCCAGAGCGGGTGAGAAAAAGGTAGCTGCGCAAATTCGAATTCCTGCGCCGGAACCGGCTCGTGGTTCATCAGCGCGTGCCATTGCAGGGCACGATCGACCGGCGGCGCCGGGTCCTGTGCATTCAGGTAGGGCAGATGAACGATGTGTTCCAGACTCGGCAATGCGCCGATGATGTCCCGTAGCTCTGTCCGGCGGTCGAAGGCCTTGCCGCCATAGCGGTAGCCATCCACACAGAAAAGAACCTTGGGCGACAGCTGGGTGATGCGGTCGAGTACGCCACGCGATCCGAAATCGGGCGAGCAGCTCGCCCAGACGGCGCCGATGCTGGTGGTAGCCAGCATGGCGATCATGGTTTCAGGAATATTGGGCATGTAGGCGACGACACGGTCGCCCGGCTGCACTCCGAGTTCGCGCAAGCGGGTGGCGAGAATACGCACCTGGCCGGCGAGGTCTTCCCATGCCATCCCGGTCAGCGGTGTGGTTTCGCTCAGAAACATGACGGCATCGGTGCCGGGGCGTTCCTGGCGCAGCACGTGCTGCGCGTAGTTGAGACGCGTCTCCGGGAACCACTCCGCGCCGGGCATGGCGCGGTCGCCAAGAACCCGGGACCACGGTGTTGACGATTCGAGGGAAAAATATTCCCACATCGAGCGCCAGAAGCCTTCGACATCTGCGACCGACCAGCGCCACAGCGCATCGTAGTCGTCGAACACCAGCCCGCACTGGTCGCGCAGCCAGTTCTGGTACGTTGTAATATTGGCATTCCTCACCCAGTCGGCGCTGGGCGTCCACAACAACTCGCCTTCCTTGATCATGAGTCCATTCCGTTTTCGTTAAGTCAGTGTGTTATTCGCTCAGACCGTGACCACGACCTTGCCCAACTGCTGATTTCCCTCCAGATAGCGGTGGGCTTCGACGATCTTCTCGAGGGAAAATGTCCTGTCGATCTTCGGCTTGAGCACGCCGCTGCGCAGTCCCTCGCGAATGAAGGCCTCGGCGCGCGCCAGGCGGGCCGGGTCATGGATGATTTCGAATACCAGATAGCCGCGCAGACTCAAGCCACGGCCCACCGCAAGACCGAATGGAAATGGCGTCTGGTGCGCTTCTCCACTCAGGTTGCCGTAGAGCACCAGCGTGCCCTGGCATGCCAGGGCGGATACCAGCGGGAGAATGCTCGGCCCACCCACCGGATCGAAGACCATACGCGCGCCGTCCCCGCCGGTGATGCGCATCACCTCGGCGGCAATGTCCTGCGCCTGGCTAACGATCACATGGGCCGCACCGGCCGCTTGCAGTTCGGCGCGTTTGGCCTCGGTGCGGGTGACGGCAATCGGCACGGCGCCGACGCTGTTGGCGATCTGGATGGCAGCAAGACCAACGCTGCTGGAAGCGGCGGTAATCACCACCGCATCGCCCTGGCCGAGCCGGACCACGTCGATCAGGGCGCCGTATGCCGTCAGGTAGGGCATCCAGACTGCCGCGGCTTCCGCCGTGCTCAAGCCGGGCGGACGCTTGACCACCGCGGCGGCGGGAACGATCGCCTGTTCGGCATAAACACCGTAGCGGTTCATCGAAAATTCCGGGATGACGCAAACCGCTTCGCCGATTTCAAAGCCGCCAACGCCTTGGCCCAACGCGTCTACCGTGCCGGCGGCCTCATAGCCCAAGCGGGCCGGCAGTTGCGCCTTTTCGATGTACTGGCCCGCACGGAAGGCGGCCTCCGCCCGGTTCAGGCCGATCACCTGAACGCGAATGCGCATTTCCCCGGGGCCGGGCTCGCCGACCTCGAGGTCTTCGATCTTCAGTACCTCGGGGGCTCCAAACTCATGAAACCGCACTACACGCGCCATGTCTTTCTCCTTGTCCGATTCTTCAATTGAAAACAGGCGCACTATTTACTGTAGAAGCGCCTCGTGCGGCCTCCCACCCTTGGCCATCGCTCGCAGCAAACGTCGGCCACGTGCGTTCCCACGTGGTCGACGAATAAAAGGGGGTGATCGAGTCACCCAGATCCTTCTGAGGAGAAGAAAACCGTGGGCTCCCTGTCGGACGTTCGATCCCTTGGCAGGCAACAAGAAAAAGGTGCATGACCAGCTCGCTCAGGCCACTTCGACCAGCGCGGAGACGGTGGGCATCCGCGTCTTCGGCGACAGCAAGAAATGCCCCAGCGCGGGCAGCAGGATCAGCGCGCCGAGCATGTTCCAGACGAACATGAACGCGAGGAGTATCCCCATGTCGGCCTGGAACTTGATCGGCGAGAAGGCCCAGGTGGCAACCGCGATGCCCAGCGTGATGCCGGTGAGCACGACGACCTTGCCGGTGAAGATCAGCGCCCGGTAGTACGCTTCGGACAGGCTCATGCCGTCCTTGAGGCGCGCCAGCGTCACGGTCATCACGTAGAGCGCGTAGTCGACGCCGATGCCCACGCCCAGCGCGATCACCGGCAGGGTCGCGACCTTGACGCCGATGTTGAGCGCGACCATCAGCGCCTCGCACAGCACCGAGGTGATCATCAGCGGCACCACCGCGCACACCACCGCACGCCACGAGCGGAAGGCGATGAAGGCGAGCACGATCACCGCCGCATAGACCAGGAACAGCATCTGCACGTTGGCCTTCTTCACCACGATGTTGGTTGCCGCTTCGATGCCCGCGTTGCCCGCCGCGTTCAGGAAACGCACCTCATCGGTGCCATGGCGCGCGGCGAAGGCTTCGACCACGTTGACCACGCTAGCGAGCGTATCGGCCTTGTGATCCTTGAGGTAGGCATAGACGGTGAGCAGGTCGCAGTTCTGGTTGAACATCTCCCGCGGGGCGCGGGTGATGATCGCGTTGAGCATGTCCTGCGAGCGCGGAATCTCGAACCACTTCAGGCTGCCCTCGTTCATGCCGGCGTTCGACGTCTTCGCGAGGCCGGCTAGCGAGCTGGTCGCCTCCACTCCCGGCAGCTGCTGCAGCTCGCGCTCGAGCGCATCGACCGCCATGAGCGTGTCGTACTGGCCGCAGGCATATTGCGGCGTGCGGACCATGACGATGTACACGTCGCTGCTGGCCGCATAGTTGGCAGTCATGAACGCGTTGTCGCGGTTGTAGCGCGAGTCCGGGCGCAGCTCGGGGGCGCCGGGATCGGTGTCGCCGATCTTGAGCTGAAAGCTCACTGCAAGGCCCACCACTCCCATCGCCAGCCCTGTCAGCACCGCGATGCTGGCCCATTTGCGCTGCGTGAACAGATCGAGGAAGGCCCAGAACGGATGCTTGCCGTGCCCGGCATCCTGCGCGTCGCGCAGCTCCGCGCGCAGGCTGCGCTGGGCAGCCACCGGGCTCACCCCGGTATAGGACAGCAGGATCGGCAGCAGCACGAGGTTGGTGAAGATCAGCACCGCGACCCCGATGCTGGCGGTGATCGCCAGATCCTGGATGACCTGGATGTCGATCACCATCAGCACCGCGAAGCCGACCGCGTCGGCCAGCAGGGCGGTCATCCCGGCGAGGAACAGGCGGCGGAAGGTATATCGTGCCGCCACCAGGCTGTGCGTGCCGCGCCCGATGTCCTGCATGATGCCGTTCATCTTTTGCGCGCCGTGGCTCATGCCGATGGCGAAGACGAGAAAGGGCACCAGTACCGAGTAGGGGTCGAGCTCGTAACCGAGCGTGGGCAGCAGGCCCAGCAGCCACACCACGGCCACCACCGAGCACGCCACCACCAGCAGCGTGCTGCGCAGGCAGCGGGTGTACCAGTACAGCACGGCGGTGCAGATGACGATCGCCCCGGCGAAGAACATCATCACCTGCTGCAGGCCGTCGATCAGATCGCCCACCACCTTGGCGAAACCGGTGACGTGGATCCTGATCTTCTCCGACTCGTACTTCGCGCGCAGCACCTCGATGCGCTTTGACAGCGCGTGGTAGTCGATCCGCTCCCCGGTCTCGGCGATCTTGTCCTGCAGCGGGACGAAAATGATGCTCGACTGATAGTTGGCGGCGACCAACTGGCCGATCTCGCCCGAGCGCTCGACGTTGACGCGCACCTGCTCGATCGATTCGGGCGAGCCGTCGTAGTCGTCCGGAATCACCGGCCCGCCGTCGAGCCCTTCCTCGGTCACGCCGGTCCAGCGCACGGCGGGCGCCCACAGCGACTTCATGTAGGGCCGGTCGACGCTCGGCATCAGGAACAGCTCGTCGCTCATCTTGCGCACGGTATCGAGATACTCTGCGTCGAAGATGTCCCCTTCCGTCGCCGCCACGGCGATGCGCAGGCTGTTGCCCATGCCCGCGAGCTGGCTGCGGTTGTCGAGGAAGTTCACGATGTAAGGGTGGCTGGTCGGGATCATCTTGTCGAACGCGGCGTTCAACTTGAGTCCGAACGCCTGGTAGCCGAGCACCAGCGTGGCCAGAAAGCACAGTGTGACAATGACCAGGCGGTTGTTGAAAAGCGCGCGCTCGGCAAACGAACCGGAGCGTGTATCGAAGTCTGCGAGATCGACAATGACCGCTTCGGCCGGAAGTGAATGTGCAACAGCCATTATTGATTTTCCGTAACAACGAGTTGAGCTGCGTCGACGCGGCTCAGGCCGCGTGCTCCGGACATGACGAGTGCTCCGTCGTCGATCTGCACCAGCGCGGTGACCGCGTTGGGGGCCTTTGCTTTAAGTGCGCTGAAACTGCGCCCTTGGTCGTCGCTGCGCAGCAGGCGGCCGCTTTCGTCCGCAAGCACGACGGCGCCGTCCTTGAGCCGCACCCCACTTGTGATCGTAATGTCGTGATCGAGGGCGATTTGTGTCCAGGCCGTGCCCCCGTCCCCGCTGCGCCAGACATTGCCCCTCAAGCCGTACGCCAGAACGGTGTCTTCAGCGAGCGAAAGCGCACCAAAGAACGTGCCGGGGTAGGGCGTCCTGACTTCGGCGAAGGACAGTCCGGCATCATCCGAGCGAAACAGCGCCCCCTGTTCTCCTGATACGAGCAGCCGGGCACCGTCGGCACGAATCTGATAAAGGTGCTTGCCGCGCGGATTCGGCAGACGTGCCATGAAAGCCTGCCAGGACTGGCCTCCATCCTCGGTGGCAAGGGCGAGTCCGTAGGCGCCGACCGCATAGCCGCGACGTTCGTTCGTGAAACTCACGCTCAGCAGCGGTTTGTCCGGACCGTCTTCGACCATCCTCTGTGCGTCGCGCAGCAGTCGCTCGGCGCCTTCCCTGCCGGTCGCTTCAAGGGCCTCGGCTTCTTCCAGCACCCGTTGCGCCGCCTGCCGGCCATCAAGCTGGCGCACCCAGGTTTCGCCGCCATCCCGGGAATGCAGCACGACGCCGCTGTGGCCGACCGCCCAGCCCAGTTTGTCGTTGACGAAGCAGACAGCGGTCAGCGCCACGCTCGACGGCACCGAACCTGCCTGCCGCCAGGTTTTACCGCCGTCGTCCGAAAGGAGCACTGTTCCCCGGGGGCCCACTGAAACCAGGCGATCACCCGCCCGTGTAACCGCCAGCTGGACAGCGCTGGTGGCACGCACATCTATGCTTGCCGCCACCTCCATCAGATCCGGCACAGGCTGGCCGGTAGGCGCCGCCACCGCAAGCTGACCCATCAAACTCAAAAGGGTGGCAGCCATCAGGGGCCGCACCGCAGTGTTCAGAACCATGTTGCCTACTCTCATTCGCGCTTCGCCACGCCAGGGCAGACCCTGTGGATCCGCGCGGTGGACGGAGCGTCGTTCAACAGCGAAAACCTCAGCCTGAAAATCAGGGGCCTGCCTGCCCGCGGCCAGGCAGGCCCTTGGACGACTGTCAAGCAGCCAGGCGAGATCAGCGTGAAGCGTCGGCGGCGACGGCATCTCCGGTGAAATATGTTTCTGGCTTTGGAGATATGGTTCTATAGTATTCGTCATTAACAAATACCGTGGCGGCATAGGTGGCAGCCTGAAGATTGAACACAATGCTAGGTTTCATCACCACTGCTGGAATGGACGGCACGAAGAAGGGAAACACTTGCGAAGCCCGCCATAACTTTCCTTCTGCATCATACCCATCGACCATGCTGATAATCCACGTGTCCTCATCGAAATAATAACGGCGTTTGGGCACCGCATGACGTTTCCCCGAAACCACGGTGGCCTCGACCTCCCAGACTCGGTGCAATTCCCATCGCACCTTATCCGGGTTTAGGTGAAATTTGCTAAAGATCTCATTTTCCTTGGCCGTGACCAGCTCATTATTGTTATACGGAATGTACATCTCGCGCTTCCCTACGAGTTTCCACTCGTAGCGATTCGGCGACCCCATGAATCCCATGACTTCATCGAAATAGTTTGCGCCGGACGATACAAAATCTGGCGTGTCATAAGCGACCGTAGGCGCTCGCCGCACACGGCGTTGACCAACCAGATATTGCCATGCTTGACGTGGGTTTTTGGGGTCAATACTGTCACGAAAGACTAAAGACTCCCCAACTTTAAATTGCGGTGCGGTCGTGCTGAAACGATTTAAAAGATACTCTCCAGACCAATTTTCCAAAGTTCCATTTTTATAGAAATAAGGATGCTGATGGACATCTTCGCTCCTGGTAGCCATCGTCCTCGACCCATCCGCCGAACCTACCAAGTTCTTAAACACGAATTCAACAGATTCACTCTCGACCCGCAACAAATGATTCCATACGACATCGACCCCCTCTTTCGGCACCGGAAATGGGATTCCCCCAAAACAACCTTCAACCGAATTCCCACCTTCGGTCGTCTTGCAGTTGGTTGCATTCTTGAAGGTATTTGCCGCCACGTGCTCCGGCACCGTCGCCGTGCGATGGGTTGGATAGACGTCGACACGGAACGTGTCCGGGTATTTCTTCAGCAGCGCCTGCGTGCCCTCGGAGAGCTTGTCCGCATGCTGGGCCATGTTGGACGCGGTGATTTGAAAGGCCGGCTTTTCATTCTGGAAAAGGTTCACCGGAATGTCGCCCACCTTCGGGCCCGCGACCGGGCCGGTGTGCCCCCCAGTCCACGCCGGGATGGTGCCCTCCTTGTTGCCGGCTTTTTCTCCGCCGAGCGGCGTCAGCGAGGTTTTCAGCTTGGCGGCTTCGTCTGCGCTCACTGCGGCCATCGTGCTCTGCATGCCTGCGCTCAGCGCCAGGATAGAGACACACAGCAAGGTCTTTTTCAGCATCTTGATCTCCTCGGTCGTTTTATAAGAATCAGAACGTGCGCTGAAGCGTGAGCGACACGAAGTCGCGATCGCCGTGGAAATTGTCATAGGACAGCTCTCCTGCCGGATTGACGATCGAGCCCGAGGAACCGATGTAGTGGGTGTAATTCAAGCCGCCCTGCCAGGTCTTTCGGTAATCGGCCTTTACGCCAATGCTCAGGCTGCCGCCATTTTCAGACGGGAACAGAACGCCATTCACGGAGGAGCGCCCTGCCAGGCCATAACTGACCCCGATCGGCACCTGCAAATCAAGTCCGGGAGCGACCTGGAAATATTCCGGGGTAAAAACGAACTGGATTGCGCTCGCTTCACGCGTGGCATTCGGGTCGAGCACTGCCTTGTTGTCGGTGACGCTCAACACACGGTTGTAGGCAAACTCCCCCACGAAGGCTGCGCCCTCCCAAAGCGCATTGGCCGGCAGAACGGTGATCGCCGAAAGGCTCATATGCATCGTCTTGCCCTTCGGAAAGGTGGCGTTGTCGTCGTTGTCCGCCCCACCCAGCCCAAGGGTGACGTTGCCGGTGCCAACCAGCGGCTGATTTTCGCGGAAGGACAGTTCGCCGGAAACGTTCGTCTCCCCCAGCAGCGTGGCAAAGCTCGCCCCGACCGTGCGGATGTTTTCCGCAAAAACCAGGACGTAATCGCCATCCACGCCGCTGGCCGGATCGGCGTTCACCCCAGGCCGGATGTAGAACTGCGGCAGCTTGTCGTGGAACTGGGCGGCGTACAGGCCGTACTCGGTGTCGCCGGCACGGAATTTGACTTGTACCCCCCCTTGGCCGGAGTCCTTGGCATCCAGATCATCGCCCCGACGTAGCGTCCCGTTCGGTCCGAACGGTCCGTACAGGAACTCGCCGCCGGCCCCGGGGAAATCCGCGAACGCAAAATAGCTGCCTGCGCCCGGCAGTCGCGAATCGCGCCATTCGTACTGGTAATAGGCGCCGACCGAGATGTCCGGGCTGATCTGCAGTTGCGCCGAAACCTGCCCGACCGGGCGGGCGACTTCCTTGAACTGCGAGTTCGGCACCGACAGCGCACGGGCCAGATCGAGCGGGGTCTGTGCGCCCGCGATCCCGTTCGCACCGAAGAAAAGGGTTTCGCCGTAGAGCTGAGTGAAGCGCCCCGCCTTCAGGTTAAGGCCCTTGCCGGCAATGTCGGTTCGGCCATATACAAAGGCGTCAAGGAATTCCGCTTTCCGGCCGTGCAGCTTTTCAGTGGCCGTCGTGAACTCGTCGAAATCCGCGGAACGCTGGTTGAGGGACCCGGCGTGGCGTGGACTGCGGTCATTGGACTCGTTGTAAACCTGGTCGTACCAGGCTGCGCCGCTGACGCGGATGCCCATGTTGTTGCGGTAGCGCAAATCGAACTCGGAGAGCAGGTCAAACCGGTTCGAAATCAAGCCGCGGGCGAAATTACGGTCACCGTCATTGGTGTTGATCTGCGCGCCTGCATCCGAGGCCGGCCCGCTCGCGTCCTGCTGCTCGACGCGCCAGCTCGCATTGTATTTGACGGTATTGTCCCAACGCATCGACAGATCAGGGTTGCCTGTATCGATGGTGATGCCGAAAACTGCCCCCGAAACCGCCATGCCTGTGCAAAGGGTGGCGACGGCCTTGCTGACTGACTTGATTCGTAGCGTGCAATTGTGGTTAAGACGGGGCTGCTTGTCGTTCATGTCTTTGTCTTCCTCCTTGAGTAAATATAACTGCGTCTTTTTTTGCCTGTGGCCAGTCACGGCTGCAGGTTTGTTGCAGGAGCGTTTCGGATGGCCGGGTCAATGAACAGCAGCCATCCTCTTTAAATAATTTGGTGAATTGATCGAATGAACAAAGCTAGCCATCGACGGCAAGACGAGCCGGCGCACGACGAGCAAGACGGCGGTCGCGCCACTGCACCTGGTGAGCGCGTTTGCCGCCGACGTCGGGGTGGTGCTCGGGCAGACGGCCACCGCCGAGAAGTCCAACGAGATCACCGCGATTCCCGAGCTGCTCACCACGCTCGACATCAGGGGCTGCATCGTGACGATCGATGCGATGGGCACCCAAACGGCCATCGCCCGACAGATTCGCGAGCAGGACGGCCACTACGTGCTGTGCGTCAAGGACATCGTATATGGATGCGTAGCTGCGGGAGCCCTAGCTCCTTTTCCTGCGCGACAACCTCCCCATCGACGACAAAGCCTTACCGATCCCCTCATGATCACCCCCTGGCAAGATTAGATTGGTCTGGCGCCACCGAATGGCATACGCCGGTCTTGTTCCCGAAAGACACACCTTCGTCGAGGGAAAATATAAGGCGGCGACCTCCGGATAAACATCGGACAAAGTGGATTTTTTGTAGTCGAATTCCTTGCCACGCAATCGGAAAACGCCGATTGCACGGTAGGAATTGTCCGAGGTGAATTGACGAAAGTCGTCTGTATCAAATACGGAGAGGGGTGGCGCTCTGGCCGGCTTTCAACAGCTACGCAGGGCAATCGCACCTAAAATGCATAACCGATACAGGTAAACCGTTTACGATCATGCGCTTAGCGAGCCCCTGTTCACAACGTCATATTTTGTGTAGCTTACTGTCTTTTTGGGACGCCCATGAAGACAGGCCAGTTGATGCCCGTGAGCGAAGTGTTCGTGTCGGTACCCGACCCGCGCAGCAAGCGTCAGGCCCGGCACGATCTGTCCGAGTTGCTGACGGTGGCGGTGTGCGCGGTGCTGTGCGGGGCGAACGATTTCGTGGATGTGGCGCTGTGGGGCAAGTCCAACCTGGCCTGGCTGCGCAAGTTCCTGAAGCTCAAGGCGGGCGTGCCCTCGCATGACACGTTCTGCCGGGTGCTCGCGATGATCGATCCCGCGGCCTTCGAGGCGGCCTTTCTGCGCTGGGTGGGCGTGCTGGTGCCGGCGCTGGCGCCGGACAGCGTGGTGGCCATCGATGGCAAGACCAGTCGGCGCAGTGGCGGCAAGGATACGTCGGGGCCGTTGCACATGGTCAGCGCCTTTGCCGCCGGGATGGGTCTGGTGCTGGGGCAGCGCGCCATCGATCAGAAGAGCAACGAGATCACGGCGATTCCCGAGTTGCTCGCCATGCTGGCGCTCGAAGGCACCATCGTCACGATCGATGCGATGGGCACCCAGGCAGCGATTGCCCGCACCATCCGTAGTCGTGGCGCAGACTACGTGTTGTGCGTCAAAGACAACCACCCCACGCTGACCGACTCGATTCTGCTCACCCTGGCCGGCGTGGCGGAAAAGATCGCGCCGGCTTCGCATTTCGAAGAACAAACCAAGGGCCACGGCCGCGTGGAGGTGCGCCGCTGCTGGGCCTATGATGCGGTCAGCCAGTTGTACAAGTCCGAGCAGTGGGCCGGGCTGCAATCGTTTGCGCTCGTCGAGCGCGAACGCACCGTCGACGGCAAGACCAGCGTCGAGCGCCATTACTACATCAGTTCCCTGCCCGCAGATGCCGCCAGAATCGCGCAGGCCGTGCGCAGCCACTGGGCGGTCGAAAATCAGCTTCACTGGTCGCTCGATGTGCAGTTCAACGATGATCAGTCCCGTGTGCGCCGAGGCTATGCGGCCAACAACTTCGTGGTGCTGCGCCACATCGTACTGAACCTGCTGCGCCACAACACCACCCGCAAGGCCAGCATCAAGTCCAAGCGACTGCTCGCCTGCATGGAGGATGACTTTCGCGAAGAGTTACTTGGGTTGGCCATTTGAGCGCCTCGGGTTATGACAAGACGGTGCAATTGCCCTGAACAGCTACGCCGTCCGTTGCATCCTTCCTTTCGCCGCGCGCCGCCGGATTTATTTAACCGGCGGTAGGAAAATTCCTGGTCAAAGACTGCGCATATTCAGTTTCAGATTACAAAAAATCAGGGTTTTCCGATTTTTTTCCATATTCCCCCTACGTATATTCGTTACTCGTTACGCGTCGATCTCAAACAGCCGAAGTGGGTGGAGCTGCCGAAATGGTGCTCCTGCGCACCCTGCCACCGGTTCATGGACCGGATTGGCAATGAGGCTTCCGGGATCGGGGCGATTATCGAATCGATTTTCTGAACTGAATTTATCCCGGGCACCCCGGGCGCCAAATGAGGAATCCCGATGGACATTGATCTCGAAGAACTGGCAGCGATGGTGGAATTGCTGAAGGGGGCGGAGTTCTCCGAATTCCGTTATGAAAAAGGCGACATGCGGGTGACGATCAGCCGCGGTGGCGTGTCGGCGGGCGACGCTGCCGCACCGGTCTCCGTGCCGGCCACGCGGAGCGCTGCCTTGCCCGCTGCGCCATCCGTACAGCCGGCTGTCGTGTCACGCCCGGTGTCCGCGATGGCGACCCCGGAAGGTGCGGAAGTGGTGACGGCACCCTTGCTCGGCTCCTTCTACGCCCGCCCCAAACCGGGAGAGGCGCCCTTCGTGAAGGTTGGCGACAGGGTCGAGGCCAAAACGATTCTCTGCATTGTCGAGGTCATGAAGCTGATGAACTCGGTGGAGGCGGGCGTGTGTGGCGTGATCGTGGCGATCCACGCGGATGACGGGCAACTCGTCGAGTTCGGCCAGCCCCTGTTCAGCATCGCGCCGGGTGACGCCTGATGGCCATGCAGCGGGTTTTTGTGGCCAATCGCGGTGAGATCGCGTTACGCATCATCGATGCGTGCGACCGGCTGGGCTTCGAGACCGTCCTGGGCGTTTCCGCGGCCGACCGCCTGTCCTTGCCCGCGCGTCGGGCTGGCCGCGTCGTGACGCTCGGGGGGCCGCGCGCGACCGAAAGCTATCTCAACGTGCCGGCCGTCATCCAGGCCGCCATCTCCACCGGCTGCACAGCGGTGCACCCGGGCTACGGCTTTCTCTCCGAGCGTGCCGACTTCGCGCGTCTATGCGCCGCGAACGGATTGACCTTCATCGGTCCGCGCCCGGAGCAGCTCGAGGCGCTGGGCGACAAGATCAGTGCCCGTCGGCTGGCCGAGTCGGTCGGCGTGCCGGTGTCGCCGGGCGGGCCGACGCGCACCGCCGCGGATGCCCTGTTGCTGGCGCGCAAGATCGGCTTCCCGTTGCTCGTCAAGGCAGCGTTCGGCGGTGGCGGGCGCGGCATGAAGCAGGTTCATGACGAGGCCGGCCTGGCGGCGGCGTGGGAGCTGGCCTCGTCGGAAGCCTCGGCATCGTTCGGCGACGGTACGGTATTCATCGAACGCTTTGTACAGGCGGCCAAGCACGTCGAGGTGCAGATCCTCGGCGATGCGCACGGCCACCGCATCCACCTGGCCGAACGCGAATGCTCGCTGCAGTTCCGCTACCAGAAAATTCTGGAGGAGGCGCCGTGCGTTGCGTTGTCGGACGAGGCGCGTCAGCGCCTGCATGACTACGCCTTGCGTATCGCCGACGCGCTCGACTACGTCAGCCTCGGGACGGTGGAGTTCTTGGTCGACGTCGAGCGCGGCGACATCTGTTTCCTGGAGGTGAATCCGCGCGTCCAGGTCGAGCACCCGGTGACCGAAGCCGTCACCGGTGTGGATCTCGTGCGCGAGCAGCTGCTGGTTGCCTTCGGCGAACCCCTGCGATTGCGCCAGGAGGACATCCGTGTCGACGGCCACGCGGTCGAGGTGCGCCTGACCGCACAGGATCCGGCGCAGGGGTTGCGGCCTTCGCCCGGCCGGCTGACGCACTGGCGGCCGAGCCCGGTCGGCGGCGTGCGCTGGGACACGCACATGTACGAGGACTATCTGTTTCCCCCTTACTACGACGCGCTGATGGCCAAGGTCATCGCCCATGGGCCCGACCGGCAGGCCGCGCTGGCGCGGGCGCGGACGGCACTCGCCGGGCTGGATGTGCGTGGCTTGACGACGACACAGCCGCTGCTGCGGGAGATGCTCGATACCCCCGAGATCATTCACGACACCGTGACCACACGCTGGCTCGAGGATCGTTTCGCGAAGGAGGTTCGGTCATGACCGATGTTCATCTCGTCGACGTGTCCCTGCGCGACGGCAACCAGAGTCTTTGGGGGGCGGTCGGCGTCAAGACGCGCACCATCGAACGCGTCTGCCCGGCAATCGACCGGGTCGGCTATCGCGCGCTCGAGCTTTTGTCGAGCACGCAGGTTGCCGTCGCCGTGCGTTTCCATCGCGAGGATCCGTGGGCCCGGATCGACGCCGCCAGCCGTGCCGCGCCGCGGACGCCGCTGGGCTTCCTGACCACCGGCAAGCGCTTCATCAGCTTTTCGCGCACACCGGCCAACCTGTTCCAGCTGGCGTTCGACCTGCTGCGCCGGCACGGCGTGACGCGGATGTGGATCATCGACCCGATGCACGACATGGCGTCGGCCAGGGAAACGGCGCGCATGGCCAGGCGTGCCGGCTTCGACGAGGTGGTCGCTGGCATCTGTTACACGATCAGTCCGGTTCACACCGACGACTACTTCGCCGACCGGGTTGCCGAACTCGACGATTGCGAAGCCATCGACTCGGTTTACCTCAAGGATCCGGCCGGCCTGCTGACCCCCGCGCGGCTGGAATCCCTCGTCCCGCATATGCGTCAGCGCCTCAAGCGCCTGCGCATCGATGAACTGCATACGCACTGCAACACCGGTCTGGCGCCGATCACGCTGCTGACCGCGGCAGACCTCGGCATCGGCACGCTGCATTGCGCGCTGCCCCCCCTGGCCAACGGGTCGTCGCATGCCCCGGCGGCGCAACTGGTCGCGAACCTGCGTGCCCGCGGTCATCGCGTGGACGTGGATCTCGACGCGATGGAGGAGGCGTCCGCGATCCTGCGCCGTGAGGCGATGCTGCGGCGCCTGCCCTCGGGAGTGGTGCAGGCCTACGACGAGTCCTACTACCGCCATACCCTGCCCGGCGGCGTGATTTCGACCACCCGCCGCCAGCTGGCCGAAATGGGACGCGCCGATCTGATGCCTGCGGTGATCGAGGAAACCGTGCAGGTGCGCAGCGATCTCGGCTGGCCGATCGTCATGACACCGTTCGCCCAGTACATCGTCACGCAGGCCGCGCTCAACGTGATGGCCGGCGAACGGTACAAGCAGGTCAGCGACGAGGTGGTCGACATGCTGATGGGCGACTGGGGACCGATGCCCGGGCCGGTTAGCAGCGCGTTGCTGGAGCGGGCGCACGACTCGCCACGCGCGCGCAACCGGCATCAGGAGGCCGGGGCGCCGTCGCTGGACGAACTGCGCTCGCGCTTCGGTCGGGGTATTTCGGACGAGGACCTGCTGTTGCGCGCGCTGATGCCGGCCGAGCAGGTGGGTGCGATGGTGGACGAGCGCGAACGCGCCGGCATGGGCACGCGGGACCGCTCGCTGAAGGCCCTTGCGCAGGCGTTGGGCGACCGCAAGCGCCCGTTGTCGGTCAGCGTCTCCCATGGCGACACCCTGTTTTCACTACGCGGCAGCAGGCATACCGGGGAGGCGTCATGACGGATGTCCGCCCTGCCATGACCCGGCCGGACGCGGTGCGGGCCGCCGTACGGGCACGCGGCTGGGTGCTCGACGTCGATGGCTGTCTGGTACGTACCGCCACGGCGGGCGGTACGGGAGGAGTGCCGATCCCGGGGGCCGTCGAGCTGCTGCGCTGGCTGCGCCGCTCCGAACGGGATTTCATCGTGTGCACCAATGCGTCGCAACGTCCGGTGCAGGACTACGCGAAGCATCTGCGGGCCATCGGTCTCGATGTGGCCGATGGCGAGATGATGACCGCCGCCACCGCGGCCGCCGACCATATCGCGATACACCATCGGGGCCTGTCAGTGCTTGTCGTCGGCGACCGCGGCCTCGAAGCGGCATTGCTCGAACGGCAGATCGAACTCGCGCAACCGGGTGGTGCTCCTGCCGGCGTGGTGGTGGTCGGAGCGGCCGATGTGTATGCGTCGTCGGTGCTCAACGCCGCATGCCTGGCCATCGCCGACCACGGCGCGGCGTTCTACGTCACCGTCGATACGCCCTGGTTTCATGGCGGCATCGGTCGGTCGATTGCGTCCTCGTCGGCGATCGCCGCTGCCATTGCCGCCGTTACCGGGCGCAAGGCCGAGGTCTGCGGCAAGCCCTCACCGGCCATCGGCGAGGTTCTGCAGTCGCGGCTCGGCGGTGACGGGAGTCGCATCGTCGTCGTCGGCGACATGGCATCGATCGAAATAAGGCTCGCCCACCAGATGGGGGCGCTGGGTGTCCTCGTCATGAGCGGCGGTACCTCCGCCGCCGAAATTCCGGGCCTTGAACCCACGCACCGGCCGCACCTGCAGGTGGCCGACGTCGGTGCGCTCGTCGAACTGATAAAGACCATTGAGCCTCAAGGAGACAACAATGACCAAAGCACGTGACCGGTTTTCATTCTTCCACGAGGCGCAGGTGCCCGCAGGCGCAGAAGGCTGGCAGCGCATGTACCCGTACTTCCTCGTTTCGCAACCCGAAGGGCAACCGGCGGAAGACTCGCGCTTCTGGTTTGCGGATTCGATGCACTGGTCGCGCGCAGTCCATCCCTTCGACAGCATCGGTGCCGAGGCGGTGTACTACGGTGCGGGCGTCAACAGCGCACGCAGCATCGCCTTGCCCTCGGCGCTGGGCCTGGACGTGCGCATGGTCAACGGCTACGTATATATCTGCCCGCTGCCGGTGACCGATCCGGCCGAGATCGAGCGGCGCCTTGTCCTGTTCCAGGAGCGCGCGGGGTTCTACTACAAGAACTGGGATGACCTGTACGCGCGCTGGCAGGAGAAGATGCTCGTGGCGGTCCGGCGGATGAAGGCGCTGAAGTTCGAGCCGCTGCCGGAGTTCGAGCCGCTGGAGGTGGTTACTGAAGGCCGTGGTTGCTCGGTATCCTGGGATCTGGTGGAAAACTACCACCGCCTGATCAACGACTTCTTCCTTGTCTGGCAGTACCACTTCGAGATGCTGGGCCTGGGCTACGGCGCCTATCTCGTGTTCTTCGGCCTTTGCAAACAGGCGTTCCCGGAGATCGAGGACCAGACCATCGCACGCATGGTGGCGGGCGTCGAAGGCATTGCCTTTCGGCCTGATGACGAGTTGCGCCGGCTCGCCAAGCTGGCGGTGGAACTTGGTCTGGGCGAGGTGCTGGACAGCAGGGACAGCCCGGACGAGATCTTTGCCGCATTGAAGCGCCGAACCGGCGGTGAGCGCTGGATCGCGGAGTTCGAAGCCGCGCGGGATCCCTGGTTCGACTACTTCGCCGAATACGGCTTCATGCATGACCAGGAAACGTGGAATGGCAACCTGGTGATCCCGCTGCAGGGCATCGCCCGCTATGTCGGCCTGCTGCAAGCAGGGGAGGAGATCGACCGTCCGGTGGCCCGGCTGCAGGCCGAGCAGGATGAGATTGCCGGCGAATACCGTGCCCTGCTGACACCCGCGGAAGCCACGAAGTTCGACGAGGCGCTGGGTCTGTCACGCGCCGTCTTCCCGTTCATCGAGGAGCACAACATCTACGTCGAACACTGGTCGCATGCCGTGTTCTGGGAGAAGGTGCGCGAGCTTGGCCAGGTGTTTGTCAAGGCCGGTTTCTTCAAGGAAACGAACGACCTTTACTATCTGAACCGCTTCGAGCTCGATCAGGCACTGTTCGACCTGGTGGAGTCCTGGGCGATCGGCGTGCCGGCACGGGGTGTGCAGCACTGGCACGCCGAGATCGCCGAGCGTCGCAAGATCATGACGGCCCTGCGTTCCGCCTCGCCTGCGCCGGCATACGGCATCCCGCCCAAGGAAGTGACCGACCCGTTCGCCATCATGAACTACGGCGTGACGACCGAGCGCGTGGCCGACTGGCTCGATCAGACGGCGGGTTCCAACAACGATGGGCAACTCAAGGGCATCCCCGTGTCGCCGGGCGTGGTCGAAGGCCTGGTCCGCGTGATCCGCCACGAGGACGAACTCAGCCAGCTGTTACCGGGCGAGATCCTCGTGGCGCAGATTACCGCTCCGTCATGGGCGTCGGCGTTCTCGGTCGTTTCGGGTGTCGTGACCGACATCGGCGGGATGATGAGTCATGCGGCGATCATCTGTCGCGAATACGCCATGCCGGCGGTGGTCAGCACCGGGTTTGCCACGACGCGCCTGAAGACCGGTCAGCGGGTGCGCATCGATGGCCGCAAGGGCACCGTCACTCCGTTGTGAGAATGAGGAACCTATTATGTTGACGTTCAATTTCGACGATCCGCTGTCGGCAGATTTGAAACTGGTCGGCGGCAAGGCGCATGGCCTGGCCATGATGACGCAGGCGGGCATTCCGGTATCGCCCGGATTTACCGTCTCGACCACGGCTTACCGTGACTATCTGGCGACCATCGGCTTGCGGCAGCGCCTGGAATCGGTGCTCGGCGCGGTCGACCGCGTCTCGATCGATGCCCTCGACGATGTCGCGCGAACCGTCCACGGCTGGTTCGTCGACATGCCGCTGCCTGCCGGGTCGCATGCGGCGGTAGCCGTGGCATACGAGCGCCTGTGCGCATCGCTCGGGTTTCCGGAGGTATCGGTCGCGGTGCGCTCGAGCGCCACGGCGGAGGACTCGGCGGGCGCGAGCTTCGCGGGCGAATACGAAACCTTCGTCGGCATGCGCGGCTTGGCGCAGGTCGAGTTGCATATCCGCCTCTGCTGGGCGAGCGCGTTTACGGCGCGCGCGCTAAGTTACGCGTGGAAGAACGGGATCGATCCGCTCGACGTCGACATGGCCGTCGTCGTGCAGAAGACCGTGAACGCACGCGCCGCGGGCGTGATGTTCACGGTGAGTCCGCTTACCGGCGACCGTTCGCGTATCCACATCGAGGCGTCGTACGGGCTGGGGCTGGGGGTTGTCGGCGGTGAAGTGACGCCCGACCGCTATGTCGTGGCGAAGATCGAGGGTCATGTGGTCGACCGGGTGCTCGGTGACAAGCACCTCGAATACATCGGTGGTCAGGTGGCGACACCGGTTGATGTCGAGCGCCGCGGCAAACTGTGTCTGGATGACGAGGAGGTCATGGCGTTGGCGCGGCTGGGCAAGCGGCTGGAGCGCCTGAACGGCGCGCCGCAAGACATCGAGTTTGCCGTCGACCGCGAGTTGCCGCCCGGCCAAAACATCGTACTGTTGCAGTGCCGTCCGGTGACAGTCCTGCCGGGCAGGGGCGAGGCCAATCCGGTTTCGGCCGATGCACTCTCGCGCATGGCCGCGTCGGTGCTGGCAGCGGCGAAGCCGCATTGAACCTCGACAGAAAGCCGGAGGTCCGGCTTCTGTCGAGGTTCGGCCCCGCGGGGCCGTGTCCCGGCCATCGCTTCGTTATTGACGAATTGACAGGCCACATCGTGCATCGAAACGTGCAATCCCCGTTTCGATGCACGACTTCGCGCTGAATTGACGAACGAGCGAAACGTCCGGTCTTCGCCGCAATTCCGCCTCCGCATCGATCACGTCGCCTGACCCGGCCGTCCCGGGCAGGGCAATTGCACCGTCTTGTCATAACCCGAGGCGCTCAAATGGCCAACCCAAGTAACTCTTCGCGAAAGTCATCCTCCATGCAGGCGAGCAGTCGCTTGGACTTGATGCTGGCCTTGCGGGTGGTGTTGTGGCGCAGCAGGTTCAGTACGATGTGGCGCAGCACCACGAAGTTGTTGGCCGCATAGCCTCGGCGCACACGGGACTGATCATCGTTGAACTGCACATCGAGCGACCAGTGAAGCTGATTTTCGACCGCCCAGTGGCTGCGCACGGCCTGCGCGATTCTGGCGGCATCTGCGGGCAGGGAACTGATGTAGTAATGGCGCTCGACGCTGGTCTTGCCGTCGACGGTGCGTTCGCGCTCGACGAGCGCAAACGATTGCAGCCCGGCCCACTGCTCGGACTTGTACAACTGGCTGACCGCATCATAGGCCCAGCAGCGGCGCACCTCCACGCGGCCGTGGCCCTTGGTTTGTTCTTCGAAATGCGAAGCCGGCGCGATCTTTTCCGCCACGCCGGCCAGGGTGAGCAGAATCGAGTCGGTCAGCGTGGGGTGGTTGTCTTTGACGCACAACACGTAGTCTGCGCCACGACTACGGATGGTGCGGGCAATCGCTGCCTGGGTGCCCATCGCATCGATCGTGACGATGGTGCCTTCGAGCGCCAGCATGGCGAGCAACTCGGGAATCGCCGTGATCTCGTTGCTCTTCTGATCGATGGCGCGCTGCCCCAGCACCAGACCCATCCCGGCGGCAAAGGCGCTGACCATGTGCAACGGCCCCGACGTATCCTTGCCGCCACTGCGCCGACTGGTCTTGCCATCGATGGCCACCACGCTGTCCGGCGCCAGCGCCGGCACCAGCACGCCCACCCAGCGCAGAAAGGCCGCCTCGAAGGCCGCGGGATCGATCATCGCGAGCACCCGGCAGAACGTGTCATGCGAGGGCACGCCCGCCTTGAGCTTCAGGAACTTGCGCAGCCAGGCCAGGTTGGACTTGCCCCACAGCGCCACATCCACGAAATCGTTCGCCCCGCACAGCACCGCGCACACCGCCACCGTCAGCAACTCGGACAGATCGTGCCGGGCCTGACGCTTGCTGCGCGGGTCGGGTACCGACACGAACACTTCGCTCACGGGCATCAACTGGCCTGTCTTCATGGGCGTCCCAAAAAGACAGTAAGCTACACAAAATATGACGTTGTGAACAGGGGCTCGCTAAGCGCATGATCGTAAACGGTTTACCTGTATCGGTTATGCATTTTAGGTGCGATTGCCCTGCCGTCCCGGGGGAGAGCCGCTATCCGGACGTATCTCCCCGCCGGGTTCGGCCGGCATTGCAAATAGGAAATATCTTAGCTTTTTGCCAGGATCATTCTTATTCGCAGGTCCGGAATTCGATTACAAACAATCCTCCTTTTCCGATTTTTTTCGATATTGACTGATCGTATATTCACTTCACTTGCGGCGATTGGGGTGCATGCGGGCAGTACAGATTGAAAACCCGGTCTGGCAGGCGGAGACGGTCTGTTAAATACGTCGTCATTCTTGTGCGCCAGGCGATTACACGGCAAAGGGGGAATCATGGCAAAACGACTTGAAGGAAAGGTTGCAATCGTTACCGGTGCGGCGGCAGGCATTGGCAGAACTTTTTGCGTGGGACTGGCGGGCGAGGGCGCCCGCGTGGTGGCGGCTGATTTGCGCGACGTCACGGAAACCCTGGCGGAAATCAAGGCCCTCGATGGAACCGCGATGGGCGTTCAGATGGATGTTGCCAATCCGGAGGACGTGGCACGCATGGTCAAGCAGGTGACGGATATTTATGGCCGGGTGGATATTCTGGTCAACAACGCCGGCATCTATCCAACCAGTCCGATCGAGCAGATTTCCCTGGAAGACTGGCGCCGGGTGACGGCCATCAATCTGGACGGGCCGTTTCTCTGCTCCAAGGCCGTCGTCCCGATCATGAAACTGCAGCGGCATGGCCGGATCATCAACATGACATCCACCACTTTCTTCATGGGCGTGCCTAATTTCACCCACTACGTGGCAAGCAAGGGCGGCGTCATCGGTCTGGCGCGCGGCCTAGCCGGCGAGGTCGGCGAATTCGGCATCACCGTCAATTGCATTGCTCCGGGACTGACGAATACCCCCGGTGTTAGCGGTTCTCCCGACATATTGCAGACGTGGGACATGCTGGTCGAGGCCCAGGCGGTCAAGCGTAGGCAGGAGCCCCTGGATCTGCTCGGGCCATTGCTGTTCCTCGCGTCGGATGAGTCGGCCTTTGTCACGGGTCAGACCCTGTGCGTCGACGGCGGCTGGACGCGGCATTAACCACCTAATATACGAATCGGAAGGCGGTGCATATGGATGATCTCAAGAATACAGACGCAATCAGAACAGGCGTGTCATCGGCCTTTGACCAGAATCGGCGTGGCTTTCTGAAGCGAAGCGGGGCAGGCGCACTCTCGCTTTCCTTGTCTTCGTTCGCAGCCGGATTGGTGCCGGGTTTCGTGAATGCGGCGCAGGCCGGAAAACGGGGGCCGACATACGCGACTTGGGAAGACGTCTACCGCAACGAGTGGAAATGGGACAAGGTGACATGGGGTTCCCATTTGAATATTTGCTGGCCCCAGGGGTCATGCAAATTCTACGTCTATGTCAGAAACGGCATCGTGTGGCGCGAAGAGCAGGCGGCGCAAACGGCCGCGTGTAATCCCGATTACGTGGATTACAACCCGTCGGGATGCCAAAAGGGCGCGGCGTTCAACAACAACCTCTACGGCGAGGAGCGGCTCAAGTATCCGCTCAAGCGCGTGGGCAAGCGCGGCGAGGGCAAGTGGAAGCGCGTCAGTTGGGACGAGGCGACGGCCGATATCGCCGATGCGATCATCGACGGCATCGAGACCGAGGGGACGGATAGTTTCATCCTGGACTCTCCGCACGTGCACGCCGGTTCGGTTGCCAACTCCGGCGGCTACCGCATGACATACCTGCTGGACGGAGTTTCTCCCGACAACAACGTGGACATCGGCGATACCTACTCGGGAGCGTTCCACACCTTCGGCAAGATGCACATGGGGTATAGCGCCGATAACCTGCTCGACTCCGAACTCATCTTCATGACTTGCAGCAACTGGTCGTATACCTATCCGTCCAGTTATCACTTCATGACCGAGGCGCGCTACAAGGGAGCCGAGGTCGTGGTCGTCGCTCCCGACTTCAACCCCACGACCCCGGGTGCGGACCTTCATGTTCCCGTCAAGGTAGGCCGCGATGCGGCGTTCTGGCTGGGGCTTTGTCAAGTCATGATCGACGAGAAGCTCATCGACCGGCAATTCGCCAGCGAACAGACCGACCTGCCGCTTCTCGTCAGGACGGATAACGGGAAGTTCCTTAGTGCGGCCGACGTCGACGGCGGCCACGCGAAGCAGTTCTACGTCATCGACGAGAAGAGCGGGGCGCTGCGCGAGGCGCCGCGCGGCACGCTGCGGCTGGATGGTCCGGTGGCGCTGGAAGGGACCTTCAGCGCGAAGCTGAGGGACGGCGGGACGGTCCAGGTGCGGCCGGTATTCCAGCTGATGAAGGATCAGCTCGACAAGGAATTCACCCCCGAGAAGGCCAGCGCGAAGAGCGGTGCGCCGGCCTCGCTGATCCGCGAACTGGGGCGCAAGGTCGCGAAGAAGCGCACGTCGAGCTACATCGGCTTCACCGCCGCGAAGAGCTATCACGGTGACCTGTTCGAACGCAGCATGTACTTGGCGATGGCGCTGAGCGGCAACTGGGGTAAGCCGGGGACCGGCTTCTACTCCTGGGCCTACGCCGAGGACAACATGTTCTTCCTCGCCGTGATGAACAAGCCGACGGCGCAGGGCGGCATGAACGAAATGGCCGAAATGCAGAAGTCGTTCCACGAGCGTCTCAAGAAGGGGGATCCGACCTCCACCGACGAGATGGCCGACATCGAATTCACGAAGGCCGTGACCACCTTGATGGGCGCCGTACCGCCGGCGATGTGGCTGTACAACCACGCGGGCTACGACCAGCTCTACAACAACAAGGCGTGGGCCGATCCGTCGCTCAAGACGACTTTCGGCGGCTACCTGAAGGAAGCGGTGGACAAGGGCTGGTGGACGAAGGATCACCTGCGTCCGGCGCCGGACAAGACGCCGCAGGTCTACATGATGATTTCGCACAACCCGATCCGGCGCAAACGCAGCGGCGCGAAGTTGTACCCCGAAGTGCTGTTCCCGAAGCTGAAGATGATCTTCGCGATGGAAGTGCGGATGTCCTCGTCGGCGATGTACGCGGACATCGTCCTGCCCTGCGCGTGGTACTACGAGAAGCACGAAATCACCACCCCTTGCAGCGGCAACCCGTTCTTCACCTTCGTCGACCGGGCGGTCGCGCCCCCGGCCGAGTGCAAGGAGGAGTGGGAAGGCATGGCGCTCATCCTCAAGAAGGTGGGCGAGCGCGCCAAGGCCAGGGGGCTCACGGAATTCGTCGACCATTACGGTAAGAAGCGCCGCTACGACGAGCTGTATAGCAAGTTCGTCATGGACGGTCACCTGATAACCAACGAAGACTGCGTCAAGGAAATGGTGCAGATCAACGAAGCGGCGGAGGTCTTCCCCAAGGGCTACACCTACGAGCAGTTGAAGCACGACGGCCAGGTCAAGTTCACGAGCCTGGGGCAGTCGGTCGCCAAGTACGCCTGCGGCAACGAATACGACCCGACGAAGCCGTTCTTCCCGTTGCGCTGGCACGTCGATGACCGGAAGGTGTACCCGACGCACACCCGGCGGGCGCAGTTCTACTTCGACCATGACTGGTACCTCGAGGCTGGCGAGGCACTGCCGACCCACAAGGATCCCCCATTGATAGGCGGTGACCATCCGTTCCAGGTGACGGGTGGGCATCCGCGGGTGAGTATCCATTCCACGCATCTTTCCAATGCGCACTTGTCACGGCTTCATCGCGGCCAGCCGGTGGTGCACATGAATGACCACGATGCGGCGGAGCTCGGTATCAAGGATGGCGAGATGGTGAAGATGTTCAACGATTTCGCCGACTGCGAAATCATGGCGCGACTGGCGCCGAACATCCAGCCCAAGCAGTGCGTGGTTTATTTCTGGGAGGCTTATCAGTACAAGCAGTGGAAGCCTTACGACATCATGCTTATCGGTATGCCCAAGGCGCTTCATCTGGCGGGCGGATACGAACAGTTCCGTTATTACTACCTGAATGGAAGCCCGGCGCCGGCGACGGACCGAGGGGTTCGAGTAAACATCAAAAAAGCGTAATGGTTTCCGGAACTGTCACTGGAGGTAAACATGGCGTACGTGCCAGGTGGTAACAAGAAAGAACTGAAGAAGGCGAATCGGCAACTTGCTACGGTCATTGACCTGAACAAATGTCTGGGTTGTCAGACATGTACCGTCGCTTGCAAGAACCTATGGACCAAGCGACCGGGGACCGAGCACATGCGGTGGGCGAACGTGACGACCTACCCTGGCAAAGGCTACCCGCGTGACTATGAAAAGAAAGGTGGCGGCTATCGGAAAGGCGAGCCGCAAGCCGGAACGATTCCCACGATGGTGGACTCGGGCGACAACTTCCAGTTCAACCATAACGAGGTGTTCTACGAAGGCAAGGGGCAGTCGGTCAAACTGCACCCGGTCAGCAAGGCGACCGGCAAGGATCCGGAATGGGGATACAACTGGGACGAGGATCAGGGCGGCGGGCAATGGCCGAATCCGTTCTTCTTCTACCTGGCCCGTATGTGCAACCACTGCACGAATCCGGCCTGTCTCGCGGCGTGTCCGACCGGGGCCATTTACAAGCGCGAACAGGACGGCATCGTGCTGGTTGACCAGGAGCGTTGTAAGGGCCACCGGCATTGCGTCGAGGCCTGTCCGTACAAGGCGATTTACTTCAATCCGGTTTCCGAGACCAGCGAGAAATGCATTCTGTGTTTTCCGCGCCTCGAAAAGGGAATCGCCAATGCTTGTAATCGGCAATGCCCAGGTCGGGTGCGGGCCTTTGGCTACCTGGACGACAAGAACAGCCAGGTTTACAAATTGGTGCGCGAATGGAAGGTGGCGTTACCGCTCCATGGCGAATATGGAACCGGTCCCAATGTCTTCTATATCCCGCCCATGGGTGTGCGCGCGTTCGGTGCGGATGGCGAGATCACCGACGCCACCCGGATTCCGCTCGAAACGCTGGAGGGCTTGTTCGGCACCGAGGTAAAGCGTGTCCTCGCGGTGTTGCATGCGGAGCGGGAGAAGTCGCGAACGGGTAGAGGCTCAGGATTGATGGACATCCTGATCAGCAAGAAGTGGACCGACCGATTCGGCGGGTTCACCAACGATCCCGTGATTCAGTCCTGATGACATCGGAGACGCAAATGAAGGTTAAGCGAATTGATGCAGGTGACGATACGCTGCTCGATCTGGCGGCTTCCGTGTGGAACGATGCGCAAGCGATGCGGTTGCCCATGGCGCCCGTTCCGCTTGTCCTGGTGCAGGACTGGTCGCCCTTCCTGGCCAAGAGCGAAGATCATGGGGCCAACAAAAGTCTTGATGTGGCTGCCTTGCATAACGGCAAATCGTTGGCGGTGCGTCTCAAGTGGGCATCGGAAAAGCATGACCAGATGCCCGATCTGGACAGCTTCGTCGATGGCGCCGCCGTGCTTTTCCCTCTGGTTGAGGGGGCGCCGGCCATGACCATGGGCGCCAAGGGCAAGCCCACCAATGCCTGGTTCTGGAAAGCTAACCAGAAAAGCGCCATGGAAGTTGTCGCCGAAAGCTTCACTGCCGTACAGCGGTTGGAAGGCAAGGCAACCAGCGATCTCAAGACTGTCGCCCAACACCAGAACGGTGAGTGGCAGGTCATTTTCCGCCGCTCCCTGGCCAATCGTGATGGGCTGGTGCAGTTGCCCATCGGCGGCAATGGGAAGATCGCTTTCGCGCTCTGGAATGGCGGTAATAAAGAACGATCGGGGCGCAAGTCATTCTCCGGCGATTTCATGGATTTCAGTATTCAAAAGTGAGGATGACAGATGAACAGCAAACTAGAACTGGGCATGTGCCACGATAAGGAGGCGATCGAGGCACGCTCTGAAATCTACCGGATTCTGAGCGGGGTGTTTGCCTATCCCGCCAGCGACGAGCAGAAGACCTTTGTGTTGCAGGAGGCTCAGGCTGCGCTGCGCGCCGCGGCGACGGGACTGCCGTTTCCGCTTCCCGCCTTGGATGCCTTGACCGAATGGGGCGCGGAGACTGCGCTGGATGTTCAATCGGAGTACACCCGGCTTTTCGATAATTGCTCTGGCCGCCCGGCGCTGTCGCTGCACGAAAAAGATTTTTCGGCCGTTGATCAAAAGAAATTATGGGAAGAACTTATCCGCTATTACGAGCACTTTGGCCTGCGCTACGACCTCAAGGACTGCAAGGAATGGCCGGACCATATCGGGATCGAGCTGGAATTCCTGCACTACCTGACTTTTCTGGAAGGGACGGTGCCCGACGCGCTGACGGAAGACTATGTGGCAGCCGAGGGCGATTTTCTCGACCGTCATCTGGCCAAATGGGTTCCTGGATTCAGCCAGAGACTCAGCGACGGCGATGCGTCCTCGCCCTATGGCGCGTTCAGTCAAGTACTGGCGCAGTTCATTGTCGGCGATCGGGAGTTCATCCAGCTGCGCCGGTCGATTCAGTAGGCGGGGCGGTACCCGGTCGTACGCCGGAGCCGGTTTGAAGGTTCGATGAGGAGGGATATGGAAGTGTCTGCGGTTAAAGTAATCGGCGTCGGGATGATCAAGTTCGCGAAGCCAGGCGCGCATGAACCCTATGAAATCATGGCGTCCAAGGCCATCCATGCGGCGCTTGCCGATGCCGATATCGATTACGGCGCGGTCCAGCAGGCCTTTGCCAGTTACGTGTTTGGCGATAGCGCCTGTGGCCAGGTTGCCTTATACCGGGTCGGGATGAGCGGTATTCCGGTGGTCAACGTCAACAACAATTGCTCGTCCGGCTCATCCGCCTTGCTGCTGGCCCGTCAGGCGGTGCTGTCCGGGCAGGTGGATTGCGCCCTGGCCTTCGGCTTCGAGGAAATGCGGCCCGGCGCGCTGGGGTCGGCTTGGGACGACCGGACTTCGCCCCTGCTGGAGCTGGAGCGGATTCTTGAAGAGCAGGTTCCGGGCGTCATGTCCGCGCCCAACGCCTTGCGCCTTTTCGGCTCGGCGGCACTGGCCTACATCGACAAGACCGGCGCCAACCCGGATATTTTCGCCAGGGTGGCGGTAAAGACCCGGAATCACGCGCTGATGAACCCGCTTGCCATCTTCGACAAGCCGATCAGCGTGGAAGAAGTTTTACAGTCGCCGATGATTTTTCCGCCCTATCTGACCCGGCTGGAAGCTTGCCCCCCGTCCTGCGGCGCGGCAGCGGCCATCGTGTGCAGCGCGGAGTTTGCACGTCGGCACGGTCTGCTGTCGCGCTCCGTCTCCATCCTGGCGCAGGCGATGACGACCGACCGCGACGCGCGCAACCGCAATCCCATCGATCTGGCGGGTGCCGACATGACGCGCAACGCTTCCGCGCAGGTTTACGAACAGGCCGGCATTGGCCCGGAAGATGTAGACGTCGTCGAACTGCACGATTGCTTTACCTCCAACGAAGTTATCACCTATGAAGGGCTCGGCCTGTGCGGCGAAGGCGGCGCGGAAGAAATGATCAACCTCGGCGACAACACCTATGGCGGAAAGTATGTCGTCAACCCCTCGGGCGGGCTCATGTCGAAAGGCCATCCGCTGGGGGCGACGGGGCTGGCTCAGTGTACGGAACTGGTCACCCACTTGCGGGGTGAGGCCGGGCGACGCCAGGTGAAAGGCGCACGCCTGGCGCTTCAACATAACCTGGGTCTGGGTGGCGCCTGTGTCGTAACGCTTTACGGCCGCAGCTGACCGTCTGGCGGATTTGCCCGCCTTGACGTGCCGATGCGGGGGCGGCACGGCAGCGGGGGATGTACGGTCGGGCGATGTCGATCTTTTCTTGTTGAGGTCTTCTTGATCAATCTGTTTCGGTCTCCTCCGAAATTTCGGGGCGCGTAAAGCGCCCCACTTTTTTGAGCTGTTGCGTGGCGAATGGCGGCTCGAACAATTGAACCTAAAAACCTCAGTTACCCCCACCCTGCTTGCACCCCGAGTTTGGAATCCGGGTCGCACCGCCGGTCGAGCTTTCTGAAAAATCGAGCAGCAACCCGCATCAATGCTGGGGCGAATCCGCCAAAACCGTCATTTTCGGGGCTGAACTGTCGAACCCCGGGGGCCGTCCGGTATTCTCGTGACACCGAAATCAGCTGCCGAAGATGCGATCATGGGAGCCGACTCACATTTCCGGAGCATGATCGAGCATGAAGAAACTGCACCACATCCACGCCCGCAATTTCCCGTCCGCCCAGGACGAAGTCGAGGCCGCCCAGCCTCATTCGCCGTACGACGCGCCCGGCAGCTCCTTTCGCATGGCGTTCGCGGACAGCGAATTCCTGCTGCGCGAGGAACTGCGCCCGGTGCGCCTGCAGCTCGAACTGCTGAAAGCGGAGCTGATCCAGCAGGAGCAGGGCGTCGAATCCACTGTCGTGGTGTTCGGCAGCGCGCGCTTCAAGTCGCCCGAAGTGGCAGCGGCGATGCTCGACGAGGCGCGCGCCGGCGACGATCCGGTCGCGATCCGGCGCGCCGAGCAGATGGTGAAGAACGCCCGTTACTATGCCGAAGCGCGCCGTTTTGCCGAGCTGGTCACGCAGGAACCCGACGTGCTCGGCGAGCCGGTCATCATCGCTACCGGGGGTGGCCCCGGCGTCATGGAGGCGGGCAATCGCGGCGCCCACGACGCCGGCGGGCGCAGCATGGGCATGAGCATTTTCCTGCCGTTCGAGGAAGCACCGAACCCCTGGATCACGCCGGAGCTGTGTTTCCAGTTCCACTACTTCGCGATCCGCAAGATGCATTTCCTGATGCGCGCGGTCGCGGTCGTGAGCTTTCCCGGCGGTTTCGGCACTCTCGACGAATTGTTCGAAGTGCTGACCCTGACGCAGACGCGCAAGATCCGTCGCCGGCCGATCATCCTGATCGGCCGCGATTTCTGGGAGCGCCTGATCGACTTCGACGTGATGATCGAGCACGGCGTGATCAGTCCGGAGGACGTCGAGCTTTTCCGCTACGTGGAGACTGCCGACGAAGCCTGGGACGCGATCAAGGCCGCTTACAACGAAGACAATCCTGCATTGGTCGCCCGGCAGCTGAGGGGGAGTTGAACCTCCCGGGTACCCGGCGCAGGCTGGATCAGCGGGTCGTCTATGCCGCCAGGACGATCAGCGAAGCACCGGACGGTTGGGGAGCTGATCCTCCCGCTGCGGCGGGGTTTCGCCAGGGGCGTGACTGGCGGGAAAATGCCGCTCCAGCGCCGCCGTTACGGCGTCGATCGCTCGGGCGAGGCCCTCTTCGTAGCGCCCGGCACGAAACTCCGCGCTCATGCTGGCCAGCGTCTCTCTCCAGTAGGCGTCATCGATGTGCCGCGCGAGGCCGCGGTCGGTGACGATGTCGATGCGGTGCTCGGCGAGCTGCAGGTAGATCAGCACGCCGTTGTTCAGTTCGGTGTCCCACACGCGCAGCTTGCCGAATTCCGTCAGCGCGCGCTCGCGCACCACCTGCTCGATCGGCACGCGGCGGCGTAAATGGCGCCACAGGTAACTCATCGGCAGGCTCGCTTCGATGCACACGCAGATCTCGCCGGTGTGACGCCGTTCGCTGTCGTGCACGCGCGCTTCGAGGCGTTGCAGCGTGTCGTCCCCGACCGCATGGCGCACGTCGTCGGCATCGAGCCACAGGTGGCGGATCACGCGCATCACGATGTTCATCGATGACTCCCGGTCCGGTCGGGTAGCGCTACCATCGTCCCGAAGCGCCGCCGCCGCCGAAACTGCCGCCGCCTCCGGAACTGAATCCGCCCCCGCCTCGGCCGCCCCCGCCCCAGATGATCGGGCCGCCAAAGCCGCCGCCTCCGCCGCCGCGGCCACCGCGGCCTCCTCCGCCGATGCCCAGCACGAGCACGAAGATGAACGCGACGACGCCGGCGATGATCGCCAGCAGCAGGCTGCCGAGCAGCAGCTGCGCGAGCAGGCCGGCGACGCCCCCGGTGGCGAGCGCCCCGAGCTTGCGTCCCAACATACCGACGAGCACCGCCCCGACGATCGGAACGCCGACGAACAGGAACGCCCCGAGGTCTTCGAGCGACGGCGGATCGCCGCGCCCGCGGACGTCGGGCTCCGGCAAGGGCAGGTTTTCACCGCGAATGCGCGCCATCAGCGCGTCGAGGCCGGCGTCGATGCCGACGGCGAACTCACCCCGGCGGAAAGCTGGCGTGATGGCCCGGTCGATGATGTGGAACGCGGCGAGATCCGGTACCGCCCCTTCGAGTGCGCGAGCGACTTCGATGCGCACCCGTCGGTCGTCTTTCGCGACGACCATCAGGATGCCGTCGCCGATGTCGCGCCGGCCGATCTTCCACTCGGCCGCGACACGGTAGGCGTAGGCGGCGATGTCCTCGGGAGCGGTCGTGGCCACGATCAGCACGACGATCTGGGCTCCGCGTTCCGCTTCGAAGGCTGCCAGCTTTGCTTCGAGCGCCTGACGTTCGCCGGAGTCGAGCGTGCCGGTCTGGTCGATGACGCGCGCAGTGAGGGCGGGAACCGGCTGGAGATCCTGGGCGAGCGATGCGGTCGGGCCCAGCAGTGCGAGCGCGACGAGTGCAACGAATGCGATCGAAGCGCTCGTCAGCCAGCGGCGGGCAGCGGTCCAGACGGCCTGCAGACCGGCGAAAAGGGCGGGACAGGGGTGGCAGTTCATCAGATCAGGTCGGAGCGATGATCGCGCCGGGCGAGCCGTGACTCAGCGCGCCCCCGAAGTGCCGAAATCGACGCTCGGCGGACGCGAGATCTCCTGTTCGTTCGCGACGGTGAAACCGGCTTTCGGCTCGTAGCTGAAGATCATCGCGGTCAGGTTCGTCGGAAAGCTGCGCGCGAGCACGTTATATTCCTGCACCGTCTTGATGTAGCTGTTACGCGCGACGGTGATGCGGTTCTCGGTCCCTTCCAGCTGCACTCGCAAGTCCTGGAAAGCCTGGTTCGCCCGCAGGTTCGGATAGTTTTCGGCAACTGCCAGCAGTCGCGACAGGGCGCCGCCGAGCTGGCTCTGCGCCTGCTGGAAGCGTTCCATCGCCTGGGGATCATCGAGCATCTCGGGCGTGACCTGGATCGCCGTCGCGCGCGAGCGCGCTTCGATTACACGGGTGAGCGTTTCCTGTTCGAAATTCGCCTCGCCCTTGACAGTGTTCACGAGATTCGGGATGAGATCGGCGCGGCGCTGGTACTGGTTCAGCACCTCCGCCCAGGCTGCCTTGCTTTGCTCGTCGAGGCGCTGGAAATCGTTGTAGCCGCAGCCGCCAAGGCCGAGCAGCGCGCACGCGGCGACGACCACGGAGAAGCGTCGGAAAAGTCTCTCGAACATGCGGTGCGTCCCTCCATCGATTTTTGCGCGCGGGCAGCGCCCCGGTCGGGTCGGGTTGCAAACCTTCCCGTCGCTCGGCCATGCGCCATCATAAAGCCGCTCGCAGCATAGGTGTCCGGAATATTTGCGCTGCCTTCAGCCCTGTGCGGCTCGGGGCGACACAAGCGCGGCGGGCTGCCCCTGTCGATCCGCGAGGCGGGCGCGCCGACGCCGCGATTGCGGCAGCAGCGCCCGGAGAGGTCGAAAGGTCTCAGACGCCCTGTTTCAGGCTCGCCGCGATGAAGTCGTCGAGGTCGCCGTCGAGCACGGCCTGGGTGTTGCCGACCTCAAAGTTCGTGCGCAGATCCTTGATGCGCGACTGGTCGAGCACGTAGGAGCGGATCTGGTGGCCCCAGCCGATGTCGCTCTTCGAGTCTTCGAGCTTTTGCTGCTCGCTCTGGCGCTTGCGCAGTTCCAGTTCGTACAGCCGCGCTTTCAGCATCGACATCGCCTCGGCCTTGTTCTTGTGCTGCGAGCGGTCGTTCTGGCACTGCACGACGACGCCGGTCGGCTCGTGCGTGATGCGCACCGCGGAGTCGGTCTTGTTGATGTGCTGGCCGCCCGCGCCGGAAGCGCGATAGGTGTCGATGCGCAGGTCGGCCGGGTTGATGTCGATCTGGATCGAATCATCGACTTCCGGATACACGAACACCGACGAGAAGCTGGTGTGGCGCCGCGCGTTCGAGTCGAACGGGCTCTTGCGCACGAGACGGTGGATGCCGGTTTCGGTGCGCAGGAAGCCGTACGCGTAGTCGCCGCTGACCTTGATCGTCGCGCCCTTGATGCCGGCGACTTCGCCTTCGGATTCTTCCATCAACTCGACGTTGAAGCCCTTGCGCTCGCAGTAGCGCAGGTACATGCGTTCGAGCATGCCGGCCCAGTCCTGCGCCTCGGTGCCGCCGGCCCCGGCCTGGATTTCGATGAAGCAGGGGTTCGGGTCCATCGGATTGGAGAACATCCGGCGGAATTCGAGCGCATGCACTTTCGCCTGAAGCTCCCCGATGTCGGCTTCGACCGCGGCGAGTGTGTCTTCGTCGTCTTCGGCTTCGGCGAGATCGAAGAGGTCCTTCAGGTCGGAAGACAGGCTTTCGATATCGCGCAGGTTGTGCACCACGTCTTCGAGTTGGCGCTTCTCCTTGCCGAGTTCCTGCGCCTTCTCGGCGTTGTTCCAGACGGCCGGGTCTTCGAGAGCGCGGGTTACTTCTTCGAGTTTCGACGATTTCTCGTCGTAGTCAAAGATACCTCCGGAGTTCGCGACCGCGGGCACGCAGGTCGTCGAGTTGCTGGGCGATGGCGTTGAGGCGTTCGGCTTCCATACGGCACTCCGGAAAATCGGGAAAGCCGGAGAGTATACCCGGGCGGTGCTGTTACGCGGGACAGAATCTCGGACATCCGGGCAGGGATCGCCGCGGCGCTTCGAGCCGCGCGTCGGCTACAGTTGCGGCTGATGGGAAAACCACGGCCGATCACGGCTACGACCGGCCCACCCGATGAGGGAAAGAGAACGGAAGGGCTGATGGTGTTCGCGGTCTGACCGGATCCCGGATTTCGCGCTGCACAAATGAAAACGGCGACCGCTGGGCGGCCGCCGTGGTTTCACGAGTGAACTGCGATACCGGCGATCAGAAGCGGTAGCCGACGCCGACCATGTACACCCACGGGTCGATATCGATGTCGACCTTGACCTTGCCGAGCGCCGGATGACGCGCAGTCGCCTCGCCGTCGATGCCGATGCGCCACACGGCAGCGTTGAGAATAACCTTGTCGGTCAGCATGTAGTCGAGACCCGCCTGGAGTGCGAGGCCCCACGAGCTTTCGCGGTCGAGGTGGGAGAATCCTTGTGCCTTGCGTGCGCTGGTCAGCTCTTCATTGAAGAACGTCGTGTAGTTGATGCCGGCGCCGACGTAAGGCTGCCACTTCGACGAGGAGTCCATCGGGAAATATTGCAGCGAGAGCGTCGGCGGGAGTTGCTCGATCGTCGAGAGCCTGCCGTCGAGACCACCTCCGATTCCTTTCAGGCCGACTACGTGCTTGAAGGGGGTCGCGGCGAGGAGTTCGATGCCGACATGATCGCGGATCATGTACGACAGCGTCACACCGAGTTGCGTGTTGTTGTCGACTGTGACTTTGGCTCCCGGGATTTTGCCCGTCGCCGTGGTGGAGACACTCGAATCGTCGACTGTCGGATCGACCATGATGGCCCCGGCCCGCACGACGATGTCGCCTTGTTTGTATGCCTGGGCGAGCGGGCTTGCCAGAGTCAGGGCCAGCATCGAGGAAAAGAGAACGGAACGTTTCACGGCTTGCTCCTTTTGTATGAAATCTTTACTGCCGTGGATTGTAACCATTTCTTAATAATGGTTATATGCGCTGCACAAAAATATTTCTTTTGGGTAGATAGATAAAATTGATCGCGACCACCGTTCCTGCCGGAGAGAACTCCGTCCGCCAAGGGGTTAGCGAGCTCAAGGTACCTGAGGGCTCGAAAAGAGCCGCGCTGGGGAAACGGAGCTTGCTTTCCCACCTTTGACTCGGTTCACGTCACGACGTGGATGCCGAGCAATACCGTCCAGCGGAGGAATCCCAGGCATGCTGCATTGCAGCATCCGTGGTGTCGCCTGGAGATTTTATTGGAGCGATGCAGCACGCGCTGCGACCGTCCGGAGCCACTGCCATGCGGGATTTTCGCAGCGGACGCTGCGCTCGGCAGCGGGACGGGCTATACAGTGTCGAAGTGTTCGAGCATCAACTGCAGGTTGGTGACGCCGTTGTATTCGTTCGGCGCGAGCCGGTAGGCAGCATGGATGCTCGCTCCCGCGCTCTCGGCGAAGTTGAAGCGGATCGCGTCGAAGCGCACGCCGTTCTTCGATAACTGCAGCTTCAGGTGCTTGTCCTTGAGCAGACGCTGGTTGTCGACGCGGAAATGGTCCTCGAACACCGGCGCCGCGAAGCCCTGTCCCCAGATGTCCTGTTCGATCAGTCGCGCTGAATCGAGCGTCATGTAACCGCTTTCGAGCACGCCGTCGGTTTCCAGCGTGCGCGTCAGGTCGGCGGTGCCGACGAGTGATTGGACGATCTCCTCGAACGCCCCCCCGAAGCGCCGGTAATCCGTTTCGCGGATCGTCAGGCCCGCCGCCATCGCGTGGCCGCCGAAGCGCAGGATCAGGTCGGGATGCCGCTTGGCGACGAGATCGAGCGCGTCGCGCAGGTGCACGTTGGCAATCGAGCGCCCCGATCCCTTCAGTTCGCCGTCCGCGCCGCGCGCGAATGCGACGACAGGCCGGTGCAGTTTCTCCTTGATGCGTCCGGCGACGATGCCGATGACGCCCTGGTGCCAGTCCGGCTCGAACAGGCTCACGGACGCCGTTTGTCCCGGGTCGAAGCCAGCGAGGCGCATCAGCGCGTCTTCCTGCATGCCCTGTTCGATGCTGCGCCGCTCGCGGTTCAACTTGTCGAGATCCTGGGCGATGTTCAGCGCGCGGCCCATGTCGTCGCTGATCAGGCATTCAATGCCCAGGCTCATGTCCGAGAGCCGACCGGCGGCGTTCAGCCGCGGGCCGAGCGCGAAACCGAGGTCGAAAGTGTTCGCGCGTTCGAACTCGCGTCCGGCCGCGGCGAACAGCGCGCGGACGCCGGGCTGCATGCGCCCGGCTCGCATGCGGGCGAGCCCCTGGGCGACGAGGATGCGGTTGTTGTGGTCGAGCTTCACGACGTCGGCAACAGTGCCGAGCGCGACGAGGTCGAGCAGCTCGCCGAGGTTCGGTTCCTGCCGCCCGGAGAACGCGCCGCGGCTGCGCAGTTCGGCGCGCAGCGCGAGCATCGTGTAGAACATCACGCCGACGCCGGCGAGCGCCTTGCTCGGGAAGTCGCAGCCCGGCTGATTCGGATTGACGATGACGTCCGCATCGGGGAGCGCGTCGCCGGGCAGGTGATGGTCGGTGATGAGCGTCGCCATGCCGTAGCTGCGCGCCGCGGCGATCCCTTCGACACTGGCGATGCCGTTGTCGACGGTGATCAGCAGGTCGGGCTCCATCCGCGCAGCCAGTTCGACGATCGCCGGCGTGAGGCCGTAGCCGTATTCGAAGCGGTTCGGCACGAGATAGCCGACGTCGGCGCCGAAAGCGCGCAAGGCCCGAACTCCGACGGCGCAGGCAGTGGCGCCGTCGCAGTCGTAGTCGGCGACGATCACCATCCGCGCGCCGGCCTCGATCGCGTCGGCGAGCAGTTGCGCGGCTTCATCGGTGCCGCGCAGCGCCCCCGGCGGCAGCAGCCCCTTGAGGCCGTAGTCGAGCTCCTCGCGCCGCGAGATGCCGCGCGCCGCATAAATGCGCGCGAGCAGCGGATGGGTGCCGCCGTCGATCAGGCGCTGGACGACGCGGGGCGGAACGGTGCGGGACTGGATGCGTGTCATCGGCGGGCGGGGGCAGGGTCGGCGACGGGTTTGGCGGGGAGAGACGGAGCCGGCGGGGTGAGCGATTCGAGAAGGGCGTCGAAAGCGAGCGGTTTGCGCCAGAATTTCCAGCGCTCGTCGGCGCGCACCACGAGTTCGAACGTGCCGCGGTCGCCGGGGGCGGTGAGAGTCAGTTTCTGCACGCGGCCATCGCCGAGCGCCCCGGCGAGCGGTGCGAGCCAGTCGCGTTCGAGCGTGGCGAGGTTGCTGCGCCAGGCGTCGAGATCGAGCTGTCGTGCCGCGTGGACGAGCGTGTCGAGGACGACAATCGTGTCTTCGCGCAACGCCGTCGCGAGATCCGGCGCCGAGACTTCGGCTCCGGTGGCGCGCACCATGCCGCGGGCGAGCGGTTCGGCTGCCTGCACTGCGGGCAGCGTCCCAGCCGGGGCCGGTGCCAGCGCTCCAGCACCCCAGAACCACAGGCTGTTCGCAGGACGCCGTCCGGCGGCTTCGCGTGCCTGGTTGAGCGGATGGTTGTGCAGCAGCACCTGCACTTCGTTCATCGTGCGCTGCCACAGGCGGGCGTCGTCGCCTTCGGGCAGGAACTGGCGGATCGGCCGTCCGATGACGTCATGCAGCGGAAAAAGCCTGGCGCGAGTCGGCGCGGCCAAGCGGAGGTACCAGCGCGTTGGCGTGCACGCTTCGAAGCGGCCGAGATCGCCGAAATTATCGTTGAGGGCGGCGATCAGCGCGCAGACGTCGTCGTCGCCGAGTTCATCGGCCGGGAAGTCGTTGAGCAGCAGGTGTTCGCGCGCGAAGGACAGGTTCACGGGGTCGGCGCACAGCCAGGCGCCGCCCGGATCGGGCGCGAGTGGGGCCGATTCGCCGAGGCGGCGCAGCGCGGCCAGCGGCAGCGGGCCGTCGGACGAGCCGGTGCCCAGACCGAACAGGCGCGCAAGCTGGAGGTCGAGCGGCTCGAAGTCCCGGTGTTCGCGCCGTCCGCGGCCGAGGAGGCGTGCGAGTGCGGGAAGTTCGATGCCCGCTGCGGGGGCGACGAGCGAAGCGCCGGGCCAGATCAGGCCGGGAATGACGAGGTGAATCTGCATGTAGCGACCACAACAAGAAGCGGATCGAGTCTAGCACAGCGCCTGACTGGTCCGGCGGCACCAGACGATCGGGCCAGCGCGGGAGTCGACGCCGCTCCCGGTGCGGGCCAGGCCGCAGCGTTCGTGCTCGCGTCGGCAAGGGCAGGACGCGTGAAAACGAGCCGGTTCGTCGCGATTTTTCGCGATCCTGCCGGCTGTTCATCGCGCTGCGCCTGTCCTTGCGGCAGAATGGCGCCTTTTCGCCGCTGCCCCCCACCCGATGCGTTACGAAATCCTGGTCGGTTTGCGTTACACCCGGTCGCGCAAGCGGGCGCAGGGGCGCAACCGCTTCATCTCCTTCATCTCGCTGGTGTCGATGCTCGGCACTGCGCTGGGCATCGCCGCGCTGATCGTCGTGTTGTCGGTGATGAACGGCTTCCAGGAAGAGTTGCGCACGCGCATCCTCGGCGTCGCTTCGCACGTGCAGGTCTCCGGTTTCGACGGCGAGCTCGATGCGTGGCAACAGGTTGCCGACCAGGCTGCGCGCCATCCGGATGTGGTCGCCACGGCGCCGTACATCCAGGAACAGGGCATGCTGTCGTTCGACCAGGCGGTGCGCGGCACGCTGGTGCGCGGCGTGCTGCCAGGGGCCGAGGACGGCGTCGCCGATTTCGTGCGCTTCATGCGCTCGGGCAGCTTCGACGCGCTGCAGCCCGGACGCTTCGGCATCGTGCTCGGGCGCGACCTCGCGTTCGCGCTGCAGGCGCAGGTCGGCGACAAGGTGACGCTGATCGCCCCGCAAGGACTGGTGACGCCGGCGGCAGTGCTGCCGCGGGTCAAGCAGTTCGAGGTCGTCGGGATCTTCGAAGCGGGGATGTTCGAGTACGACTCCGGCCTCGCGCTGATCCACCTGCGCGACGCCCAGGCGCTGTACCGCATGGACGAGCGCGTCAGCGGGGTGCGGCTGAAGCTCGACGACCTGTTCGCCGCGCCGCGCGTCGCGCGCGAGCTGCCGGGCCTGATCGAAGGCGCTGTGGCGGTCAGCGACTGGACGCGCAGCCACGCGAATTTCTTCCGCGCGGTGGCGCTGGAGAAAACGATGATGACGATCATCCTGTTCCTGATCGTCGCCGTCGCGGCGTTCAACATCGTGTCGACGCTGGTGATGGCGGTGCAGGAGAAGTATGCCGACATCGCGATCCTGCGCACGCTGGGCGCGAGTCCCGCGTCGATCATGGCGATTTTCGTGCTGCAGGGCGCGATCATCGGCCTCGTCGGCCTCGCCGCGGGGGTCGCCGGCGGCTTGTTGCTGGCGCACAACCTCGACGTCGTGATTCCCGCCCTTGAACAGATCACGGGCGCGACGTTGTGGAACAAGGAGATCTACTACATCAGCGAGCTGCCGTCGAAAGTGCTGCCGGCCGACGTGATCACGATCGTGTCGCTGTCCTTCGTGCTGACCCTGGTGGCGACGCTGTATCCGAGCTGGCGCGCGTCACGCGTGAACCCGGCCGAGGCCCTGCGCTATGAGTGAAGCGACGAACGAGCCGGTGCTGGCCTGCGAAGGCCTGTCGAAGACTTTCCGCGAAGGGGCTGACGCGCTGCAGGTGCTCGACGGCGTGACGCTCGCAGTCGCACGCGGCGAACGCATCGCGATCGTCGGTGCGTCGGGCTCGGGCAAGAGCACCTTGCTGCATCTGCTCGGCGGGCTGGACGTGCCGAGCGCCGGCGCGGTGCGCCTGCACGGACGCGATTTTTCGCGCATGTCGGATGCCGAGCGCGGTCGGGTGCGCAACGAGGCGCTTGGGTTCGTGTATCAGTTTCACCACCTGCTGCCGGAATTCTCGGCGCTCGAGAACGTCGCGATGCCGCTCTACATCCGGCGCATGGAGCGCGAGGCGGCGAACGAACGGGCGGTGGCGATGCTCAAGGAAGTCGGCCTCGGGCACCGGCTCGACCATGCACCCGGCGAGTTGTCCGGAGGCGAGCGCCAGCGCGCGGCGATCGCGCGGGCGCTGGTGACTCAGCCGGCATGCGTGCTCGCGGACGAGCCGACCGGCAACCTCGACCGGCGCACCGCCCAGAGCGTGTTCGACCTGATGCTGAGCCTCAACGAGCGGCTCGCGACGAGCTTCATCATCGTCACCCACGACGAACAACTCGCCGGGCGGGCGCAGCGCACGCTGCGGCTTGACGACGGCCGGCTGGCGTGACTCGCAGGATGTTCAGCCGCCGTTGCGATGGGTGCGGCGAGCGTGCCAGGTGCGGATCAGCCAGATTCGCCACGCTGCCTTGACGGTGAGGTAGCCGAGCAGCGACAGCGTCGCCGCGAGCAGGATCAGGCCCAGCCCCAGAGGCTTGCCCAGGCCCGCCATCCAGTCCACGAGCGCGCCACCCCACGCGATCAGCGTCATCTCGCCCAGTTCAGGAGGCGGCGCGAACTCCTGCCCGTTGATGCCCATGGCCCAGCTGCCGATCTCGTAGGCGAGAAAATACAGCGGGACGATCGTCACCGGGTTCGAATACAGCGTCGTGATTATCGCCAGCGGCAGGTTGACGCGGAATGCCACGCAGCAGATCGCCGCCGCGCCCGCCTGCAGCGGTCCGGGAATGAGGCCGCAGAACAATCCGACCGCGAAGCCGCCGGCTGCCGAATGTCGATTCAGGTGCCACAGGCGCGGGTGCAGCAGCGTGCTCGCGAACGGCCGCAGCCAACGGTTGGAGCGAATCGTTTCGTGCTTCGGCAGAAAACGCTTGAGGATCTTGCGCATGGTCATCCGGTTCGGAGCGGGGATTCTAATGGTTCGCCCGGCAAGTCCCAAACGCCGCAGCGAGCTTGTCAGCGCTTCCGGCGCACAGGCATGATGCCGAAATATGCGAACGTCAATAATCGCCTTCGCCCTGGGTGTCTGGCTCTGCCAGGGTCTTCCGGAACTGCCCGGCACCGGCTGGCTGCTCGCGCTTCTCGCTGCGAGCGGGGCTGTCGCGGCGGCATCGTGGCGCGCCGAAGCTCGCACGCGGCTCGCCGGCCTGTGCCTGCTGGCGCTCGCCGCAGGCTTCGTCTGGTCGGCGGGGCGGGCACAATGGCGTCTCGCCGACGAGCTGCCGATGGCTTGGGAAGGACGCGAGGTGGTCGTGACCGGCGTCATCGACGAGCTGCCGCGAACCCTGGATCGTGGCGTGCGCTTCGTGCTGCGTGTCGAATCGGCGTCCGCCCCGGTGCCGCAGCGGATGCTGGTGTCGTGGTACGCGCCACGCGCCCGGGCCGGCGGCGACGAGGATGCGGGCGACGAGGGACAGGTCCCGCCGCTGCGACCGGGCGAGCGCTGGAAGCTGACGCTGCGTCTGAAGCGCCCGCACGGCCTTGCCAATCCCGGCGGCTTCGATTACGAAGCATGGTTGCTGGAGCGCGGCCTGCGGGCAACGGGTCATGTACGGGCGAAAGGGGAAAACATCCTGCTCGACCCGCTGGTGGCCGATCCAATGGTCCTTGTCCACCGCCTGCGCGATTCGGTGCGCGCCCGTTTTATCGCGACGCTCCCCGCTGCCGAATACGCCGGCGTTCTCGTCGCGCTGGCCGTCGGCGACCAGAACGCGATCCCGCAGGAACAGTGGACGGTATTCCGCAAGACGGCCGTGGCCCACCTCGTCAGCATCTCCGGATTGCACGTGTCGATGGTCGCGCTGGCGATCGGCGGCATTGCCGGATGGGGGTGGCGGCGCATCCCGGCGCTGACGCTGCGGTTCCCGGCAAGGAAGGCGGCGGCGCTCGCCGGGCTCGCCGCGGCGGCTGCCTATTCGCTGCTCGCGGGCCTCGGCATTCCGACGCAGCGCTCGCTGATCATGCTCTCGGTGCTGGCGCTGGCGCTGTTGCTCGGGCGCGAGTCGGCAGGCAGCCGCGTCATCGCCCTCGCGTTGTTCACGGTGCTGGTGGTCGACCCGTGGGCGGTGCTGTCGGCGGGATTCTGGCTGTCGTTCGGCGCAGTCGCGGCGATCATGTACGTCGTCGGCGGGCGCGCCGGCAGCATGCCGGGCTGGCGTGTCGCGGTGACGACGCAGCTCGCAATCACGCTGGCGACCGTTCCGGCGCTGCTCGTGCTGTTCAATGCGTTCTCGCTGCTGTCGCCGTTTGCCAATGCGTTCGCGATTCCGCTGGTGAGTTTCCTGATCACCCCGCTCGCGCTGGCAGCGATCGTGCTGCCGTTCCCGCCGCTGCTGGAACTGGCGCACTGGCTGACCGGGCTGATGATGGTCGCCCTCCAATGGCTCGCGGACATGCCATTCGCGATGTGGCAGCAGGCCGGGCCGCCGCCGCTGATCGCCCTTGCGGGGATCGCCGGCGTGCTGTGGCTGCTGCTGCCGCGAGGCACTCCTGCGCGCCATGTCGGGGTGCTGGCGATGCTGCCGATGCTCGCATGGTCGCCACCGCGCCCGGCGCCGGGCGAGTTTCGCCTGACAGTGCTAGACGTCGGCAATGGCATGGCGGTGCACCTGCAGACAGCCCGTCACGACCTGATGTACGACACCGGGCCGGCCTACGGGCCGGACGTGGACGCGGGGGAGCGGGTGCTGTTGCCCTATCTGGGAGCGGTCGGGGTGCGGCGGCTCGATCGCCTCGTCATTTCGCACGACGACCTCGACCACACGGGTGGCGCCGCGTCGCTCGGGGAGGGCGTGAAAATCGTGGACATCCGGGCGGACCTGCCTCCCGGGCATCGGCTCCACGCCGGCCGCGTTGCGCCTGTTTCCTGTGTCGCCGGTGAGCGCTGGCGCTGGGATGGTGTCGATTTCGAAGTGCTGCATCCGGTCGCAGGCGAGGATGCGCGGCGCGACAACGACAAGTCGTGCGTGCTCCGGATCGCCGCGCCCGGCGGATCGGCGCTGCTCGCGGGCGACATCGAGACCTCCGCCGAGCGCAGCCTGCTGGCGCGGTCGGCCCACGCCTTGGCAAGCGATGTCGTCGTCGTGCCACACCATGGCAGCCGTTCGTCATCGAGTGCGGCGTTCATCGCGGCCGTCGATGCACAAGCCGCGATCTTCACGGTCGGTTATCTCAATCCGTTCCGCCATCCGCATCCTGCGGTGTGGGCCAGATGGTCGGCTTCCGGGGCGCGCAACTGGCGCACCGACAGCCAGGGCGCGATCCGCGTCGACGTGCGCGACGGCGGCGTGAGCGTCGAGGCGCAACGCCTGATCGCATCACGCTACTGGCACGGGCGGTAAGCTTCGTGACTCCACGCTTCACGTGAAGTGAGCAGCTTCCGCGCAGGCCTGGCGGTGGCTGAGCGAGTTCGCAGCGTGGTTCGTGGTCACCGGCATACGCATCCGGGCTGCTAAACTCCGGCTTCCTAATCCAACGGCCTGAATCGATGAGCCTGCTCGACACCCTGCGCCGCCTGTTTCGACCCGCGCCGCTGCCGACCCGCCCGTATCGCGGACTGCGCGAGAAGTCCGTGCAGTGCATCGGCCCCCACGGCCTGCATCGCATGGCCTATACCGAATGGGGCGACCCGGCGAACCGCAAGGTGCTTGTCTGCGCGCACGGCTTGACGCGCAACGGCCGGGACTTCGACTTCCTCGCGCAGGCGGTCGCCGACGACTACCGCGTCGTCTGCCCGGACGTCGTCGGCCGCGGGCGCAGCGACTGGCTCGGCGTCAAGACCGATTATGGCTTTCCTCTTTACGTCGCCGACATGATCACGCTGCTCGCGCGGGTCGATGCCGATACCGTGCACTGGGTCGGCACGTCGATGGGCGGCATCATCGGCATGCTGATCGCCAGCCAGCCACACACGCCGATCTCGCGCCTGGTGCTCAACGACGTCGGCCCGGTGATCACCGCGGTGTCACTGCAACGGATCGGCGAATACGTCGGCAATGCCCCCAAATTCCCCAGCATGGCTGCCGCCGAAGCCTGGATACGCGAGATCAGTGCACCGTTCGGCCCGCTGACCGACGCGCAGTGGCGACACCTCACGGAATATTCGGTCAGGCCGGTCGAAGGCGGTTTCGCCATGGTTTATGACCCCGGGATCGGGGATGTCTTCCGCCATACGCCGATCACCGTCGATGTCGATCTGTGGGATGTGTACAAGGCGATCCGCTGCCCGACACTGGTGATTCGCGGCGCGGAATCGGATCTGCTGGAAGCGGAGACCGTTGCGCGGATGGCGCAGTCCGGGCCGCGCGCGCAGAGCGCGGAGTTCCCGGGCGTCGGTCACGCGCCGGTGTTGATGGACGCGTCGCAAATTCGCATCGTGAGCGACTTCCTGCGCGCCTCCTGAGCAACGGACGCAATGAAGGAATTCATGACGGCAATCTCGGCACCCGATTGGGCGGGACTGTGCTGGTTCCTCGTCGCGTGGGTGGGCTATGGCTGGTTTTCGGAACGCAGCCGCTGGGCCCGAGACGGCCTGATGGGAGTCACCCACCGTTACCGGCTGGAGTGGGCGCGCCAGCTCGTGCAGCGCGAGATGCGCATGACCGACGCGGCGCTGGTCGGTAACCTGATGCAGAGCGTGTCGTTCTATGCGAGCACGACGATCTACATCATCGCCGGCCTGCTCGCAGTGCTCGGCGCACTCGACCAGGTGATCCGCTTTGCCGCCGACCTGCCGTTCGCACGGGAAACCTCGCGCGCAGTATCGGAAGTGAAGCTGCTGCTGCTATTGACGGTGTTCGTCGTCGCGTATTTCAAGTTCACGTGGTCGCTGCGCCAGTTCAACCTGCTGTCGATCCTGATCGGCGCGAGCCCGTACATTGGCCGCGGCGAAAATGCCGAGGCGACGGTGAACCGGCTCGCGACTGTGAACTGGCTGGCCGGCGACGAGTTCAACCGCGGCATCCGCGCCTATTATTTCGGCATCGCCGCAGTCACCTGGTTCATCCAGCCGTGGCTGTTCATTGCGGTCACGACGATCGTCGTCATCGTGCTCTATCGTCGCGACTTCTCGTCGCCGCTTCTCGCGTCGCTGGTGCAGGCTCGCGCCGGCCAATGAGCGGCTGCACGGCGACAGCTGCTAGCCGGTCGATTGCGGTCCTCGCGGCTGGCCGTCATTCGCGGACGCTTCCGGTTCGAGCCGGATCGATGCCGAATTGATGCAGTAGCGCAAGCCCGTCGGCTGCGGGCCGTCCTCGAACACGTGCCCGAGGTGGGCGCCGCATTCGTGGCACAGCACTTCGGTGCGCTGCATGAAGTGGCTGCGGTCCTCTGCGGTCTCGACGTTTTCGGGCGCCGCAGCGGTCCAGAAACTCGGCCAGCCGCAGCCGGCGTCGAACTTGTGTTCCGAACTGAACAGCGGCGCGCCGCAGCCTATGCAGTGGTACTCGCCTTTGTCCCAGCAATCCCAGTATTCCCCGGTGAAGGCGCGCTCGGTGCCTTTTTCCCGCGTGACCTGGAATTGCGCGGGAGTGAGCTGCGCGCGCCATTCGGCTTCGGGCTTGTCGACTTTGCGGCTCATGTACGACTCCTCATGTCGGGCCCGACTGCCGGCGCTGCTTCAGTGCAGGTGGCGGGGTGCGGCCTCGCCGTGTTCTTCGGGCATTTCGGCGTGCACGATCTCCCCTTCAGGGGAAGGGTAGAGCGGCGCGCCGCAGTCATCGCAGTATTCGAGCGGGAAACGGTGGTCGAGGTTCACGATTTCGGTGACGCCGCAGTCGCGCAGCACCGCTTCGATCTGTGCCGGACTGTCGGCGTTGTCGTCCTCGGCCCCGAGCAGCGGCCAGACGACGCCGTGCACCACCTCGTCCTTGCCGCGCAACGTCAGGCCGACGCGGTATTCCTCGAGCTCGCGCTCGTGGAACGGCGCGATCACTGCGCGCAGGTTGCCGGCCGGCGCTTCCATCTCGGCGCCGAGGAAAGCCACCGAGGCGCGGATCGCGTACGGCCGGCTGTCCTTGTCGGCCTGCCGGCTGGCGGCGAAATAGGCGTCGGGCAACACGACTTCCATCGCGCAACCCGGCAGCAGGGGCATCAGGCACGCGCCTCCCTGCTTGCGCCACTGGCTGAGGGACTGGTCGCGCGATCCGCCCGCCTGTTGCCAGCCGAACAGCGCTTCGCCTTTCGGCACCGCGATCGCGGCAAGCAGATAGCGGGTGTCCGACAGGAACTGCGCCGTCTCGGGCATCCCTTCGGTCTCGATATGCAGGTCGCGGCCGGAAAGCGCCGCCTGCCCCAGCTTCGCGGCGAATTCGGCAGTGGGGCTGTAGCCCTGCGGTAACTGGTCGGGGCTGAAGAGAAAATCGGCCAGCGCGAGCTTGACGCGATCGGCGAGGACGTGGGCCTGCAGATGCACCCGCAGGTTCGCGAGCACCGCGGGCGAAACGGTCGTCGCCGGGATGCGGTAGCGCGACCACGCAAGCACCGGCGCGGCGATCAGCAGGACGTCGTGCTCGGCCGAGACGCCTGGTGCGCTTTCGGCGCGCGATTCGATGAAGTCGGCCAGTTCGTCGTAGCCGGGCGAGTCGGCGCTGTACAGGTGGTCGAGCGCGGCGTTCAGGGTCTCCTCTTCGCTGTCGGCGAGCAGGCGGTCGATGGCCGCGCACAAGTGGCGGTCCCAGTAATGGTCTTCGGCACGGCTGCCGGATTCGGCCAGGCCCGTTGCGAGCCAGATCAGCTGTTCGGCTTCGCGGCCCAAACCACCGCGGCGCTTTTGACGTGTTCGTTTCATGAAAATTCCTGTTTGGGTGTCGATCGCCGTTATCGGAGTCAGTACACCGGGCGGTTCAGCCGCACGGCCTGCAGAATGGTAGCTGATATCTCTTCGATGGACTTGCTGGTGGAATCGAGCCACTGGATGTTTTCGCGGCGCATCAGCTTTTGTGCCGCGTCGATCTCGAAGCGGCAGTTTTCGATCGACGCGTAGCGGCTGTTCGGGCGCCGCTCCTGGCGGATCTGCGACAGGCGCTCCGGCGCGATCGTCAGGCCGAAGAGCTTGCTGCGATGGCGATGCAGCTCTCCGGGGAGTTTGTTGCGTTCGAAGTCTTCCGGAATCAGCGGATAGTTCGCGGCCTTGACGCCGAACTGAACCGCCAGATACAGGCTCGTCGGCGTCTTGCCCGAGCGAGAAACGCCGACGAGGATCACGTCGGCGTCGGCCAGTTCGCCGTCCGTCGACACGCCGTCGTCGTGCGCCATCGCGAAGTTGATCGCCTCGATGCGCGCCTTGTAGTCGCTGCTCTCTGCGATGCCGTGAAAGCGGCCGACGGTGTGCGTCGAACGCTGCCCGAGTTCGGCTTCGAGCGGATTGATGAACTGCTCGAACAGATCGACGAACAGCGCATCGATTTCGCGCAGCCCGCTCAGCGGGTCGGGGTTGACCAGCGTGCTGAAGACGATCGGGCGCACGCCGTCCGTCACCGCGGTTTCGCGGATCTGGCGCGCGCAGTCGAGCGCCTTGTCGAGATCATCGACGAACGGCACGCGGACTTGCCGGAAGCGGGCGCCGGGAAACTGGGCGAGGAGGCTGTGGCCGAGCGTTTCGGCAGTGATGCCAGTGCCGTCGGAGATGAAAAAGACGGTGCGGATGGGAGTGTCGCTCATGTTTTGCGCCGGAAAAGTGGCATTGGGGAAAACCTGCCGTGCGGCAGAGCAGCATTTTTCGCTAAAATCGGATTTTGCTTTCTCCCCCACAAAACCGAAAGGCCATTCATGACTCGTTACGTCATTCCCTTCACTGAACTGCGCATGTCAGACGTGGAGCAGGTCGGTGGCAAGAACGCCTCGCTCGGCGAGATGATCAGCCAGCTGCCTGCCAGCGTTCGTGTTCCCGGCGGTTTCGCGACCACCGCCGACGCGTTCCGTGAATTCCTGGCCCATCAGGGGCTTGCCGGGCGCATCAGTGCCGCGCTCGAAACGCTCGACGTGGATGACGTGAACACGCTGGCGAAGACCGGCGCGCAGATCCGCCAGTGGATCGTCGATACGCCTTTCCCGGCCAACCTCGAAGAGGAGATTCGCACAGCGTACAACGCGTTGACCGCCGAAGGCGAGGGGAGCTTCGCGGTGCGCTCGTCGGCGACCGCCGAGGATCTGCCCGACGCGTCGTTCGCCGGCCAGCAGGAAACTTTCCTGAACATCCACGGCTACGAGCACATCCTGCACGCGATGAAGGAAGTGTTCGCGTCGCTGTACAACGACCGCGCGATCTCGTACCGCGTGCACAAGGGCTTCACGCATGCCGAGGTCGCGCTGTCGGCGGGCGTGCAGCGCATGGTGCGCTCGGATACCGGCGCGTCGGGCGTGATGTTCACGATCGACACCGAATCCGGTTTCAACGACGTCGTCTTCATCACCGCGTCCTACGGGCTCGGCGAGACGGTGGTGCAGGGGGCGGTGAACCCGGACGAGTTCTACGTGCACAAGTCGACGCTCGCGCTCGGCAAGCCGGCGGTGATCCGCCGCAACCTGGGTTCGAAGCTGATCAAGATGGTTTTCGCCGACAAGAAGGAGGCGGGCAAGTCGGTTCGCACCGTCGATGTCGCCGAAGCCGATCGCGTCAAATTCTCGCTGACGAACGAGGACGTGCTCGAACTCGCGCGTTACGCCGTGATCATCGAGAAGCATTACGGCCGGCCGATGGACATCGAGTGGGGCAAGGACGGCGGGGACGGCAAGCTGTACATCCTGCAGGCGCGTCCCGAGACGGTGAAGAGCCAGTCGTCCGGCCACGTGATGGAAAAGTACCGCCTCAAGCAGTACGGCAAGTCGCTGACGCACGGCCGCGCGATCGGCCAGAAGATCGGCGTCGGCACGGTGCGGATCGTTGCCGACGCGTCCGAGATGAGCCGCGTTCAGGCCGGCGACATCCTCGTCACCGACATGACCGACCCGAACTGGGAGCCGGTGATGAAGCGCGCCAGCGCGATCGTCACGAACCGCGGCGGGCGCACCTGCCACGCGGCGATCATCGCGCGCGAGCTCGGCATCCCGGCGATCGTCGGCTGCGGCAACGCGACCGAAGTGCTCGACGAGGGCGACTCGGTGACCGTGTCGTGCGCCGAAGGCGACACCGGCTACGTCTATCGCGGCCGGCTCGACTTCGAGGTCGTCACGACCGACATGGGCAACCTGCCGGAAATTCCGGTCAAGATCATGATGAACGTCGGCAACCCGGAGCTCGCGTTCGAGTTCGCGCAGATCCCGAACGGCGGTGTCGGCCTTGCGCGCCTCGAGTTCGTCATCAACAACATGATCGGCATCCACCCGAAGGCGATCCTCGAACTCGGCCAGGTCCCGGCGAGCCTGAGGGACGAAATCCTGCGCCGCTCGCGCGGCTACGCGACGCCGAAGCAATTCTTCATCGAGAAGCTCGTCGAAGGGGTCGCGACGATCGCCGCGGCGTTCTATCCGAAGCCGGTGATCGTGCGCATGTCGGACTTCAAGTCGAACGAGTACCGCAAGCTCCTCGGCGGCGAGATCTACGAGCCGGAGGAAGAGAACCCGATGCTGGGCTTTCGCGGCGCGTCGCGCTACATTGCGCACAGCTTCCGCGACTGTTTCGAACTCGAATGCACGGCGATGAAGAAGGTGCGGAACGAGCTTGGCCTGACGAACGTGCAGATCATGATTCCGTTCGTGCGCAACGTCGAGGAGGCCGCCGGCGTCGTCGAGTTGCTCGCCGAACACGGCCTGAAGCGTGGCGTCAATGATCTCAAGCTGATCATGATGTGCGAGATCCCGTCGAACGCGTTGCTCGCCGACGCGTTCCTCGAGCATTTCGACGGCTTCTCGATCGGCTCGAACGACCTGACGCAGCTCACGCTCGGCCTCGACCGTGACTCCGGCCTCGTCGCGCATGCGTTCGACGAGCGCGACCCCGCCGTCAAGCAGCTGCTGTCGATGGCGATCCAGTCGGCGAACCGCCTCGGCAAATACGTCGGCATCTGCGGCCAGGGCCCGTCGGATCACGCGGATTTCGCCGAATGGCTGATGGACGAAGGCATCCAGACGATTTCGCTGAACCCGGACACGGTGATCGACACCTGGCTGAAGCTCGCCGCGCACGTCAAGAACTGATTCCGCGAGCCCGCTGCCCAATGAGCGACTCCCCATGCGGGAGCTGCTCGATCCCTGCCATCCGCTGAAAAGGAACAACAATGAGCGCAATCGATGCCGTGACCCGGGAGCTCCTGGACAAGACCGAATTCGTGACCATCGTCACGGAAGGGCCGGACGGGCCCCACGTCGTGGGCAACTGGGGCGAGTATCTGCGCCGGCTGGGGTTCGACGAGGACCGGCTGGTCATGCCGGCCGGCTATTACCGCAAGACCGAGGAGAACCTGCAACGCAACAATCGCGTCCAGGTGCTCGTCGCATCCCGCTCCGTCCAAGGGAATCACGGTCCGGGACAGGGCTGCGTCCTGCGGGGAACGGCTGCCATCGTGGAAGAGGGCGAACTCGCCGAGCGTGCGAAGTCGGCTTTTCCGTGGGCGCGCGGCGCACTCGTGATCACCGTCGAGAGCGTCCAGACCCAGCTCTGATCGTCAGGCATCCCCGATTATCCGAGGCTGCCCGACGAGGAGCGGCCTTCACCGCGATGCGGCAGGCGCTCGCGGTCGTCGAGGGCAGTACGCTCGACGGCGTGCCCTACGTTCTGCGCGGCAAGCTGGGCGGAGGCGCGTTCGGCGTGACGCGCTTCAGTGAAAAAGGAAGGTTGAGCCTGGGTGATCCGGGCAAGTGAGGGCGGGAGGAGATACGCGCTTACGACCCTTTCTTGCTTTCCCCGTCCGCGTGACCCAGATTTCTATCTCTAACGACTGCCATTCAGGAAAGGAGTTTTTCCGATGAGCGAACGGCTGGATGGGAAGGTCGCTGTCGTCACCGGCGCCGGCAGCGGCATCGGCAAGGCGATCGCCGAGCATCTCGCGCGCGCAGGAGCAACAGTCGCGGTCACGGACCTCGATCTGAAGAGCGCCGATGAAGTGGCGCGCGGGATCGTCGCTCTGGGCGGGCAGGCGAGCGGGCTCGCGATGGACGTGACCGACGAAGCGGCAGTCGATCGCGTCATCGACGAAGTGGCGGCGAAATACGGCAGCGTCGATGTGCTGGTCTCGAATGCCGGCATCCAGATCGTCAACCCGATCGTCGCCTTCTCGTTCGCCGACTGGAAGAAGCTGCTGGCCGTCCACCTCGACGGCGCGTTTCTCACGACGCGCGCGGCACTGCGCCACATGTATGCCGACGACCGCGGCGGCGTCGTGATCTACATCGGCTCGGTCCATTCCCATCTGGCATCGCCGTTGAAGTCCGGCTACGTGACGGCCAAGCATGGCCTGCTCGGGCTGGCACGGGTGCTGGCGAAGGAGGGGGCGGCGCACGGCGTGCGCTCGCACGTCGTCTGCCCGGGTTTCGTGCGCACTCCGCTGGTGGACAAACAGATCCCCGAGCAAGCGAAGGAGCTTGGGATCAGCGAAGAGGAGGTGGTCAGCAAGGTAATGCTCGGCGATACCGTCGATGGGGAGTTCGCGACGGTCGACGAGATCGCCCGCACCGTGCTGTTCCTCGCCGCGTTCCCCGGTGCCGCTTTCACCGGTCAGTCGTTCATGGTGAGTCACGGCTGGTACATGCACTGAGCAGGCAGCGGATTCCTTCGCGCCTCCAGGCGCGATGTGCCCGCCCCTCCTTCGATGCCGATGCTATCCCGCTCGCAGCGCAAAAAATTGCCGTTCGAGACTGTCGCCCTGGTGCTCCAGGGCGGCGGCGCGCTGGGGTCGTATCAGGCGGGCGTCTTCGAGGGGCTGGACGAAGCGGGCATCGAGCCGGACTGGCTCGCAGGCATTTCGATCGGCGCGTTGAACGTCGCCCTCATCGCCGGCACTCCTCCCGGGGAGCGGGTCGATCGCCTGAGAGCGTTCTGGGAGACGGTGTGCCAGCCGGTTTTCGTCCAGCCCGCCGCCGACCTGGTTCAGCACTGGGTCGAGCAGTCCGGTGCGGATGCACGCCGCCTCTTCAACGCGGTGGCCGCATGGCGTGCGGTGGTCGAAGGCCAGAAGGGATTCTTCACCCCTCGTCTGCCGCCGCCGTGGATGGCGCTGACACTACCGGAAGCAGACGTGAGCTATTACGACACGTCCCAACTGCACGAGACGCTTTCACGGCTCGTGGACCTCGATCGCATCAATGCGGGGCAGCCGCGGGTATCGGTGGGAGCGGTCAATGTGCGCACCGGTAATTTCGAATATTTCGACAACACGACGGGCCCGTGGAAGGGACGCCTGCGGCTGGAACATTTCATCGCTTCCGGCTCCCTCCCGCCCGGTTTCCCGCCCGTTGAGATAGACGGCGAGTTCTACTGGGACGGCGGCCTCATATCGAATACCCCTCTGAGCCACGTCCTCGAGGCCCAGCCTCGGCGCGACACACTGGCGTTCCAGGTGGACCTGTGGAGCGCGCTGGGAACCGTTCCGACGAACATCTGGGACGCGCAGGAGCGCCAGAAGGACATCCAGTATTCGAGCCGCACTCGCGCGATCACCGATCTGATGGCGCGCGAGCAGGAACTCCGCCGCCTGATCCGGGAACTCCTCGAGTACATCCCGGACGATACGCGCCTCGGCGACGAGTGGTGCCGCAAGGCGGGTCCGTGGGCCTGTGGGCGCCAAGTCAGCGTGATCCACCTCATCTATCAGGAAAAGGAATGGGACGGACTCGCGAAAGACTACGAGTTCGGCCCCCTGACGATGCGCGACCACTGGGCGAGCGGTCTCGAGGACATGCGTAGCACGCTGCAACACTCCGACTGGCTGGAGCGTCCGCCCCGGGATCAGTCCTTCGTCACGCACGCCCTGCACGCCCCGCCCGGTTTGTGAGCCATCCGGGCGGGGAGACTTTCAGAGCGCGGCCGCGACGCGCGTGCCTTGGTCGATGGCGCGCTTCGCATCGAGTTCGGCGGCAACGTCCGCGCCGCCGATCCGGATCACCGGCATCCCGGCCGCCTGCAGCGGTGCCTCGAGGTCGCGCAGCGGCTCCTGGCCGGCGCAAACGACGACTGTGTCGACCGGCAGGACCTGCCTCTCGTCGCCTATGCGCAGGTGCAGGCCGGCGTCGTCGATCTTCTCGTAGCGGACGCCGGCGAGCATCTTCACGCCCCGGCGCGCGAGCAGCGTGCGGCGGATCCAGCCCGTGGTTTTCGCCAGCCCTTCGCCAACTTTCGTCGGCTTGCGCTGCAGCAACCACAGTTGCCGCGGCGGTTTTTCTTCCGACGCCGTCCCGAGTCCGCCGCGCCGTGCGTAGGTCGCGTCGATGCCCCACTCGCGCCGGTAGTGCTCGATCGGGTCGTCGGCGAGGTCCGCATGAGTCAGGAATTCGCTGACGTCGAAGCCGATGCCGCCCGCGCCGATGACCGCGACCGTCCGGCCAACCGCCTTTCGGCGGGTGATCACGTCGACATAGCTCGTGACCTTCGGGTGATCGATGCCGGGGATGTCCGGCGTGCGCGGCGAGATGCCGGTCGCGAGCAGCACGGTATCGAAACGGCCGACGAGATCGTTCGCGCCGACGCGCCGCTCGAGCTTCACCTCGACGCCGGCCTTGTCGAGCCGATGGCGGAAGTAACGCAGCGTCTCGGCGAATTCCTCCTTGCCGGGAATGTGCTTCGCGAGGTTGAACTGCCCGCCGATTTCGGCGGCGCTGTCGAACAGCGTGACGCTGTGGCCCCGTTCGGCAGCCGTCGCGGCGGCGGCCATGCCAGCCGGGCCGGCGCCCACCACCGCGACGCGCTTTTTCGCTGTCGCCGGGGTGATGACGAACTCGAGCTCGCGGCACGCGATCGGGTTCACGAGACAGGTGCACGGCTTCGCTTCGAAGATGTGGTCGAGGCAGGCCTGGTTGCAGGCGATGCAGGTGTTGATCTCCGCCGCGCGGCCGGTTGCGGCCTTGACGACGAAATCCGGGTCGGCGAGGAACGGCCGTGCCATCGACACCATGTCGGCGTCGCCGCGCGTGAGCACGTTTTCGGCGACTTCGGGCGTGTTGATGCGGTTTGACGTGATCAGCGGGATGCCGACTTCGCCTTTCATGCGCCGCGTCACCCAGCTGAACGCGCCGCGCGGGACCATTGTCGCGATCGTCGGGATACGCGCTTCATGCCAACCGACTCCGGTGTTGATCAGCGTCGCGCCCGCCGCTTCGACAGCTTTCGCCAGCGCGACGATTTCTTCCCACGGCGCGCCGCCCTCGACGAGATCGAGCATCGACAGCCGATAGATGATGATGAATTCGGCGCCGACGCGCTCACGCACGCGCCGCACGATCTCGACGGGAAACCGGTGCCGGTTCCCGACGCTGCCGCCCCAGCCGTCAGTGCGGTGGTTGGTGTGTGGCACGGTGAACTCGTTGATCAGGTAGCCTTCCGACCCCATCACCTCGACGCCGTCGTAGCCGGCACTTTTGGCCAGAGCCGCGCAGCGCGCGTAGTCTTCGATCGTGCGCTCGATGTCGGCTTCGTTCATTTCGCGCGGGTTCGCCGGAGAGATCGGTGCCTTCAGCGCCGACGGCGCGACCGAGCCGCGATGATAGGCGTAGCGGCCCGTGTGCAGGATCTGCATGCAGATCTTCCCGCCTTCGGCATGCACCGCCGCGGCGATCGCGCGATGGTGCGGGACCTCGTCCTCGCTCGTCAGCATCGATGCGCCCGGAAAGATCACGCCGTCCGCGTTGGGGGCGATGCCTCCGGTGACGATCAGCCCGACTCCCCCGCGCGCGCGCCGTGCGTAGAAGGCGGCGAGCTTCTCGAACCCGTTGCCGGATTCTTCCAGACCGGTATGCATCGACCCCATCAGCACGCGGTTCTTCAGCGTGCAGAAGCCCAGATCGAGAGGCTCGAGCAGGTGCGGATAGTTGCCGCCCGGGAGCGGCGGGGTCGGTCGCAGTGCCGAAAGGGGGTGCGTCATTACGGTCTCCTGAGGGATATTTTGCATGGGGCGAACGTACGGGGGCGTATTGAAGCCATCGCGCCGATGATAGAGCGGGACCGGCAGGAGGACCAGCGGGACAGCCGCCGCGCTTGATGGGGAGCGCTGGCCGGCCAGATTGGAACAGGGGTGTGTGAATTGCCTGCCTTCGATATAGCAGTTATAATTTCAAGGCTTTGGCGGGTCTAATTTTCGGTCCTCCAGTTTTCGGTTGGAATCAACAGGGATGGGCGTTAGCCCATTTTTTATTTGTGGGCGTGGAAATGGACGTCGAAGGTCTGGTTGAACAGGTGGTCAGCGGGCTCGGCTTCGAGCTGGTCGATTTCGAGACTTCCCCGAAAGGGCGGCTGATGCGCGTCTTCATCGATATCGAGCGGGGCGTGACGGTGGACGATTGCGCCACGGTCAGCAATCAGCTCACCCGCGTGTTCGAAGTCGAGAACGTCGACTACGACCGGCTCGAAGTGTCCTCGCCAGGCCTTGATCGGCCGCTGAAAAAAACCGCCGACTTCGAACGCTTCGCGGGCGACGAAGTGCAGGTCCGGCTGCGCATGCCGATCGGCAATCAGCGAAATTTCATCGGGGTGCTCGAGGGACTGAGCGAAGGCGTGGTGCGTTTGCACACCGACAAAGGCGACGTCGCCTTTCCCTTCGATGAAATCGAGAAAGCACGCCTGGTACCCAAGTTTTGAGCTTTCGGATGTGGAGGTTTTGATTAATGAGCCGCGAGATATTGCTGCTTGTGGATGCGCTGGCGCGCGAAAAGAATGTGGCCAAGGACATCGTCTTCGGCGCACTGGAGAGTGCGCTCGCCTCCGCAACCAAGAAACGCATCAACGATGAAGCCGACGTGCGTGTAACGATCGATCGCGACACCGGGGACTACGAGTCTTTCCGCCGCTGGGTCGTGATGCCCGACGAGGAGGTCGTCAACGACGAAGCCGAGATGGGCATCATCGACGCCCGCGAGATGGTCCCGGGTATCGAGCTCGGGGAATACATCGAGGAGCCGCTCGAGCCAATCGATTTCGGTCGCATCGGCGCCCAGGCGGCCAAGCAGGTCATCCTGCAGCGCATCCGCGACGCCGAGCGCGAGCAGATCCTGAACGACTTCCTCGAACGCAAGGAACACCTGGTTTCGGGCTCGATCAAGCGCATGGAGCGCGGCAACGCGATCATCGAGATCGGCCGGCTCGAAGCCGTGATCCCGCGCGACCAGATGATTCCGCGGGAAAACTTGCGCGTCGGCGACCGGGTCAAGGCATTCCTGCTGCGTATCGATCGGGGCGCCCGGGGCCCGCAGTTGATCCTGTCACGCACCGCGCCGGAATTCGTCGGCAAGCTCTTCGAGCTCGAAGTCCCGGAAATCGAGGACGGGCTGCTCGAGATCAAGGCCTGCGCACGCGACCCTGGCCTGCGGGCGAAGATCGCCGTGCAGTCGAACGATCCGCGCATCGATCCGATCGGCACGTGCGTCGGCCTGCGCGGTTCGCGCGTCACCGCGGTGCGCAACGAAATTGCCGGCGAGCAGATCGACATCATCGTCTGGTCAGCCGATCCGGCGCAGTTCGTCATCGCAGCCTTGCAGCCGGCCGAAGTGGTGTCCATCGTCGTTGACGAGGAAAGCCACGCCATGGATGTCGTGGTCGACGAGAACAACCTGGCGATCGCGATCGGGCGCAACGGGCAGAACGTCAAGCTCGCTTCCGAACTCACGGGCTGGACGATCAATCTGATGAGTGAGGAAGAGTCCGCGCAGAAGACCGGCCAGGAACGCGAGGGGCTGCGCGAGCTGTTCATGGAAAAGCTCGATGTGGATGATGAACTCGCGGATATCCTGATCGACGAAGGTTTCTCGTCGCTCGAGGAAATCGCATATGTGCCGCTCGCGGAGATGCTCGAGATCGAGGCTTTCGACGAGGGTACGGTCAACGAGCTGCGTAATCGGGCTCGAAATGTGCTTCTTACCGAGGCGATCGTCACGGAAGAGCATCTGGAGAACGTTTCCGACGACCTGATCAACCTGGAAGGAATGGACAAGTCGCTTGCCGCCACGCTGGCCCGGCACGGTGTCCTGACCCGGGATGATCTGGCCGACCTGGCTGTGGATGAGCTGGTCGAGATCGCCGGGATCGAACAAGAACGGGCAAGTGCGTTGATTTCGGTCGCGCGGGCGCACTGGTTCGAAGAATGACGGGAGGGCATTGATGGAACAGATGAGCGTAACCCAGTTCGCCGGCGAACTTAAGATGCCGGCCTCGGTGCTGCTCGAGCAGTTGCAGAAGGCCGGAGTCGAGAAGACCGGTGCCGATCAACTGCTGACTGAACAGGACAAGGCCAGACTGCTCGAATACCTGCGCCGGTCTCACGGGCAGAGCCAGCCGAAAGGCAAGATCACCCTGACCCGCAAGCAAACGTCGGAAATTCGTGCCACCGATTCGTCAGGCCGTGCCCGCACCGTCCAGGTCGAAGTGCGCAAGAAGCGCGTCTTCATGAAGCGCGATGAGGTGAGCGCCGAGACTGGCTCGCTCGAGAGCGCGCAGATCGAAGAGGAAACCGCAGGCTTGCCGATGGGTGAAATCGAGCCGACCCCCGAGCCCGAAAACATTGTCGAGCCCGTTGCGGAAGCCATTCCAGAACCGGAACCGGTGCGCGAACCCGAACCGGAACCCGAGCCCATCGTCGAGCCGGAACCCGAGCCGGAGCCCGAACCAGAGCCCGAACCGCAACCCGAGCCCGAACCGCGACCGGAACCCGAGCCTGCAACGGTGGAATCTGGCGCACCGGCGAAGCCCGAGGCTCCCGTCCGCGCGCCGTCCAGGCCGCCGCTGCGAGTGTCGATCCTGAGTGACGAAGAGCGCGCTGCCCGTGAACGTGAAGCGCGCCGGCACCAAGAACTGCGCGCCCGCCAGGCTGCGGACCTGAAGGCCAAGCAGGATCGCGAAGCGGCTGCACGTGCGGCCGCTGAAGCACGTCGTGCCGAAGAAGAGGCACGGGTGCGTGCCGAGGCTGAGCGGCGTGCCGAAGCAGCCAAGCCGCAGCCCAAGGAGGCCGCCAAGGCGCCCGCCGGCACGCTGCACCGCCCCGCCAAGACCGAGGAAAAACCCGCCGGCAAGGACGCGAAGCGAACGGCGCGCGGCGATACGGCTGGCGAAAGCGCGAAGCGCCGTGGCCTGAAGACGCGCGGAGAAGTCGGCGCGACTACCGGATCGTGGCGCGGAGCGCGCGGAGGCGGCAGGCGCGGCGCACAGGACGAGCACAAGAGCTTCCAGGCTCCGACCGAACCTGTCGTGCGCGAAATTCACGTGCCGGAAACCATTTCCGTTGCCGACCTCGCACACAAGATGTCGGTCAAGGCGGCCGAGGTCATCAAGATTCTCATGAAGATGGGGTCGATGGTGACGATCAACCAGGTGCTGGACCAGGAAACGGCAATGATCCTGGTCGAGGAAATGGGGCACAAGGCGTTCGCCGCGAAGCTCGACGATCCGGATACCTACCTCGAGAGCGCCGAAGCGCATCACGACGCGGCGGTCGAGCCGCGGGCGCCGGTCGTCACGGTCATGGGCCACGTCGACCACGGCAAGACGTCGCTGCTCGACTACATCCGGCGAGCGAAAGTCGCTTCCGGTGAAGCGGGCGGCATCACGCAGCATATCGGCGCGTACCACGTCGAAACGCCGCGCGGCATGCTCACTTTCCTCGATACGCCGGGCCACGAGGCGTTCACCGCGATGCGTGCCCGGGGCGCCAAGGCGACCGACATCGTCATCCTGGTGGTCGCTGCCGACGACGGCGTGATGCCGCAGACACGCGAAGCGATTCACCATGCGAAGGCGGCCAACGTGCCGCTCGTCGTCGCGGTCAACAAGATCGACAAGCCCGACGCCAATCCGGATCGCGTCAAGCAGGAACTTGTTGCGGAAGGCGTGCTGCCCGAGGAGTACGGCGGCGACGTGATGTTCATCAACGTGTCGGCGAAAACCGGTGTGGGCATCGATTCGCTGCTCGAAGCCGTGCTGCTGCAAGCCGAAGTGCTCGAACTGACGGCGCCGGTCGATTCGCCCGCGAAGGGCTTGATCATCGAGGCGCGGCTCGACAAGGGCCGCGGCCCGGTCGCATCGCTGCTCGTGCTGTCCGGGACGCTGCGCAAGGGCGACGTGATGCTCGTGGGAGCGACGTTCGGGCGCATCCGGGCGATGCTCGATGAGAACGGCAAGGCGATCGACCATGCCGGTCCGTCGATTCCGGTCGAAGTTCTTGGCCTGTCGGACGTACCGGCCGCGGGCGACGAGGCGATCGCGCTGGCCGACGAGAAGAAGGCGCGCGAAATCGCGCTGTTCCGTCAGGGTAAGTATCGCGAGGTCAAACTGGCGAAGCAGCAGGCGGCGAAGCTCGAAAGCATGTTCGAGCAGATGGCGGAAGGCGAAGTCAAGACGCTGCCGCTGATCATCAAGGCGGACGTGCAGGGTTCGCAGGAAGCCCTGGTGCAGGCGTTGAACAAGCTGTCGACCGACGAAGTCCGGGTCAACGCGATCCACTCTGCGGTGGGCGCGATCTCGGAATCGGACGTCAACCTCGCGCAGGCTTCCGGAGCGGTCATCATCGGCTTCAATACCCGTGCCGATGCGGGCGCCCGCAAGCTGGCGGAAACCTTCGGCGTCGATATCCGCTACTACAACATCATCTACGACGCGGTCGACGAGGTGAAGGCCGCGCTCTCCGGAATGCTGGCGCCGGAACGCCGCGAGAACGTCATCGGTTTGGTCGAGGTGCGGCAGGTGTTCAAGGTGCCGAAGGTCGGAACCGTCGCGGGCTGTTATGTGCTCGAAGGCGTGGTCAAGCGCGGGTCGCAGGTGCGGGTCCTTCGCAACCACGTCGTCATCCACAACGGCGAGCTCGAGTCGCTCAAGCGCTTCAAGGACGACGTCAAGGAGGTCAAGTTCGGTTTCGAGTGCGGCCTTTCGATCCGCAACTTCAACGACGTCCAGGAAGGTGACCAGCTCGAGGTGTTCGAGATCCAGGAAATCGCCCGGACCCTGTAAATCATGCCCAAGGAGTTTTCCAGAAGCCAGCGCGTCGCCGAGCAGGTCCGCCGCGAGCTGGCCGAGCTGATCCGGCTCGAAGTGAAGGACCCCCGCGTGGGGTTCATCACTTTGACCGACGTCGAGATCACGCCCGATTACGCGCACGCGAAAGTTTTTTTCACGTCGATGAAGGGCGAGGAAGGGCTCGACGAGATCCTGACGGGGCTGCATCGCGCGAGCGGCTTCCTGCGTCGCGAACTCGGCAAACGGGTGCGCATCCACACCCTGCCCGAGCTGCATTTCCATTACGACAGTTCGGTCGAACGCGGCAGTCGCATGTCGCAGCTCATCGACCAGGTGGTTCGGGATGATGACGCCCGCCACAAGGACGATCCGGAGAGCTGAGCAGATTTGAAAGCATCGAAACAATTCCGGCATCAACGCCGGATCGTCGACGGCGTCCTGCTGCTCGACAAGCCCCGCGGCCTGACATCGAACGCCGCACTGCAGACGGCGCGCCGTCTCCTGAATGCGGCGAAGGCGGGGCACACCGGAACGCTGGACCCGATGGCGACCGGATTGCTGCCGCTGACGCTGGGCGAGGCCACCAAGTTCTCGCAGATGCTGCTCGATGCCGACAAGGCCTACGAGGCCACCGTGCGGCTCGGCATCGAAACGGACACCGGAGACGCGGAAGGAGCGGCGATCGCAACGGCTCCCGTGCACGTAACGGACGATTCGATCCGCCAGGCACTGGCGGCGCTGACGGGTGAAATCGAGCAGGTTCCGCCGATGTATTCGGCGCTCAAGCGCGACGGCAAGCCCCTGTACGAATACGCTCGCGCGGGAATCGAGGTCGAGCGCGCCGCGCGCCCCGTGACGATCCATTCGCTCGAACTGCTCGGCGTGGAAGGGGATTCGTTGCGGATCCGCGTCGATTGCAGCAAGGGAACGTATGTCCGCACGCTGGCCATCGACCTGGGGCGCTTGCTCGGTTGCGGCGGCCATCTGACCGAATTGCGCCGGACGAGGATCGGACCTTTCAACGTGGACGAGGCCGTTACGCTCACGGCGTTGGAGGCGCTGCCTGCGGAGTCGCGCGTCGGGCTATTGGCGCCGGTCGATGCGCTGGTGGGTCATCTGCCGCGCATCGAACTCGATGCCTTCCAGGCTGGCCTGCTTCTGCAGGGACGTGTGCTTGCAGCTCCCTGCGGCGCAGCGGGGCTGGTGCGTATTTACGGCGAAGGCCGTTACCTCGGACTGGGGGAATGCGACGGAAACGGCACATTGTCACCGAAACGTCTCGTTTCGACGGTTGCCACAGCGCAACAATCTTGATAACGATTGAGTTTTCCGGCCAGCGTTCGGTATAATCGTCCGCTTCTGATTGGCAGAACGAAAAGAGTAAACACCCACATGGCTCTCGATACCGCATCCAAGTCGCAGATCGTCAACGACTTCCAGCGCGCCCAAGGCGACACCGGTTCCCCGGAAGTCCAGGTCGCGCTTCTCACCGCCCGCATCAACGGGCTGACCGGTCATTTCAAGGCCAACGCGAAAGATCACCACTCGCGCCGCGGCCTGCTGAAGATGGTCAGCCAGCGTCGCAAACTGCTTGACTACCTGAAGGGCAAGAACGCCGACAGCTATCGCAACCTGATCGAGCGTCTGGGCCTGCGCAAGTAATCACGCTGGCCGTGGCAAGTCCGGCAGCGTCGAAAAAGGCAAGTTAAGCCGGCAAGCCGGTGCGGGCCCCGAAGGGCCGCACCGGCTTTGTTTTTGCAGCGTCGGATTTGTTAAACATCGCAGTTGTAGTTTGCTGCACCATTTATCGAGAGGATCTTCACTTTGCCTACCGCTATCAAGAAAACCTTTGCGTACGGTGCCCATACCGTAACGCTCGAAACAGGCGAGATCGCTCGCCAGGCCGGCGGTGCCGTGATCGTCAACATGGATGACACGATCGTGCTGGCAACGGTCGTCGCCGCCAAGGAGGCCAAGGCGGGCCAGGATTTCTTCCCGCTTACCGTCGACTACGTCGAGAAGTTCTACGCCGCGGGGCGCATCCCCGGCGGCTTCTTCAAGCGCGAAGGCCGTCCCACCGAGAAGGAAACGCTGACCAGCCGCCTGATCGACCGTCCGATCCGTCCGCTTTTCCCGGAAGGCTTCTATAACGAAGTCCAGGTCATCATCACCGTGCTGTCGCTCAACCCGGAGGTCGATCCGGACATCCCCGCGATGATTGGCGCATCGGCGGCGCTGGCGATTTCCGGCGTTCCGTTCGACGGCCCGATCGGCGCATGCCGCGTCGGGTACAGCGGCGGCCAGTACCTGCTCAACCCGACGGTCGAGCAGCTCAAGGCGAGCGAGCTCAACCTGGTTGTCGCCGGTACCGAAGCGGCCGTGCTGATGGTCGAGTCGGAAGCCAGGGAACTGTCGGAAGAAGTCATGCTCGGTGCGGTCGTGTTCGGCCACCAGCAGATGCAGGTCGCGATCCGCGCGATCAACGAGCTGGTCGAAGTGGCAGGCAAGCCCGAGTGGGACTGGCAGCCGCCGGCGAAAAACGAGCCGCTGATCGCCCGCATCAAGGAACTGGCCGGTGCCCATCTCGAAGAAGCCTTCCGCATCACGAGCAAGCAGGCCCGCACCCAGCGTATCAACGAGATCCGCAAGCAGACGTTCGGCGTCGTGGCCGACGGGGTCGAAGTGCCGCCGACCGGCAACGAGCTGAAGGACATCTTTCACGACCTCGAAGCCGGTGTCGTTCGCAGCCGCATCCTCGCAGGCGAGCCGCGCATCGACGGACGCGATACGCGTACCGTGCGGCCCATCGACATCCGCGTCGGCGTGCTGCCGCGCACGCACGGGTCGGCATTGTTCACGCGCGGCGAAACCCAGGCGCTCGTCATTGCGACGCTCGGCACCGGGCGCGACGAACAGATCATCGACGCGATCGCCGGCGAGTACCGCGAAAGCTTCTTGCTGCATTACAACTTTCCGCCGTTCTCCACCGGTGAAACGGGTCGCATGGGCGTGACGAAGCGCCGCGAGGTCGGACATGGCCGCCTCGCCAAGCGCGCGCTGATCGCGGCCCTGCCGGCGGACGAGGACTTCAGCTATACGGTTCGCGTCGTGTCCGAGATCACCGAGTCGAACGGTTCGAGCTCGATGGCGTCGGTATGCGGGGCGTCGCTGGCAATGATGGACGCGGGCGTGCCGATGAAGGCGCACGTCGCTGGCATCGCGATGGGCCTGATCAAGGAAGGCAATCGCTTCGCCGTCCTGACCGACATTCTCGGCGACGAGGATCATCTCGGCGACATGGACTTCAAGGTCGCGGGCACCGAGAACGGCATCACCGCACTGCAGATGGACATCAAGATCCAGGGCATCACGAAGGAGATCATGCAGGTCGCTCTGGCCCAGGCCGGCGAGGGACGGATCCATATCCTCGCGTTGATGAAGCAGGCGCTGGCGTCGCATCGCGGCGAAGTGTCGGAGTTCGCTCCGCGCATGCTGACGATGAAGATCAATCCGGAGAAAATCCGCGACGTCATCGGCAAGGGCGGGGCAGTGATCCGCGGCCTGCAGGAAGAAACCGGTACTGTCATCGAACTGCAGGACGACGGCAGCGTCACGATCTCGTCGGTCAGCGCCGAAGGCGCGCAGCTCGCGAAGGAAAAGATCGAGGCGATCACGGCCGAAGTCGAAGTCGGCAAGGTCTACAACGGAACGGTGGTCCGCCTCCTGGATTTCGGCGCGATCGTCAACATCATGCCCGGTCGCGACGGGCTGCTGCACGTCTCGCAGATCGCGAACGAGCGCGTCAATAACGTCGCCGACTACGTGAAGGAAGGGCAGGCGGTGCGCGTCAAGGTGCTGGAGACCGACGAGCGCGGCAAGATTCGCCTGAGCATGAAGGCACTGCTGGACCAGCCGGCCGAGTAAGCAACGAAACGAGCTGAAGAAAAAGGGACGCCACGGCGTCCCTTTTTCATGTGCCGGTTCCCTCCAGCGGCGAGTGCGAGCCGGTTTACTTCGCCACCTGCCGTTCGCGCATTTCTTCCAGCGTCTTGCAGTCGATGCACATCGTCGCGGTCGGGCGCGCCTCCAGGCGCTTCAGTCCGATTTCGACGCCACAGCTGTCGCAATAGCCATATTCACCTGCGTTGATCCGGCCCAGCGCTTCGTCGATCTTCTTGATCAATTTCCGCTCACGATCCCGGTTGCGCAACTCGAGCGCAATATCGGATTCCTGGCTCGCACGGTCATTGGGGTCGGCAAACACCGTGGCTTCGTCCTGCATCGTGTGCACCGTGCGTTCGATATCCCCGACCAGCTCCTGCTTGACCGTTTCGAGCATGCCGCGGAAGTGAGCCAGCTGCTTCTCGCTCATGTACTCCTCGCCTTCGACGGGGACATAGGGCGGGAATTGCTTTTGCAGGGTGTCGTCTGGCATGACTTCGACTTCCGGTTGATAATTGAAGGAAGCGAACTAATAGCAGAATCTTCTGTAACGAGCAAGCAAGCTCCCGTTTCGAGCAATCCGGTCCGCTCGCGAAGCGCGCCTCAACAAACACTTCACGACCGAAGAAACATGTTTGACGTACGCCGACCAGGTGTGTATTATTCGCGGCTCTCGGGGTGTAGCGCAGTCCGGTAGCGCGCTTGCTTTGGGAGCAAGATGTCGGGGGTTCGAATCCCTCCACCCCGACCAGCTAACCCCGAAATGCCCGCGGGATTTCTGCCCGTAGCTCAATTGGATAGAGCACCGGCCTTCTAAGCCGGGGGTTACAGGTTCGATCCCTGTCGGGCAGGCCAAATGGTTTTTGGTTGCAGAGTTTCTGCAACCGCGAAAGTGGCGGCATTAGCTCAGTTGGTAGAGCACTGGATTGTGGCTCCAGTTGTCACCGGTTCGATCCCGGTATGTCGCCCCAAGTAATTCAATAGCTTACGAGCTATACCTTGACGCCGGCGGTGTCGCTTCTTACGAAGTTTGTAAGATCAGCGGGCCGCCGGCGCTTTCCTTATACGCCTTCTGTCATAGACCTTGCTCACGACCGCCTCGGTGCGATGGCCGGTCAAATCGCTCGCTTTGCGCCCGGCTTCGGTCGTGTCTGTGACGGTCTTCGCGCGGAGGTCGTGGAAGGTAAATCGTTCGTTGCCGGCTTCTTCCCACGCGTTCATCATCCGCTGCCACATCGACTTGAAGCCGGTTGCGGTGTAGGGCTGGCCGTCGCCGCTGAAGATCAGGTAGGTGCTCGTGATCTTCGACGGAAGGGCAAGGCACTCGTCGACCGCGGCCTGCAGTTCGGTGGTCCATTCGACCAAGGTGCGGGCGCCGCGCTTGCGCTTGCCGAATTCGATCCCGTCGTCCTTGATCTGCGTGCGGCTGATTTTCAGTACCTGACCGAGTGCCTTCCCCGTAAGGTATGCGACATGGGCGGCGAGGGCGAGGCGGCGGCCGGCGTCGCTGGTCCGCTTTGCGGGGCTGTCTTCGTCGAGGTGTCCGTTCGCGCGGCAGAAGGTGAGGAAGGCGTCGAACTCGGCGTCGCTCACGAGGCGGTCGCGCGCGTTCTCTTCGTTGCGCTCGACGCCGGTGCAGGGGTTCAGGTCGAGCGCGCCGGCATTGACCAGGCGCGAGAACATGCGGGAGAGCAGCGCGATCTCGCGATTGGCCCGAACTGGCGCCTCAGCGCCGCGATAAAGGTGCAAGTAGTCCCAGATGTGCTTCGGGCGGACGGCTTCGGGCGCCATCTTGCCGAACGCCTGCTTCAGCGCGACGAGCTCTAGCTCGTTGCTGTCGATCGTCTCAGGCGAGAGCTTCCCGCGCTCCATGAGGCGCTTACGCTCCTTCATCAGCTCGTCGAGGTGGTCGCCAATGGTGCCGGCCGGCCGGCCGTGCCTCGCCGTCCAGTTCGAGAAGCTTGCGCCTCGCGTCCTTCAGGTTGTGGCCGAGGTTGATCCGCCGGTTGTCGGACATCGACCATCTGACCGTCCGTATTGCCGGCGAAGGCGGCGGATCCATCGCTGCCGTCGATTGACGCCTCGCGTCGGTACAGTTTTCCAGCTTGGTGCCAAAGGCAGCCGTCGGGTGCACTTGCCTGTATGTATCCCAAAATTTACAATGAACGGCATGAAGACTGTGCTCACCACCGAATTCTTCGATGCCTGGTTTGCCGAGCTCCGCGACCCGCAGGCGGCAGCCCGCATCAAGATGCGAATCGGTCGGGCAGAGTTGGGCAACTTCGGCGACTGCGAACCGGTGGGCGAGGGGGTTTCGGAGATGCGGATCCATTACGGGCCGGGCTACCGCCTGTATTTCACGCAGCGCGGCCTGGAAGTGGTGATCCTGCTGGCGGGCGGCGACAAGTCCTCCCAGGCCAAGGACATCAAGACCGCCTTGAAGCTGGCCCGGGAACTGTAGGAGAAAGCGATGGCACTCAAATTGCGCAAATGGGACACGGCAGAGCACCTCAAGACCGAGGAGGAGATGGCGCTCTACCTCGAGGCTTGTCTGGAAGAAGCCGGGGACGATGCAGCCTTTATCGCGAAGGCACTGGGCGATATTGCCCGCGCCAAAGGCATGACCCAACTGGCCAAGGACACCGGTCTGGGGCGGGAGAGCCTGTACAAGGCCCTTTCGGGCGAGGGCAATCCGAGCTTTGCCACCATCCTCAAGGTGACACGCGCGTTGGGCCTGCAACTGCACGCGGCACCGCGCCACGCGCCGGTGTGATCGGGGCGCGCGAGAGGCGAATTCCGCGCGACGGTCCGTATTCGCTGCATCAGGAAAAGCGACGTCCTTGCCGCCGCCAAGGAAATCGCACGCCAGCAACACACCAGTGTCGGCAAAGTCATCTCCCAGCTCGTTCGCCAAACCCTGATCGGTGCCGCTGCGCCGCAAACCGTTGTCCGGCAGACACCCGCAGTCCCCGGCTTCGAACCCTTTCCGGCACATGACGTCATCGTGACAAACGAGCTCATCGACCGTCTGCGCGACGCCGAGGGAATCTGATGCGTGCGCTGCTGGACGTGAATGTCCTCATTGCCCTGCTCGACGGCAGCCACGTGCACCACGTACGTGCAAGCCAGTGGCTTGCGCGTGAAATCGAGCGCGGCTGGGCATCGTGACACTACCTTAGATGCCTTACCGACAGTACCTGCGCTCTGCCGTGAATTATTTGCTTGCAAGGCATGTTTATGTTGATAACATCGCGCCCCATGCTTCGAATAAGCCGCAGGGCCGCGCCCTCCGGGGACATCTCCGCCGATCCGAAACTTGTCGGCACGGTGAGGGAGGGGAGCAGACAGCAAGCAAACAAGCGAAAAACGAGAAATGTCTGATTCCAGCCGCGCCAGCGACACGACCCCCGCGCCACCCAAAGACATGCACATCCCTTCGGACATCAACCTCGCCGTCATCGCCGCTGACCGCTTCCGCGGCAATCTCGGCGACGTGACCGACAAGGTGCAGAAAATCAGGCTCAAACCCTAATTTTGCTCCGCAATAGACATGCTCTGACCACGCCCTAACCCATGCCGCCCCCGCCCCTTTCCACCCTCATCGCCGCAGGCGAGTCGCTGACGCTGGAGTTCAAATCCACGTTCGACAAAGCCGCCATCGAGTCGCTGGTGGCCTTCGCCAATGCGCAGGGCGGCACGGTGCTGGTCGGCATGAGCGACAACGGGGGCGTGCAGGGTGTTACCCTTGGCAAGGAAACGCTCAACGAGTGGCTCGGCCAGATCAAGTCCGCCACCAGCCCGTCGATCATCCCGGATCTGAGCGCGCACACCATCGACGGCAGGACCATCGTCGCCATCGAGATCGCCGAATTCCCGGTCAAGCCCGTCAGTACCAAAGGCCGCTACTACAAGCGCGTGGCTAGTTCCAACCAGGCGCTCAACCCCGGCGAGATCAGCGACCTCTACATGCAGTCGCTGCAGGTGTCGTGGGACGCCTACCCTGCGCACCAGGCCACTCTGGCGGACCTGTCGCCACAGAAGATCGAGCAGTTCGTGCAGCAGGTGAATGCCGGCGGCCGTTTCTGGCTCGGCAATGCCGACCCGATGTCCGCGCTGGAAAAGCTCCACTACATCACGCACGGCCAGCCCACTTGGGCAGCGATGCTCCTCTTCGCCAAAGAGCCGTTGCGGCACCACATTCACCTGGGGCGATTCAAGACCCCCACAATGATCATCGACGATCGCCAGATCACGGATACGTTGTTCGAAGCGGTCGAACAGGCAATGCGCTTCATCGTGTCCTACGTCAGCGTGGCCTTCGAATTCGACGGCAGCATCCACCGCAAGGAACGCTTCGCCTACCCGCTCCCCGCGCTGCGCGAAGCCCTGCTCAACGCCGTGGTGCACCGCGACTACAAGGACGGCTCCGACATCCAGGTCAAGATCTTCGACGACCGCATCAGCATCTTCAGCCCGGGGCGCCTGTACGCCGGTCTGCAACTCGACGAACTCCAGCACGACAACTACCGCTCCCGGCTGCGCAACAAGCTCGTTGCCGAAGGCTTCTACCTCACGACCGCAATCGAGAAATACGGCAGTGGTTTCATCCGTATCCGCGACGCGCTGCGTGACTATCCGGATATCAGGCTCGACCTCGAAGAGATCAGCGGCGGCTTCTCGGTGACCTTCACGCGACTTGTTTCACAGCCAGAGTCACAGCCAGAGTCACAGCCAGAGTCGGTTCAGCTGCTGGTGGACCACGTGCTGCAGCTCCTGGCTGAGCGACCAATGAGCAAAAAGGACATCTCCATGGCCTTGGGGCAGAAAGCGGTATCCGGACAGCTCAACAAGATCATTCGATCGCTGCTGGCGGCCGGCCGTATCGAGCTGACCATTCCCGGCAAACCCCAGAGTCGCTTGCAGCAATACCGCCTCGGGGCTCACCGACCCGATCACGGCGCAAACCCCCGCTGACCATGCTCACCCTCACTCACCACGGCGCCGTCACCGGCGTCACCGGCTCCTGCCACGAACTCACCCTGCACGGCCCCGGCGGAGCAAAAGGGGGGATGCTCGTCGACTGCGGCATTTTCCAGGGCAGCGAAGCGGCCGGGCGCAGCAACGCCGATGAACTGGCCGTCGACTTCCCGCTTGCGCACATCCGCGCGCTCATCGTCACGCACGTCCATATCGACCACGTCGGCCGCATCCCGCATCTGCTCGCGGCCGGCTTCGACGGGCCGATCCTGTGCTCGCCGCCTTCGGCGCTGATGCTGCCCGAGATCCTCGAAGACGCGCTCAAGATCGGCTTCACCCGCGACACCCGCCTCATCGAGCGCGTGCTCGACCGCATCCGCGCCCGCATCGTGCCGGTGCCTTTCGGCCAGTGGCACACCGTGTTCAACGACGGCGCCGGCCGGCTCGCGATCCGCCTGCAGCGCGCCGGCCACATCCTCGGCTCGGCCTACGTCGAGTGCGACGCCACCACCGTTGCCGAACGCGAACGCATCGTCTTTTCCGGCGACCTCGGCGCGCCGGATTCGCCGCTGCTGCCCGAACCACGCCCGCCCGAGCGCGCCGACCGCCTAGTCATCGAAGCCACTTACGGCGACCGCAACCACGAAGACCGCGCCACCCGCCGCCACCGCCTCCAGGCCGTGCTCGAACACGCGCTGGCCGACGGCGGCACCGTGCTGATCCCGGCCTTCGCGATCGGCCGCACGCAGGAACTGCTCTACGAAATCGAAGGCATCATCTTCGAAGCCGGCGACGACCCGCGCTGGAAAGAGCTCGACATCGTCGTCGATTCGCCGCTCGCGGCCGAATTCACGCGTCTCTACCGTAACCTCAAGCCGTACTGGGACGAAGAGGCCACCGCCCGCGTCCGCCAGGGCCGCCACCCGCTGTCGTTCGACCAGCTGCTCGTCCTCGACCGCCACGAAGACCACCTGAAAGCGGTCGACTACCTCACCCGCACCGGCCACCCCTGTGTCGTCATCGCCGGCTCGGGGATGTGCGCCGGGGGCAGGGTGGTGAACTACCTCAAGGCCATGCTCGGCGACGCGCGCAACGACGTGCTCTTCGTCGGCTACCAGGCCGCCGGCACGCCGGGCCGCGACATCCTCACCTTTGGTCCGCGCGGCGGCTGGGTCATGCTCGACGGCGAACGCCACCCGATCCGCGCGCAGATCCACCAGGTGGGCGGCTATTCCGCCCATGCGGGGCAGGCGGATCTGTTGCGGTTTGTGGCCGGCATCCCGGAGATGCCTGCGGAAATTCGCATCGTGCATGGCGACGACGAGGCCAAGGCGGCATTGAAAAAGAAGCTCGAAGAGGCCGGCGCAACCTGCGTCCTGGTGCCCAACAGCACCGCTATCGCGGCTTCCGCCGCTCCTGCAGTGCCGATGATCGCATCTTGGCAACAGGAGTAGTTGGAGCATATTTTCATCAAAAAAACATAGCACTAGACACAAAAACAACTTAACTTAAAAACTTTTACCTTAAACCGTTAAACAACAAATGCATATGCAACCCTGGGGCTTCTACGGTCGACAGCGAGAACTCGCTCTCCGCTTTTTGATCAAAATTGTTTTCTAGTAAGCAACGTTTGTTTCTAAATTGAAAACACAACCCTCCGTCTCTGATCTGCTCTTCCCGAACCAGTATCGGCGCAAAGTGCTGGGCCTTCTGATCATGAGGCCAGACCAGCAGATTCATTTGCGAGAACTGGCCAGGATGATTGGCGCCGCCCCGGGCACCCTCAAGAAGGAGCTCGACGCGCTGTGCCATGCCGGTTTGCTGCACAGCCAACGCATCGGCAACCAAACCCGGTTCAGCGCGAATACGGATCATCCGGTGTTCCCGGAACTGCAGGCCCTGATCAGAAAAACCACCGGCATGGGCGACGCCCTGCGGCTCAGCCTGGTGCCACTGGCAGACAGGATCCATGCGGCCTTCGTGTTCGGCTCCATGGCCAGCGCCACAGAAAACGCCAACAGCGACATTGACCTGATGGTCATCGGAGATGCGACGTTTGCGGACATCATCAACGCCACCTATGAAACCCAAACCGCACTGGGCCGCGAGATCAACCCCAAAGTGATGAGTCCCGGCGAATGGCAGGACAAAAAGGCCGCCGGCAACGCCTTCCTGCAAGACGTGATGGCCAAGCCCAGGATCATGCTGATTGGAGACGCGCATGCCCTCTGAAGCGCTCGACAATCTGGCCCGCATCGGGCAGCTGGACAAGGTGACCTTTTCCCAGGCCTTGATGGACAAGATGCTGGCCACCGCCCAAAGCCGGCTGACTGACGCCCGGCGCACCGAAAACAGTACCGAAACCCGGTTCGACTGCGCTTACACCGCCATCCGCGCCATCGCCGACGCCGCATTGCTCAAGCACGGTTACCGGACCTCCACCAGCAAACCGGGGCACCACCAGGTCACCATCCAGTGTCTGGCGCACACCCTGGGTGTGGACCTTGCAGTTGTACGCGTACTGGATGGCCTCAGAAAACAACGAAACCTGAGCGACTACGACGGCGAATTGATCACAGACCAAGCGCTTTCCGAATGCATCGAGCAGGCCATTCGCCTCCAACAAATAGCGGCAACCAAACTGGCTTCGACCACCTGATAAACGTCACACAGCTCAGCACACGAGACTTCGCAACCCTCAGCCAGCAACCTGCCCCCATGCTCACCCTCACTCACCACGGCGCCGTCACCGGCGTTACCGGCTTCTGCCACGAGCTCAGCCTGCACGGCCCGGGCGGGGCGAAGGCGGGCGTCCTCGTCGACTGCGGCATCTTCCAGGCCGCCGGCACGCCGGGCCGCGACATCCTCACCTTTGGTCCGCGCGGCGGCTGGGTCATGCTCGACGGCGAACGCCACGCCATCCGCGCGCAGATCCACCAGGTGGGCGGCTATTCCGCCCATGCGGGGCAGGTGGATCTGCTGCGGTTTGTGGCCGGCATCCCGGAGATGCCTGCGGAGATCCGCATCGTGCATGGCGACGACGAGGCCAAACATGCCCTGAAAAAAAGCTCGAAGAAGCCGGCGCAACCCGCGTCCTGGTGCCCAACAACACCGCTATCGCGGCTTCCGCCGCTCCTGCAGTGCCGAAGATCGCATCTTGGCAACAGGAGTAGTTGGAGCATATTTTCATCAAAAAAACATAGCACTAGACACAAAAACAACTTAACTAAAAAATTTTTACCTTAAACCGTTAAACAACAAATGCATATGCAACCCTGGGCTTCTACGGTCGACAGCGAGAACTCGCTCTCCGCTTAAAAAGGCCGCCAGCAACGCCTTCCTGCAAGACGTGATGGCCAAGCCCGGGATCATGCTGATGTTGCTGTTGCGGCGGCGCGGATGGAGCAGGGCAACTTGTCCAGCGTAGAGTGGTTTCGCGGCATTGGCGAGTACAAGATCGACTGGGGCCCCGGCTACCGCATCTATCTGGCCAAGGATGGTCTCAAGATCATCGTCCTGCTCGGCGGTGGCAGCAAAAAACGCCAGCAGCGCGACATCGACAAAGCAATGGCCTTGTGGGAAGACTACAAACGCCGCAAAGCCCAACCGAAAAAAGGAGCCTGACGATGAGCAACATCTCGGCCATCTTCGCCGCCATCAAACGCGAGCTCAACGTCGAAGTACGTACCACCGTGGTCCTGGCATAAGTGGTCCGGACAAGCGGCACCGACTTCACTGACTCACGATTGATAAAATAATCGACAAAAATTTAACTAACGAAACACCTTAATAAAGCCAGCTTAACCAACCGCAAACAACGCTTGCGAGAGCGCCATCCGCATCGCCACCCTATTCAGGGGCGATCGCGAGCGCATCGCGGCATCGCCCGAGGGGTCGAGCTCAATGCTCAGGCTGCACGAGGGGCTGCAGGCAAACCCATTCCTTACCGCCGCGCAGGCGGCCAGCAAGACCGGCCTGAGCGTGCCCACTGTGAACAGCGCGCTTGCCGGCCTGGAAGCGCTCGGTATCGTGTGCGAGATCACCGGCAAGCAACGCGGCCGGGTCTTTGCCTACGAAGCTTTCCTGCAAATCCTGGACGAGGGCACGTCATCGGCGGGCAAGCACGGTAATGCGTGATGCGCTAGCATCATGATGCTTACTCATCACGCTACGGAGATCAACATGCGCACTACGCTCGACATCGAAAGCGACGTCCTTGCCGCCGCCAAGGAAATCGCACGTCAGCAACACACCAGTGTCGGCAAAGTCATCTCCCAGCTCGTTCGCCGAACCCTGATCGGTGCCGCTGCCCCGCAAACCGTTGTCCGCCAGACACCCGCAGTCCCCGGCTTCGAGCCCTTTCCGGCACGTGACGTCATCGTGACCAACGAGCTCATCGACCGTCTGCGCGACGCCGAAGGAATCTGATGCGTGCGCTGCTGGACGTGAATGTCCTCATCGCCTCAGATTCAGACCCCGATGTCGTACCGCTATTACGGTACATAACCCTGCTCATGACACTACCTTAGATACCGTACCGATAAGTCCCTGCAGTCTGCTGTGAAATATTTGCTTGCAAGGCATGTTTATGTTGATAACATCGCGCCCCATGCTTCGAAGAAGCCGCAGGGCCGCGCCCCCCAGGGCATTCCCGCCGATCCGGGAATTGTCGGGGCGGGAAGGCAAGGGCACAGACAGCAAGTAAACAAGCCAAAAACGAGAACCGCCTGATTTCCAGTCGCGTCAGCGACACAACACCCGCCCATCCAGAGACATGCACACTCTTTCGGACATCAACCTCGCCATCATCGGCCTCGGCTACGTCGGTCTGCCGCTCGCCGTCGAATTCGGCCGCAAGCAGCACGTCACCGGTTTCGACATCCACGCCGAGCGCATTGCCGAGCTGCAGGCCGGGCGCGACCGCACGCTCGAAGTCGACGCCCGCGAGCTCGCCGCCGCCGAATACCTGCGGTTCACGGCCGACCCGGCCGACCTGGCCGAATGCAACGTCTTCATCGTTACCGTGCCGACGCCGATCGACGAGCACAAGCGGCCGGACCTGACGCCGCTGATCCGCGCCAGCGAGACCATCGGCAAGGTGCTCAAGCGCGGCGACATCGTCATTTTCGAGTCCACCGTCTATCCCGGCGCCACCGAGGAGGAGTGCGTGCCGGTGCTCGAACGCGTCTCCGGCCTGCGCTTCAACCACGACTTCTACGCCGGCTATTCGCCCGAGCGCATCAACCCCGGCGACAAGGCACACCGCGTCAGCACGATCAAGAAGGTCACCTCCGGCTCCACGCCCCAAGTGGCCGACCTCGTCGATGCGCTCTACGCCCGCATCATCACCGCCGGCACCCACAAGGCCCCCAGCATCAAGGTCGCCGAAGCCGCGAAGGTCATCGAGAACACCCAGCGCGACCTCAACATCGCGCTCATCAACGAGCTGGCGATCATTTTCAACAAGCTCGGCATCGACACCGAAGCCGTGCTCGAAGCCGCCGGCACCAAGTGGAACTTCCTGCCGTTCCGCCCCGGCCTGGTCGGCGGCCACTGCATCGGTGTCGACCCGTACTACCTCACGCACAAGGCGCAGGCGATCGGCTACCACCCGGAGATCATCCTCGCCGGGCGACGGCTCAACGACGGCATGGGCGCCTACGTCGTGTCGCAGCTGGTGAAAGCCATGCTCAAGCGCCGCATCCAGGTCGAAGGCGCGCGCGTGCTGGTGATGGGCCTCGCCTTCAAGGAAAACTGCCCCGACCTGCGCAACACCCGCGTCGTCGACATCGTCCGGGAGCTCGCCGACTACAACGTCCGGGTGGATGTATTCGACCCGTGGGTGGATGCCGATGAAGCGCGGCACGAATACGACATCACGCCGATCGAGCTGCCCACCCCCGGCCAGTACGACGCGGTGCTGGTGGCCGTGGCCCACGACCAGTTCAAGGCGATGAGCGCGCAGGGCATCCGCGCCCTCGGCAAGCCCGAACACGTGCTGTATGACCTCAAGTACGTGCTGCCGCGCCAGGCGGCCGACCTGCGCCTGTAATGCCCGGACCGCCTGGGAAACCTGCAATCCACTGAACTACGCCTCCCGGCTTGATTGTCCTCGAACGATTACACAAGTAAAATGCCCAGCGTAAAAACACACGCCTGAATTCGACGGCTGGCTCAACAGCTTACGGGACCGCCCCACGCGCTTCCGGTTGCTGCGCCGGCTCGAAAAGGCGCAGCGCGGACTGTTGGGCGACGTTGCTCCAGTTGGCGAAGGTGTTTTCGAGATGCGCGAGTTTTTTGGCCCCGGCTGGCGCATGTATTACATCCAGCGCGATGAAGTGCTGATCGTGATGCTGGGCGGCGGTGACAAGAGCAGCCAGGCAGCGGACATCGCCTCCGCCAAAGTCTTGGCGGCGACGTTAAAGGACGGATAAGCCATGAGCAAACCAGTGAAAATCAGCGACCTGCCCGAGTTCGACATGGCAGAGCACCTGAAGACCGATGTCGATGTTGCGGAATACCTGCGCCAGGTACTCGAAGACGGCGAGCCTGGCGAACTTGCGGCTGCACTCGGTCACATCGCCAAAGCGCGCGGTATGAGCGAAATCGCCAAGGCCACCGGTATCAAGCGCGAAGCGCTTTACAAGGCGCTTCGGCCGAATGCCCACCCGCGCCTCGAAACCGTCCAGCGCGTGTGCAAAGCGCTGGGGGTCAAGCTCACGGCGACGGTCGCCAACTAAGATCCAGCGTCCATACAAGCGCCCATTGAAGGAGCGTCGGCGTTTCGCAGGCCGACACAACATTCCTACCCTCAACCCCTTGCCGGTGAAACCCCGGTACTCCCCACCAGCCCAATGATCGCCTACCAAGCCCTGCAATCCATCCTCCGCGACGCCCCCAAGACCTGGCTCGTCACCGGCGTGGCCGGTTTCATCGGTTCGAACCTGCTCGAAACCCTGCTCAAGCTCGACCAGCGCGTGGTGGGCCTCGACAACTTCGCCACCGGCCACGCGCGCAACCTCGACGAAGTGCAAACGCTGGTCACCGCCGAGCAATGGGCACGCTTTGCATTCGTCCGCGGCGACATCCGCCAACTGGACGACTGCCGCCGCGCCTGCGCAGGCGTCGACTACGTGCTGCATCAGGCCGCGCTCGGTTCGGTGCCGCGCAGCCTCGATGACCCGATCACCAGCAACGCCACCAACATCGACGGCTTCCTCAACATGCTGGTCGCCGCGCGCGACGCGGAGGTCAAGAGCTTTACCTACGCCGCCAGCAGTTCCACGTACGGCGACCATCCAAGCCTTCCAAAAGTCGAAGACCTTATCGGCAAACCGCTCTCACCCTATGCCGTTACCAAGTACGTGAATGAGCTGTATGCGGATGTTTTCGCGCGCTGTTACGGGTTCAATACGATTGGCCTGCGTTACTTCAATGTCTTCGGCAAACGACAGGATCCCAACGGCGCCTACGCTGCTGTGATCCCGAAATGGACGACGGCGATGATTCAGGGCGAAGACGTCTTCATCAACGGCGACGGCGAGACGAGCCGCGACTTTTGCTTTGTCGACAACGCCGTACAGGCCAACCTGTTGGCAGCAACCACAGTCGATGACGCAGCACGGGACCAGATCTACAATGTCGCGGTCAGCGGTCGCACGACGCTCAATGAGCTCTACGGCTACCTGCAGGAGGCGCTCGGCCAGAACGGCGTCAACTATGACCGTACGCCGAAATACCGGGATTTCCGCGCCGGCGATGTGCGTCACTCCCAGGCGGACATCGACAAGGCGAACCGCTTGTTGGGCTACGCGCCCCAATTCGACATCCGCTCTGGCATCCAGGCAGTAATGCCCTGGTATATCGGCCTGATCGATCCGCGCTGAGCAACCGGAATCACCGGACCGGCTCCCCTGAAAGACGCGCATTACGGACCACAGGCTACATGCAACCTATAAGACGCTTCTGCATCGCAATCTCGACACTGATCGATCGTTCTGCCGGGGCCCTCAAGTCCGTACTCGCCAAGGTTTATCGGCATCGTTTCCACCAGTCCGGGCGCAATCTCTCGTTCGACCCACTTGGGGTCTACTCGTACGACAACATCACCATCGGAAACAATGTCAACCTGGGTTATCGGCCGATCCTGATCGCGAGCCGCTCGCAAATCGTGATCGGCGACAACGTCATGTTCGGCCCCGAAGTGACCATTCGCGGCGGCAACCATCGGACCGACATTATTGGCCGGTACATGATTGACATCAGGGACAACGAAAAGCGGCCTTCCGAGGACCCGGGCGTAGTGATCGAGAATGATGTCTGGATCGGAACACGCGCCGTCGTCCTGGCTGGCGTCACCATCGGCAAAGGGGCCATCGTCGCGGCGGGCGCCGTCGTTACGAAATCCGTCCCGCCCTATGCTATCGCAGGCGGCAACCCGGCAAAAATCATCCGTATGCGCTGGGCCGCAGACGAAATCGCCGAGCACGAGCGATTGCTGGCAATGCGCACGAATTCATGAGTCACGCCGCACCCCCACGGACCCGGAATCGCGGAATCGTCACCGGCGTCCTAAGCGGACTTCTTGGTCGCTGCGCGTCCCTCCTCGCACCCTTCATTGTGATGCCTGAACTCCTCCGCTACCTTGGGGACGAACATTTCGGCATCTGGATGACTGCGGTCTCTATTACGAGCATGGCGATGTTCGTCGACTTCGGCATCGGCAACGGTTTGCTGACGCGACTTTCGCGAGCCTATGGCGCCAGCGACTTTAGCACCATGCGCGCCTATATCGCGAGCGGCTATGCCGCCCTCGCGCTCATTGCAGTGTTGATGCTGGCGATACTCGGGATCGTTACTGCCACTGCGAACTACGGTGTGGAGACCGGCGCCGGCTTCCTTCACAATCCTGAGTCGCTGAACATCCTCGTCGTGTGTCTCGCCGCGTTCTTGATCGCAATACCGGTGTCGGTCATTCAGCGCGTCATGCTCGCCTGTCAGAAAAGCGCCTTGAGCAACCTGTGGCAGATCCTCGCAAGCGTCCTGTCGGTATTGCTGTGTCTGCTCGCCATTCGCGCCTCGTTCTCCCCTTGGGAAGTCATCGCCGCTTACTCGCTCCCCCCGGTGCTCGCGATGCTGCTCTCCTCGGTATTTTTTTTCCGCACGCACCCCGGTCTACGTCCGCGCCTGGCAAGCTTTTCGCCCCATTACGCCAAAGACCTGCTGAAACTCGGCTCGCGCTTTCTCGCACTGTCGGTTATTACGTCAGTCGCGATGAATGCCGATAACCTGATCATCGCTCAGCAACTGGGCCCCAAGGCCGTTACGGATTACGCCGTGCCGGCCAAGTTGGCCTCCCTTCTCGGCCTGCTCGTGACCACCCTGTTTTTGCCCCTCTGGGCTGCAAATGGCGAAGCCATGGTCCGCAAGGACTACGCCTGGATCCACAAGACCACCCGGAAAATGAGCATCCTTGGCGGAAGCGCCGTGTTTGCGGCCGGAATTTTCCTCGTGGGCTTCGGAAACATCATCGCAACCCTATGGATGAGCAGGGAGTTTCCAGACCTTCCCGGTATCGTCGCCGCCCTGGCAGCTTTCTCTGTGCTGCAGGCAATTGCCGCCCCCTTCAACATGCTCCTGAATAGCGCAAGCAAGGTGACCATTCAGATTGCCGCATGGACTGTTTTCCTCGTGACCTCTGTCGCTGGAAAATTCCTGCTCCTGAATCTTCTCGCGCAAGTCTGGGTTATACCTGTCGTCAGCGTGCTCGCGTACCTGCTCTTCATTCTTCCCGCAATCATTGCAAGTGCTGCAAAGATCTACAGTCATGCTACAACTCCTTAAATCGCTCATTCGCTCGCTCCGCGATCGCGTCTTCGCCGCGCGCGACCCTATTGGCTTCGCGCGCTCACTCGGGGTCAGGGTTGGCAAGAACGTGCGCTTTTACGGCGTGTCGCGGGCAATGTTTGGGTCAGAACCATGGATGATTTCCATTGGGAACGACTGCTACATAACCGCCGGCGTACAGTTCATCAATCACGACGGCGGCACCCTGATCCTGCGCAAGGAAGAGCCAACCTTGGAGTGGACCGCGCCGATCTCCATTGGCAATGACGTTTATATTGGTGTCCGTACAATCATTTTGCCAAACGTTCGTATTGGCAATCGCTGCATCGTCGGCGCGGGATCAATCGTTTCTCGGAGCATCCCGGACAATTCAGTCTACGCGGGAATCCCTGCGCGCTTCATCTGCAGCACCGACGACTATCTCGCCAAGATGAAAGCTAAGTCGCTGGCATGCGGACACTTGCCGGGAAATCAAAAGGCTGAAGTAATAAAACAAATCTACCGCGACCGTGGCTGGTTCGCAAAATAAATAGCGTAGTTAAAATGCTGATAGTCTACGTCGGACCATTTTCATTCCCATCCTCCAGCGCAAACTCTCTTAGGGTGCGTGGCATGGCAGAAGCTCTTATCCTCGCTGGACATCAAGTTCACATCTGCCCGGGCATTACCGAAACAGGCGCCACAAACGATCAGCCCCTACCAGATGGAATCGATGTTAACAGAGTCGATGAATACTCTTTTGGCACTTTTTCTGCCGCCCCGAAAGGCCTGCGCGGATTGTTCCTGGGTGATAATACGGTTCGCTGGCTTGAATCACTTCCATACAAACCGGATGCAGTCATTCTTTATGGTACTCACCTCGGATACCTTTCTCGTCTTCTAGGTTATTGTCGTCAGCAGAATATCCGCCTTCTCCTCGATATCGTCGAATGGTATGACCCTCGGCACCTGCCCGGCGGGTTTCTGGGTCCAGTTTCTATCTGCCATGAATATAGCATGCGCTATCTTGCTCGAAAGGCGGACGGAATCTTTGTCATCAGCCGCTATCTGGAAGAGCATTTCGACCTCCAGGGTTGCAGGACTCTGCGGGTTCCACCCATGTTTTCAGGCGCCTCTGCACGCCCTGAACAGTTTCGGACCTCCAATCACATTCTGAACCTTTGCTATGTTGGTTCCCCAGGAAAGAAGGAAGACTTCGATACCCTGTTCTGTGGGCTTCAACTTGCGCGTGATGCTGGTGCCAAATTCTGCGTACATGTTGTCGGGCTTACCGAGCAGGAATTTATTGCGTCGTACCCCACAGTTGACCTGTCGATACTTTCGCGGACCGGGTCCGTCCAATTTTATGGTCGTCTCCAAAATGTTTTCGCGAAGCAAGTCGTCGCATCTTGCGATTTCATGATTCTTCTTAGACGAGATCTCAGGTTCTCTCGAGCGGGGTTCCCTTCAAAGGTGGCAGAGAGTCTCTGCCTAGGAACCCCGGTTATGGCCAACCTGTCCAGCAATTTGGCGGACTACTTGACACACGGACAAAATTCTCTAGTCATTGATTCATTGGAACCATTGGCCCTTTCAAAGTGCATTCTCAGAGCCGCATCGATGAATGATAATGAATTAGCTTCGATGCACCGTCATGCATCAATATCTGCAAATACTTACTTCACCCCAAGAAGTCACTCAGAAGCCATGAGTGCTTTCGCCAGTAGAGTCTTCTAAAATGCTTTCACCAATCCCAAGGCGAACTCAGTTTTTACCAATTCGCATTTCCATAGTGTACCTCTTTAGTACGTTTTTTATTTTCCTGAGTAGTAATTTACTAGAGAAAGTAGAAAGCATCTCCATGCTTTCATTATACGTAATTTCCGTATATTTATTTCTTTATATTGGATATGCGTTTGGTGTCTCGACAAAAAGAAATAAATATCTCGCCACGACAGAGCCCACACAAAAGCAATTGACGCGCATAAAGCGATTGCTGCTTATTGGTATGTTGTATTTATTAGCATGGGGAATTAACCAAATCGTTGATTTTGGCGGAAATAGCGTTTCTCAAGTATTGAATACGATTTCAAATCCCGGTGCAGCCTATAGCGCAAAATTTGAAGTTTATGAACGACGCGTTGCGACGGGAGAAGTTAATAGGCTAACTCAGCTTCTTATTATTTTCAGTGTATTTTATGCTGCGTTTATTCCAACATTGGTTGTTTATTGGCGCTACCTAAATAGACATATACGTACTTTATCGATCGCATCGATCATAATATATATCTTGAGTTTTCTATTTATCGGAACACAAAAGGGCATCGGTGATGTATTTATCCATATACTAGCTGGAGCCCTAATATTATCCGGAATGCAACTCCTCAAAATCGACAGGCGCCAAAAGATCAAACTGGCAAGAGCAGGCGCGATTCTGCTAGCGCTGGTGTTTTCCTACATGGCATTCAATCAATCATCGAGAGCCGAGGAGTTTGGGCTGACGACAACGCTTATGGCAGGAGATGTCTCAAATACTTGGATATCTCATATCTTTGGACGGGATGCTGCGCTTGGGATATACACGATAATTGGATATCCGAGCCACGGCTACCTCGGCCTATCATACAATCTGAGCACGGATTTTGAATTTTCTTATGGTGCGGGACTATCACAAGCACTTGAATCTTATCGTTATCAATTTTTTGGCGGCACTCAAAATTTTTTATTGACCTACCCTTTTCGTACTGAGGCAATCACAGGGTGGCCTGCGGGTATGTATTGGTCGACGGCCTTCCCATGGTTTGCATCAGACGTAACATTTCCAGGAACGGTAGCCCTGATGTTCGTCGCTGGATTTTATTTTTCTCGCGTTTGGCTTAATTGCCTAACCCGACGGGATATTCTATCGTTTGCAATGCTCGGACAATTATTGACGTTTATTGCTTTTCTGCCGGCAAACAATCAGGTTCTCATGCAACGTCAGGGGCTTTGGGCAGTAGCTACACTCATCGCCATCAATATTTTCAGGAAGCTAACTCACACCGGCTCTCCAAACAGAAGATGAACACTCGGATTATTCAGCACTGTTTCGGAAAACCGGCGAGCGGGGGACCCATAGTCGCCCTTGAGCGCTTGCTGGCGCATTCCTCCGTACCATACGGCGTGATCCGACAGACCGAGCCCGCGGGCGGGCTCAATGTCGCCCTCATTCGGCGCTTCGTACGCGAGCTTCGGCAACAGCAGCCCCAACTCGTACATGTGCGTGGACTCGGCAATGAAGGATTTCACGCCGCACTGGCAGCTCGGCTTGCCGGTGTTCCGAAAATTCTCGTTTCCGTCCACGGCACGCAACGTGACCTTCGCCACCCGGGAAACCCGCTGCGACACTGGGTTGTCAAGTCGATTCTTGAACCATTGACGCTGGTCATGGCCACGCACGTTGCGACAGTTTGCGAGTTCGCCGCCCAGCGTAGCTTCATACGTCCATTCATCGGCAAGCTGGTCGGTGTCGTACCGAATGGCGTCGAACTTCCAAACCTGTCGCGCCCGGAAGAGCCGGATTTTCGCGCACGCTGGGGAATCCCCGCCGACCTTCCTCTGGCAGTCTGCGTCTCGCGCATCACCGAGGAAAAGGGCTATCTCACTCTGGCGAGCGCATTGCGCATTCTCGACGCCGAGTGCCGGCTTGCACTGCTGGTGGTGGGCGGTGGCGATGAGTCGAAGCACATTCGGAATCAGTTTTCCGGTCTCGCCAACATCGTTGTGCGTTTTGTCGGTCATCAGCACGATGTCGGCAGTTTTCTCGCCGCCAGCGATCTTTTCCTGTTTCCTTCACTGCATGAAAATCTGTCCAACGCATTAATTGAGGCCATGGCCCACGGCCTGCCGGCGATTGCGACCGATGTCGGCGGGAACACTGAAGTCGTTGCACGTGGGGGCGGCATTCTTGTCCCACCGGGTAACGCGATCGAACTTGCCACGGCGATCGCACGCTTGTTACGGGAACCCGATTTCTGTATGGAGTTGGCGCAGCAGGCTCGAGAAAATATCCGAGCGCATTATTCCGTGGAGCGAATGGTTTCGGATTGGCAAGGGCTGTATGAGCGCATCCTGAAGGACGATCATGGCCGTGCCTAATATCCTTCTTCTCGGCTTTACCGTGCCGGATCCAGTCGCACGCAAGCTGTTTGCGCTTGATCCGAGCCCCGCCGTCCAGACCCACAAGTTTGCCTGGAGTCTCGCCCGCACCTTGCAGCACGGCTTCGGCAAGTTGGTGCTGGCTTCGGCGTGTCCGATACAGAACTATCCAACTGCGCGACGGGTTTTCTTTCAGGGCGGACGCTTCGATGTCGGCGGTACGCAGGGGGTCTTTCTCGGATTCGTGAACCTTCTGGTGCTCAAACATCTGACGCGCTTCGCTGCATGTTTGCTTACCCTTCCGCGCCTCCTGCGAAGTCAGCGCGTCGACTGGCTGTTCGTCCATGGGATCCATACACCGTTCCTGTTGTTCGGGATCCTTGCACGCCTAACAGGACGTAAGCTCGCCGTTGTGCTTACTGACCCCCCAGGTGTGGTCTTGGCCACAGACAGCCGAATCGCTCGCGCTCTCAAACGCCTGGATGTCTGGCTAGTGAGCCGCGCGCTGCGTCACGCCGATGCTGTCATTGCACTTGCCCCGGAATTGGTCCGGCGTCTGGCCATAGCAAAACCAGCTCTGGTATTTCCGGGCATTCTTGATTCATCCCTTGTAGCTGATGGCGCGGTAAATCGCTTTTGTGCTGAGTCGACTGGAACATTCACCATTGTCTACGCTGGCGGCTTGAACCGTGCGTACGGGGTGGATCGACTATTGGATGCGATTCTGGGTATCGATGACGTTCCCGTACGTCTTAAACTATTCGGGCGCGGCGATCAGGAATCGCGAATTCGCGATCTTGCCGCTAGCGATTCGCGGATCGAGTACGGGGGCTTTGTTGGTAACGAGGTCCTTCAGCCCGAACTTCACGCGGCAGATCTACTCATTAATCCCCGTCCAACTGAAGAGGCATTCGCAGCAATGTCTTTTCCGTCGAAACTGATTGAATATCTCGCCACCGGGCGCCCCATCTTGACAACCCGGATTGTGAGCATTCCGGAAAATTATCAGCCTTACTTCAATTTTATTGATGATGAATCGGCATTCGGCATTCGTCGAGCGGTGCTTGACATGATTCGGATGCCGGCAGATCAGCGTGATCTTCAGGGATTGTATGGTCAGAAATTTATCTACAATGAGGCTTCAGAGGCGGCTGTCGGTTCCAAGATCGTTCAATTTATTCAATATGTAAGTTCGTTACGCTAAAATTTATGTTTTTATAAGGAAGTAATAATGTTTGCGGGAAAAATCCTCCTTATCACGGGCGGCACCGGTTCCTTTGGTAACGCTGTGCTTAAGCGTTTTTTGAATACTGGTATCGCCGAAATCCGCATCTTCAGCCGCGACGAAAAAAAGCAGGACGACATGCGCAAGCGTTACAACAACGCGAAGCTGAAGTTCTACATCGGCGACGTGCGCGACGAGCGCAGCGTGGCCGGCGTAATGCGCGGCGTAGACTACGTGTTCCACGCCGCCGCGCTGAAGCAGGTGCCGTCGTGCGAGTTCCACCCGATGCAGGCGGTGCGCACGAACGTGTTGGGCACCGAGAACGTCCTCGGCGCCGCGATCACGGCTGGGGTGAAGCGGGTGGTGGTGCTGAGCACCGACAAGGCGGTGTACCCGATCAACGCCATGGGCATCAGCAAGGCGATGATGGAAAAGGTGATGGTCGCCGCCAGCCGCAATCTGGAAGGCACGGGCACGGTGATCTGCGGCACGCGCTACGGCAACGTGATGGCGTCGCGCGGGTCGGTGATTCCGCTGTTCGTGCAGCAGGTGCTGGAAGGCAAGCAGATTACGGTTACCGATCCGTCGATGACGCGCTTCATGATGACGCTGGCCGATGCGGTGGACCTGGTGCTGTACGCCTTCGAGCATGGCAACAACGGTGACATCTTCGTGCAGAAGGCACCGGCGGCGACGGTGGAGGTGCTGACGCGGGCGATCCTGGAGCTGATGGACAAGCTGAATCACCCGGTCGCGGTGATCGGCAGCCGCCACGGCGAAAAGCTTTACGAATCGCTGCTGACCCGGGAAGAGCGTGCCTGCGCCGAGGACAGGGGCGACTACTTCCGCGTGCCGCCCGACGGGCGCGACCTGAACTATGCGAAGTTCGTCGAGGAGGGCGAACAGCGCATCACCCAGGCGCTGCACGGCGAGGAGTACAACTCGCACAATACGACGCGGCTGGACGTGGAAGGCATGAAGACGCTGCTGCTGAAGCTCGACTTCATGCAGCGCATCGCGCGCGGCGAACGCGTCGATCCGCAGGACTGAACCGATGAAGGTGCTGATTACCGGGGCGAACGGCTTCGTCGGCCGGAACCTGCAGCTGCATCTGGCCGAGCGCAGGGACGTGGAGGTGGTGTGCTTCACGCGCGGGCAGGACGTATCGGCGCTGCCCGCGCTGCTGCAGGGGGTGGACTTCGTGTTCCACCTGGCCGGCATCAACCGGCCGCAGGACCCGCACGAGTTCGTCACCGGCAATGTGGACCTGACGCAGGCGCTGTGCGAGGCCGTGTGCGCGGTCGCTGATTCCAGCGGCAAGCGGGTGCCGATCGTTTATACGTCGTCGATCCAGGCCGCGCGCGACAACCCGTATGGCCAGAGCAAGCGCCGGGCGGAGGAAGCCTTGCTGGCCGCAGCGCGCACCCACCGGCTGCCGGTGCATGTGTTCCGGCTGCCGAATGTGTTCGGCAAATGGTGCAGGCCGAACTACAACTCGGCGGTGGCGACGTTCTGCCACAACATTGCGCGCGACTTGCCGATCCAGATCAACGACCCGGCCGCGCCGGTGACGCTGGTATATGTGGATGACGTGATCGAGCGCTTCGTGCAGCTGATGGATGGCGCCGATGCCGCGGTGGATGCGGACGGGTTCGCGAGCGTCGCGCCGCAGTACACGACGACGGTGGGCGAGCTGGCCCGGCTGATCCGGACTTTCAAGGACAGCCGCGACACGCTGATGACCGAGCGCGTCGGCACCGGCCTGGTGCGCGCGCTGTATGCGACCTACGTGAGCTACCTGCCGCCGGAAGCTTTCACCTACACCGTGCCGCAGCACGGCGATGCGCGCGGCGTGTTCGTCGAGATGCTGAAGACGCCCGACTGCGGGCAGTTCTCGTTCTTCACCGCGCATCCGGGCATCACCCGCGGCGGCCACTACCACCACACCAAGACCGAGAAGTTCCTGGTGATCAGGGGCGAGGCCCGCTTCAGGTTCCGCCACATGCAGACCGGCGAAACGCACGAACTGGTGACCCGCGGCGACAAGGCCGAGATCGTCGAGACGGTGCCGGGGTGGACGCACGACATCACCAACATCGGCGGCGACGAGATGGTGGTGATGCTGTGGGCGAACGAGGTGTTCGACCGGGCGCGGCCGGATACGTATGCATGTGCGCTGTGAGAAGCAGGCGCCCGGGTTGATGAAAGTACGTGTTTACCTGTTGGTATCGCGGGTGAGGGAGACTATACTGCATGGCAACAGCGCCCAAACCTCTGATGTCGGCTCGTCCGGCATTATGTTTGGGCCTTCTTTTTGGGGCGCGTGGTGAGCGCGCTCGCTCCCCCGAAGCCTTTCAAGTCTTACGCCGAACTGGTGGCGCTGCTGCGCGGCCGGGGCATGGCGGTGACCGATGCCGGACGCGCCGAACGCAAGCTGGGGCAGGTGGGTTACTACCGGCTGAGCGGATACTGGTATGTCTGCCGGGCCTTGTGTCGGGATGAACAGGGTCGGGCTGTGCTGTGCAGTACAACGCGGCGACCGCGTCGTGAAGACCGCTTCCTGGCAGGCACGAGCTTCGACAAAGTATTTGAACTCTATTTGTTCGACAAGCGGCTGCGCCTGCTGATGCTGGATGCGATCGAGCGCATCGAGGTGCATGTGCGCAGCGTGGTGGCGCACGAGGTCGGCTATCACGACCCGCTCGCCTATCAGGACAGCCGTTTCATCAATCCCAAACAGACGCGTAACTTCCCGGATCGCCACACGGGGCGACAGCGCAATGCATGGAGCGACTGGCTGCAGCGGCAGAACGACCAGGTGAGCCGCAGCCGCGAAGACTGTATCGACTGGCATCGCAAGGCGAACAAGGCCATGCCCTTCTGGGTGGTGGTGGAGGCGTGGGACTTCGGCACCGTGTCGAAGTACTTCGAGATGCTGAAAGGGACCTATCAGAATCGCGTATGCCAGCGCTTGGGCATCAACAATGCGGCTGTTCTGAAGACGTGGTTGCAGGAACTGAACATCCTGCGCAACCGCTGTGCCCACCACGCTCGAATCTGGAACCAGACGACGAGCAACCCGCTGCCGGGTTTGTCCGATCCTTACTTCCATACATTGGGCATGGATGCCGGAGCGGGATCGCGGCTGTATGGCCTGATCGCGGTGATCTGGTTTCTGGTGCGCAGGATTGGTCCGAGCTCGCAGTGGCTACACGAGATCGCAAACCTGATCGCGACCAAGCCGGATCTGCCCGGGTGTACGTTCGCTGTTATGGGGTTTCCGGACGAATCCGGATTTCCAGGAAAACTTTTCGGAATGAACTGATCCATTTCTCTATGAAAAAACTGAAAGTCATGTCCGTGGTCGGCACCCGGCCCGAGATCATTCGCCTGTCGCGCGTGCTGGCCGCGCTCGACCGGCATTGCGAGCATGTGCTGGTGCATACCGGCCAGAACTACGACTACGAGCTGAACCAGGTCTTCTTCGATGACCTGGGGGTGCGCAAGCCGGATCACTTCCTCAACAGCGCGGCCGGCAGCAGCGGGGCGGCGCACACAATCGGCAACCTGATCATCGGCGTGGACCAGGTGCTGGCCGAAGTCCTGCCCGAAGCGATGCTGGTGTTGGGCGACACGAACAGCTGCCTGTCGGTGATCCCGGCCAAGCGGCGCAAGGTGCCCATCTTCCATATGGAGGCGGGCAACCGCTGCTTCGACCAGCGCGTGCCGGAAGAAACCAACCGCCGCATCGTCGACCACACCGCCGACATCAACCTGACCTACAGCACGATCGCGCGCGACTACCTGCTGCGCGAAGGCCTGCCGCCCGACCAGGTGATCAAGACCGGCAGTCCGATGTTCGAGGTGCTGACGCACTACCGGCCGCGCATCGATGCGTCCGACGTGCTGCAGCGGCTGGAACTGGAGGAGGGGCGTTACTTCGTCGTCAGCGCGCACCGCGAGGAAAACATCGAATCCGAGCGCGCGTTCACCAAGCTGGTGGCAGTGCTGAACGCGGTGGCCGAGGACCACGACCTGCCGGTGATCGTGTCGACCCATCCGCGCACGCAAAAGCGCGTCGATGCGACCGGTGCGAAGTTCCATCCCCGGGTGCGGCTGCTGAAGCCGCTGGGTTTCCACGACTATGTGAAGCTGCAGCTGTCGGCCAAGGCCGTGCTGTCGGACAGCGGCACGATCAACGAGGAGTCGTCAATCCTGAACTTCCCGGCGCTGAACCTGCGCGAGGCGCACGAGCGGCCGGAAGGCATGGAAGAGGCGGCGGTGATGATGGTGGGGCTGGAAGTGGAGCGCGTGCGCCAGGGGCTGGCGATCCTCGAATCGCAATCGCGCGGCGAACTGCGCAGCCTGCGCCAGGTGGCCGACTACAGCATGCCGAACGTGTCGGACAAGGTCGTGCGCATCATTCACAGTTATACGGATTACGTGAATCGCGTGGTCTGGAAGAAGTACTGACAGAATGGCTACCCGAGTTCTGCTGCTGACCCAGTGGTTCGATCCCGAGCCGACTTTCAAGGGCATTGTCTTTGCCCGGGAACTGGTGCGCCAAGGCTTCGAAGTCGAGGTCGTGACCGGCTTTCCGAACTATCCGGGCGGAAAGGTGTATCCGGGCTACCGGATAAAACACTTGCAGCGAGAGGAGATCGACGGCGTACACGTCACCCGCCTCCCTCTTTACCCAAGTCATGATCAAGGCGCTGTGGGGCGGGTCCTCAACTATGTCAGCTTCGGGGCTTCTTCGGCCTTGTATGGCTTGTTCGGTGCGAAGCGACCGGATGTGATCTATGCCTATCATCCCCCGTTGACGGTGGGCATTGCAGCAGTGTTGATTCGGCTGTTTCGTCGCGTTCCGGTCGTGTACGACATACAGGACATGTGGCCCGATACGCTGCGTGCGACGGGAATGTTCTCGAATCAACGCGCGTTGAAAGCCGTGTCGTGGGTTTGCGACTGCGTTTATCGTCACGTCGACCGTCTGGTTGTGTTGTCACCGGGCTTCCGGCGTCTGCTGATCGAACGTGGCGTGCCAAAAGACAAGATCGACGTCATCTACAACTGGTGCGCCGAAGATGCGATCGGGGTTCCAACCGGTGAAGTCCCTCCGGGATTTCCTGGCCCTCAGCACTTTCGTGTGCTCTTTGCCGGGAACATGGGCAAGGCGCAGGCTCTCGACTCAGTGCTGGAGGCTGCGGCTTTGGTGCGCGACGTGGCGCCCACATTGCGCTTCGTGTTTCTTGGCGGCGGAGTCGAGGTAGCGCAGCTTCGACAGATTGCCAGCGATCGGCAATTGCACAATGTTGTCTTCCTGCCACCCGTGCCGATGGCAGAAGTAGGAAGCTATCTCGCGGCGGCGGATGCCCTGATGGTCCACCTGAAAAAAGACCCGCTTTTCAAAATCACAATTCCCTCGAAGACTCAGGCCTATATGGCGGCTGGCAAGCCGGTCCTGATGGCAGTCGAGGGCGACGCAGCGGATTTGGTCAGAGAAAGCGGCTGCGGGCGGGTTTCTGATTCTGAAGATCCCCGCGCGATCGCCGATGCCGCCCTGACGCTGATGCGTGCGACATGCGAAGAGCGGGCCTTGATGGCTCGTAACGCTCGCCAGTTTTATCAGGAGAAGCTGTCCCTCAGTGTCGGCGTGAGCAGGTTCGCGTCGATTTTTCGAACCTTGGGCGCGCAGCAAGCGTAGATCTGGGCTTACAAACTCTTGGTATGACGTTCATCGGGTCAATACAGTGATGCTTGCTGAGATGGGCATTCCCGAAAGCAGCCCTAAAATCCCCTCTCACATGATCGAGGGCTGAATCATGCATATCGATACGCTTCGGGTAGAGAACTTCCGCTGCTTTAAGCAGGAGACGTTCGAGTTCCAGTCTGGATTCAACCTGCTTGTCGGTGTCAATGGCAGCGGCAAGACATCGCTGCTGAAGGCGATTGCAGCCGGGTTGGCAACTCCGATCAACGGGTTGGGAAAAAGCCCACGTTGGCCGCATGCCGAGGAGGCGAACGCCCGCCTTGCCTTGATCGAACTGCAGGGGCGGGTTCGGTATGAGCGGTGTTACCCCGTGCGTATCGAGCTCGAAGGCGAAGTTTGCGGGTCTGCACGAAGTTGGTGGGTGGAACAACCCGGGCCGGCTAGCCAATCAAAATTCGAACACACGGTTTTTTCTGCAATCGCGGACGAGTCTGCCCGCATCGCTCAGGGAGGACAGGGCGCTTTGCCTCTAGCGGCGTTCTATGGAGCCGAACGGCAGTGGCGGCTGAGCGGGGTGGGCGCTGACACCGCCGTGCGGCATCAGGATTCGCGCCTGGACGCTTATGCCTCATGGTTCGATGCCGCCCTCGACATGAAAGGGCTCGAAACCTGGGTCATCGGCAAATCACTGGAACGCCTGGAAGCCGAATCGGACAGCCGCGATGTAGACAACGGCGGTGCGCTCGATGAGCTGGCGCTGGTCAACCGCGCCGTGGCGCTTGCGATACCGGGGGCGAAAGGCTTGCGCTACGACATCAAGTACCGGCGCTTGGTCCTGGAGTGGCAGGACGCCGACCCCGTACCGTTCGAGACCCTGAGCGATGGCCAGCGCGCCTTGGCTGCACTGGTGGCCGACATCGCGCGACGCATGTGCCTGCTCAATCCCCAATTGGGGGCGCGTGTGCTGGACGAAACGCCTGGCGTGGTCCTGATCGACGAACTCGACATGCATTTGCATCCGGCGTGGCAACGCAGGGTCTGCGGCGTGCTGAAGACTGCGTTTCCGTGCATCCAGTTCATCGCCGCCTCGCATTCGCCGCAGATCATCGGCGAGCTCGTGGCCGACGAAATCCTGCTGATGAAGGGCGGCCAGGTAGTGGGCCATCCAGAGCGGGCGCTGGGTTTGCCAAGCAGCGAAGTGCTTGCCGAGATCATGGGTACCGAACCGCAGAATACGGAGGTCGCGGCCGCACTGCGACGAATCCATCAGGCGCTGGACAACGAGCAACTCGACGTGGCCGAGCGGGAAATCGTGGCGCTGGAGTCGAAGGTCGGGGCGATTCCCGATGTGATCGAGGTGCGTAGTGAGCTCGACAGCCTGCGTTGGCTGGGCGAGGAGGACCAGCCTTGAGATGCATCGTGAAAGGGCCGGAACCACGCGAGTTGCTGGATTGGAAGCGCCAGAATCGAGCAAGCCCGCAGAATCTGACCTACACGGGGGGCGGGTTTCCGCGTGAAGCGGTCAAGCATGCGTTGATGGTTGAACAGCATCATCTGTGCGCTTATACGATGCGCGGGCTGAAGTCTGCGGCCGATTGCCACATCGAGCATGTGTTGCCGCAGGCACGAAAAAACCCGGAAGAAACGATCGACTACCACAATATGTTGGCCTGCTACCCAGGCAGCAACAGCAAGACGGTATGCGAGTTCGGCGCCCATGCAAAGGGCGACTACGACCCGGAACGGGGTCCGTTCTGTTCCCCATTGCACAAAGCGACACCTTCGAAGTTCAGATTCTCTGAGACGGGAGAGGTGACTGGTCGTGATGATGTGGCACAGGCAACGATCGAGGTGCTGCGGCTCAACCACCCGATCCTGGTCCATGACCGCGAAGCTGCCATTCGAGGCGGTTTGAAGCCGGGCAGACGACGGCAGTTCTCTGCAGCGGCTGCGCGGCGTCTGGCTGCCGAGGTCCGAAAGCCGGACTTCGAGGGGCGATTGCGGCCGTACTGCGAGGCGATTGCGCAGGCGGCGCTGAAGTATGCCGATAAGGAAGAGCGCAAAGCGCGCCGGCTACGTCAGCGCCGTGTTTAGCCTTCCCGAACCGAACCATCAGGAATCCAATAATCAACGCTTCTTGTCATGACAGATAACGATACCCACTTTGCCGCCCTCGTCGATTTGGTTGGCACTCTCTACGGCGGCGGCCCGACGCCCTTGCATCGCCCCGTTTTCGAAGGCAACGAAAAGCAATACCTGATCGACTGCATCGACTCGAACTTCGTGTCCTCGGTGGGCGCGCGCGTGACCGAGTTCGAAGAGCGGATCGCCGGCTTCACCGGGGCACGGTTTGCGGTTGCCACGGTCAACGGCACGGCCGCGCTGCACGTCGCCCTGCAACTGGCCGGCGTGGCGCGGGGCGATGAGGTGATCAGCCAGGCGCTCACGTTCATCGCGACCTGCAATGCGCTCACTTACGCCGGTGCCCGGCCGGTTTTTATCGACGTGGACCGGGACACCCTGGGCCTGAGCCCGCGGGCGCTGAGAACCTGGCTTGCGGCCAACGCTGTAATGCGTGACGGGCAGGCCTTCAATCGGGCCACCGGCGCGCGGATCGCGGCCTGCGTGCCGATGCACACGTTCGGCTTGCCTTGCCGCATCGAAGAAATCGTCGCGATCTGTGACGAGTACGCGATACCCGTCGTGGAAGATGCCGCGGAGTCGCTCGGCAGCTACGTCGGCGAACGGCATACCGGCACCTTCGGAAGGCTCGCAACGCTCAGCTTCAACGGCAACAAGATCATCACCACCGGCGGGGGGGGGATGATCGTCACCAACGATGAAGAACTGGCCAGGCGCGCCAAACACTTGACCACGACGGCCAAGATTCCGCATCCGTACGAGTTCGAGCACGACGAAATCGGCTACAACTACCGGCTACCCAACGTGAATGCCGCGCTCGGCTGCGCGCAGATGGAAAAGCTGCCCGCAATGCTGACGATCAAGGCCGAGGTGGCGCAGCGCTACGCGGCGTTTTGCGAACAGCATGGCCTCCGCTATGTCGGCGCGCTGCCGGGCATGCGGCCGAATTTCTGGCTGAACGCGGTCGTGCTCGACTCGCGTCAGGCGCGTGATGCGCTCCTCGAATACACCAACAGCCGGGGCGTCATGACGCGGCCGATCTGGCGTTTGATGTCTTCGTTGGAGATGTTCAAGGACTGCCAGCACGATGGGCTGGAAAACTCGCGCTGGCTCGAGGATCGCGTCGTGAATCTTCCTTCCAGCGTGCCTGAAAGCGAATTCTGGAGACTCCAGCAATGAATGTGCTTCAACTGATCGGGCGCGAGCGCCTGTTGTTCGATACCGACCTCGCGCGCGAGGAAAAGCGCTTGACCGAGCTGGTGAAAGGCAGCCGCTTTCTGGTGATCGGTGGGGCGGGGTCGATCGGCCAGGCGGTCACGCGAGAGATCTTCAAGCGTGGGCCGCGCGTGCTGCATGTGGTCGACATCAGCGAGAACAACATGGTCGAACTGGTGCGCGACATCCGCAGCACGCTCGGCTACATCGACGGCGACTTCCGCACCTTCGCGATCGACTGCGGCGGGCGGGAGTTCGACGCCCTGATGAACGCCGGGGACGGTTACGACTATGTACTGAACCTGTCGGCACTCAAGCACGTGCGCAGCGAGAAGGATCCGTTCACCTTGATGCGTTTGATCGAGGTGAACGTGCTCAACACGATCGCGACCATCGCCCAGGCGCGCGCGAAAGGGGCGCGCAAGTACTTTTGCGTGTCGACCGACAAGGCGGCCAACCCGGTGAACATGATGGGGGCGAGCAAGCGGATCATGGAGATGTTCCTGATGCGCGAGAGTCTGAGCCTGCCGATTTCGACCGCGCGGTTTGCCAACGTCGCGTTTTCCGACGGTTCCTTGCTGCATGGCTTCAACCAGCGCTTTGCCAAGCGCCAGCCGATTTCGGCGCCGAACGACGTGCGCCGTTATTTCGTGACGCCGCAGGAGTCGGGCGAGCTGTGCCTGATGTCGTGCCTGCTCGGGGACAATCGCGACATCTTCTTCCCGAAGCTGAGCGAGGCGCTGCATCTGACGCGCTTTTCCGACATCGCGGTGCGCTACCTCGAATCGCTGGGTTACGAGCCGCATGAATGCGGCAGCGAGGACGAGGCGCGCGAACGCGGCGCGGAGCTGATCGCGAAGCGCAAGTGGCCGGTGTATTTCTTCGCCAGCGACACCACCGGCGAAAAGGACTTCGAGGAGTTCTTTACCGAGCGCGAAACGCTGGACATGGCGCGGTTCGATACCGTCGGGGTGATCAAGAACGCGGCTGAGTTCGACGGCGCCCGCCTGGATCGATTCATTGCGCGCATTAACGAGATCCGCGCCCGGCCGACCTGGGACAAGGCGGAGATCGTCGCGCTCTTCAACGAGATGATCCCGGAGTTCGACCACAAGGAAACCGGCAAGTATCTGGACAACAGGATGTGACATGCAGCGAATTCTGGACATTCTTTTTTCGGGCCTGGCGTTGCTGGTGTTGTCGCCGCTTCTGGTGCCGGTGATGATCGCGCTGCGCCTGACCGGCGAAGGCGAGATCTTCTACGTGCAGCAGCGCGTCGGCCGTGGCGGCAAGTCGTTCGGCCTGTACAAGTTCGCGACGATGCTGAAAAACAGCCCCCACCTCGGCACCGGCACGGTCACGTTGAAGAACGACCCGCGCGTGCTGCCGCTGGGCAGTTTCCTGCGCAAGACGAAGATCAACGAGCTGCCGCAACTGCTCAACATCCTGTTCGGCGACATGAGCATCGTCGGCCCGCGACCGCAGACGCAACGCTGCTTCGATGCGTTCCCGCCGGCGTCGCAGGCGCAGATCGTGAAGGTGCGGCCCGGGCTGTCGGGAATCGGCTCGATCGTCTTCAGGGGCGAGGAGGACATGCTGCACGCCAGCGCCGCGCCCGAGCGCTTCTACGATGAAGTGATCATGCCGTACAAGGGCAAGCTGGAAGAATGGTACGTGGCGAACCAGGGGCTGCGGACGTATTTCGCATGTATTTTGGTGACGGTGTGGGTGGTGCTCTTTCCCTCGTCGCGCGTGGTGTGGAAAGCATTGCCAACGCTACCTAATCCTCCGCGAAATCTTGCAACCTCTATCCAATTCGAAAATTGAGATGACACCATGCAATTAATTTTTGATCATCGATTGATCCGGCATATTATTGACGCGTCGGAAAAAGAGCATGGGCGTTCATCGCGTGCGCTACAGTTGGCGGAGAGGCTTTTGCAAAATTCGTTCGTGAAAGTGCCCTTGTGGCTTTTCGAGCGAGTTGTGGGATTTCTTTTGGCGCTGCCTATTCCCATTTACAGCTCGGCAGTGTACGGCCTTGTGACAAACATGCGCGGACTGCCTCATATGCTGGGTATGTACATCCGAGGATTGTACTATCGGCAAAAACTCGGCTTGATGGAGCCAAACGTTTTTATTGACCAAGGTGTTTTCTTTGCATATCCGCAAGGGGTTGAGCTGAAAGAATTTAGCTATATCGACAAAAATGTGCTCGTGATGAGCAAGACAGCGAAGGTTGGCAGGCGTGTCCACATTGCGCCGCGTGTTTTTATCAGTGGTGGCGGTGATTTCGAAATCGAGAACTACGCGTGCATTGCGACAAACTCAAATATCATCACATCGACCGAGGTGCTTAAAGACGGCGCGCGATGCTCTGGACCGATGGTTAGTGCTGACCAAAGGAGAGTCTTCCGGGGCAAGGTGCTGATCAAAAAAGACGCGTTCATAGGGGCGAACGCGACCTTGTTGCCGGGAGTTACGATTGAAACGGGTGCGGTAGTTGGGGCTGGCGTTACTGCGGCAAAGTCGACCGAGCCTTGGGGTGTTTACGTTGGTGAGCGTGCTCAGCGAGTAGGTACTCGCGATTCGGTTCTTTGCCCCGATAACTGATTCCTGGCTTTTCTTTGGCAATGACGGTTTGTTTTGCGATGTAGATGTCGATGGGAGAGCATTTCGTAGGCCGCCATTGAGGCAGTCGTTCGAGTGCCACTCTGTTAGCATCACGGCCTTCGCAACTGCCGAGCCGGGGTAGTGTGTCAGTGCTGCATGGATTGGGTGAGCTTGGGCGGCGCGCGCGCTGCATGCTGTCGAATGCATCGGGTCTCGTCGGGGCCGACGGTGCGAGCGGCGGTGGATCGGTTTTCATGGGTCGTTGGTTCCAGCGCATGCGCTCGCGCGTGCTGGTGCTCGCCTACGACCTCGTCATGCTCGCGCTGGCGTGGGCGCTGGCGTATTGGACGCGCTTCAACCTGGGCCACGTACCGGCCGAATTCATCGCCGAGGCCGGGCGGATGTTGCCGCTGGTGTTGCTGGTGGTGGGCTCGGTGTATTGGGGCTTCGGACTTTATCGCGGGGTGTGGCGGTTCGCGTCGCTGACCGACCTGGCGAAGATCGTCCAGGCGGTGCTGATCGGTACCACGCTGCTGCTCGCCATCCTGTTCGTATTCAACCGCATGGCCTATGTGCCGCGGTCGCTGCCGATGCTGTTCGTGGTCTACCAGATCATGCTGCTGGCCGGCCCGCGCCTGATGTACCGTTGGGTGAAGGACCGGCGCATCGACCCCGGCACCGGCAAGCGCGTGTTGATCGTGGGCGCCGGGTCGGATGGCGAGATGCTGGTGCGGGATCTGCTGCAGGATCGTGATGCCGGCTACCTGCCGATCGCCTTCGTCGATGATCACCACCAGCGCCTTGGCCGCACCGTGCATGGCGTGCCGATTCGCGGCACCATCGATGAACTGCCGAAGGTGGTGGATGTCTTCGGCATCGATCTGGTTCTGCTCGCCAAGCCGAACGCCACGGCAAGGCAGATGCAGCACATGGTCGATCTGTGCGAGGCCACCGGCAAGCCCTTCCGCACGGTGCCGCCGACCAAGGACCTGGTTGCGGGGCGGGTCGCGGCGGGGCAGTTGCGGCAGGTTTCGATCGAGGATTTGCTCGGGCGCGATCCGGTGTCGCTGGACTGGGTAGGGATCCGCCGCAGCCTGAGCGACCATGTGGTGCTGGTGAGCGGGGCCGGAGGTTCGATCGGCTCGGAGCTGTGCCGGCAACTGTGCCGTTGCAATCCGCGCCTGCTGATTCTGATCGATCACAGCGAGTTCAACCTTTACAGCATCGAAACCGAGCTGCTGGAGTCGCCCGACGCGCCGCCGATCGCGCGCCATCTGCTCTCCGTGACCGATGCGGTGGGCGTGCGGCAGGTGTTCGAGCGCTACCGGCCGCAGGTGGTGTTCCATGCCGCCGCGTACAAGCACGTGCCCTTGCTGGAAGACCAGGTGGAGGCGGCCGTGCGGAACAACGTGGTCGGCACGCAAGTGATGGCACAAGCGGCCGCGGCGTGCGCGTGCGAGCGCTTCGTGCTGATTTCGACCGACAAGGCGGTGAACCCGACGAACGTGATGGGCGCGACGAAGCGCCTGGCCGAGCTGATCTGCCAGGCGCAGGACAGCCGCGCTGGCAGCCGCTTCATGACGGTGCGCTTCGGCAACGTGCTTGGCTCGGCCGGCAGCGTGGTGCCGCGTTTTCAGCGGCAGATCGAGCGCGGCGGCCCGGTGACGGTGACGCATCCGGACATCGAGCGCTTTTTCATGACGATTCCCGAAGCGTGCCAGTTGATCATGCAGGCGGCAGCGATCGGCGACGACGCGGACACCTTCGTGCTCGACATGGGCGAGCCGGTGAAGATCCGTTACCTGGCCGAGCAGATGATCCTGCTGTCCGGTCGCCAGCCCGGGCGCGACATCCGGATCGAATACACCGGCCTGCGCCCCGGCGAGAAGCTGTACGAGGACCTGTTCTACCCGGCGGAGATTTTCGCCGACACGCCCCACCCGCGCATCCACATCGCCCGTCAGACGCTGCCCGTCGACCGCAAGCAACTTGCATTTGCCCTGCAGGCGCTGCATGCCGCGCTGGAGGTGCGGGACCGTGATGGACTGGTGGCGGCATTGAAACGTGCGGTTCCGGCATGGGAATGCAGCGGGGGTGAGGACTATTGCGCTTCAACAGGGCAACAAATACATGCGGATCGGGAGTGTCTTGCAGGCTGAGCGGTACCCACGATGGGAGGCGCGCCGGGGCAGAACAGTAATGATGAAAGATCTCTGCCCCATTTGCCCATTTTAACCGTTATGATCATTATGGTTAGAGAGGAGAGCGGGCAATGATTACTCAGACCAATGCGGTGGCATTCAGGCAGAACCTTGGCGAGATGCTCAATCAGGTGCAGTACCGCCACGACAGCGTGGTGATCAACAAGGACGGGAAGCCGGTGGCGGCCCTGGTCGACGCGCGCCTGTTCGAGCGTATTCGGCGTATGCAGGGGCGTTTCGAGGCTTTGTGCGAGCGCATCGAAGCGGGATTCGCTGCTGTGCCCGAGGCGCAGGGCCTGGACGAAATCGACGCGGCCGTTGCGCTCGAGCGTGCGCAGCATCGCTCGTCAACGCCGCGCTGATGGCGTCGCACACGCTGCGCGTCGTTCTCGACACGAATGTGCTGCTCTCGGGCATTGCCTACCCGGGTAGCGTGCCGGGCAAGATCATGGCCGCCTGGCGCCACGGCTCCGTCGATGTCGTGCTGTCGTCCTTCATCCTGGACGAGTTGCGACGGGTTCTCCCTCGACTCGCCAATCGACACGGATTGTCGGCCACCGAGATTGACGACCTGGTCGACATCCTCTCCATCCTCGCCGTGATGATCGACCCCTTGCCGGCGGCCGAAGCAGAACTGCGGGATATCGATGACCTCCCGGTGCTGGGCACCTTGCTTGCCGCACGCGACAACGAGGGCGCCGATTACCTGGTGACCGGCGACAAGGACCTGCTCGTTTTGGCCGAACGTTTTCCGATCGTCACCCCTGCGGAGTTCTGGAAAAGGCATGGCGGTTTGTGAGGTGGATTCAGTCGTCGCTCCGTTTGACCGATGACCGATGACCGATCGCACAGGGTTCTCCTGAAAGTCGAAATTAGTCTCGTCTGGCTAACCGCGGGTGCCACCTGAAGCTTGGTGTGCGAGCAGTCGCAAAACGTGGCCGATCACCGATTTTGCCGCCATGTTGGGATATGCTCGCGCGGGTCCAAAAATTCGAGAACAACACAAACGGAGTACGCGGAATGAGCACCTATCAGGAAATCCTCGCGCAGATCGAAGCGCTCAAGCAGCAGGCCGAAGAAATGCGGCAAGCCGAGATCGCCGGGGTGATCGCCGACATCCGGCAGAAGATCGCCGACTACAACCTGAGCGCGGCCGACCTGGGCTTCGGCGCGCCGGCGCGGGCCGAAAAACCGACGTTGGGCAAGCGCGGAACGGTGAAGGCGAAATACCGCAATCCGGCCACCGGCGCGAGCTGGTCCGGCCGCGGCGTGATGCCGAAATGGCTGAAGGCCGAGCTGGATGCGGGCAAGGCGAAGGAGGCGTTCCTGATTGCGGATGAAGGCGCGCAAGTGTGATGAATCGCGTTCGCGACGGGGATCGATTGCCTCGAACGCTGCCTCGCCATGCCGCTACCCAACCCGATCGCCACCGCCTGCGCTGACGAGTTTCTCGGCAAGGACCGCATCCTGGAACGCTTTCTGGCGGAGCTTTGAGCGCGATGTGGCTGAGCGACGAGACCCGGACAAGCGCGAACTGCTGTAGGGGGGAGGGGCACAAACCGGGAATCCCCTTGTGGCGGAGCAACCATTGCACTACATTTGATGTTATGCCGATACTTCGACGCTTTCCTGCGTCACGCGTACTGATGTATGCCGGGGATCACCTGCTTCCCCACGTCCATGTCAAATTGCGCGATGGACGGGAATGCACGGTGGACATCGCCTCACTTGAGATCAAGGGCCGCATTGCGCCACGCGAGATCAAGGAGGAGTTGGACTGGATCGAATCCAACCGGGCATTCCTGCTCGGCGAATGGCGGAGGTATAACCCGTGAGCAACTACTTTTTCCCCAAGCTGTTGGCTGTGGAAGCCCTCGCCCCTTATCGCCTGCGCACGAACTGGAGCACCGGCGAGTCGCTGGAGGTCGATGTAGAAGGCGTATTGCGTTCAATCCCCCCACTCACCGCCATCCTCAACCCGGAGGTGTTTGCCCGGGTTCATGTCGGCGAATGGGGTAACAGCATCGAATGGATCGACGAGGAGTTCGGTGCGGACAACGTCTACGCCTGGGCCAAGGAACAGGCCGGCGATGTCAGCCATCAGATGTTCGACGAGTGGATGCACCGCAACGCGTTGTCGCTCAACACGGCGGCCGAGGCCCTGGGCATCAGCCGTCGCATGGTCAGCTACTACCGCACGGCGCACAAAGCCATCCCGCGTGCGATCTGGCTGGCCTGCCTCGGCTGGGAAGCGACACGACCAAAGACCAAGACGCTTCCGCGTGCTTTGCCCACGGCTCGCGAGTATGCAGCACTCCACGCTTGACGAAAACGGACCCCTCCGACCCCCGGGCTTTCTTGCCCGGGCGGCAGAAGAGGCGATGCGAGCGCGATAGCCAGTTCGTACCCCCATCGTAAACAGGGGGATACCCACTTTCTTTCGTTCTCGGATATCTTCGGCATCGATCTGGTTCTGCTCGCCAAGCCGAACGCCACGGCAAGGCAGATGCAGCACATGGTCGATCTGTGCGAGGCCACCGCGCCCACCCCGACACGTTCGCGTGCTCGCTGTAAACTGCAAGATGCCCCAGGAACGGAGTGCGCACATGCGAATTTCTGCCGACAAGGCTCATCTTGCTTCCGACATTATCGCCAGTCAATACGGCGAAAATGCCCGGATATGGTTATTTGGCTCTCGCGCTGACGACAACCAGCGCGGTGGCGATGTGGACCTCTACGTGGAAGCTGACTCCACGGACGTCATGCGAAAGGTTCGCTGCAAGGCAGCGCTTACCGAGTTGTTCGACCTGAAAGTGGATCTGATCGTAGGCACAGGCGACAAACCGATTCATCGCATTGCAAGATCAACTGGAGTGCGTTTGAAATGACCGAAAACCTCAGGATCATTCACAAAAAGCTCGGCTACCTGGCTCGCATGCAAGCCGACTTGCAGCACTCCACTGGAAAGATGGCTTCTCCGCTCCGGAAGATACAGCTGGGCGATATTGCCGGAATGACGCCTGACGAGCGCGAGACGGTCTCCGCCTTCACGACCCGATTTGCCGCGTATCAGGAGCAGATCGGCAAGACCATGCGAAGCATCGCCATTGAGGAGGAAAGCGCTACCCGGCCCGAGATCATCCACCTGTCGCGTTCGCTCGGGCGCGGCCGGATACGTATGCTTGCGCGCTGTAAATTTCGGGGCGCAGGAGAGTGTCATGCTGAAATCGCTGCACCTTGCCGGTGTCGGGCCGGCCCGGGAGTTCGGACCGGTGGAGTTTGCTCCCCGGCTCAATTTCATTACGGGTGACAACGGCTTGGGCAAGAGCTTTCTGCTCGATGCTGCATGGTGGGTGTTGACCCGTACCTGGGCGCGTGGGGTGGAGGCGGTGCCGCAACGGGACGCCAAGCGCGCGAGCATTGCCTATGCGTACACGAAATCGACCAAGGGTGATTTTGTCGAGGAAAGCGTTTTCAGCAGGGTTGATCAGGTCTGGCCGGTCAAGCAGGGACGGCCGCCGATTCCCGGGGTGGTGATCTACGCGGGTGTCGATGGCAGTTTTTCGGCGTGGGACCCGGCGCGCAATTACTGGAGCGACAAGGAGGCGCTGGCGGGGGAGCGGTTGAGGGCGTTCAACTTTACGCCCGAACAGGTCTGGAAAGGGCTGCATGGGAAAGACGGCATTCGCCACTGCAACGGCCTGATCCATGACTGGGTGCTGTGGCAGAAGGGGGCCGACCCGGCTTTCGATGACCTGATCAAGGTGCTGGATGCGCTGTCTCCTTCCGGCAACGAAAAGCTGGTGCCGGGCAAGCCTGTCAGGCTCGGGCTGGATGTGACCGATTACCCCTCGCTGCGTATGCCCTATGGGCAGGACGTCGCGCTGATTCACGCCTCGGCGGGCATGCGCCGTATCGCCGCCCTGGCCTATCTGCTGGTGTGGATCTGGCGTGAGCATCAATTGGCGTGCGAGCAGACCGGACGGAAGCCGGCCAGGGAGATCATCTTCCTGATTGATGAAATCGAGTGCCACCTGCACCCGCAGTGGCAGCGTCGCATCGTGCCGGCCCTGCTGAAGGTGATGCAGGCACTGACAGGCAGGAAGGTGCTGGTGCAGCTCATCGTGGCAACGCATTCGCCCCTGGTGTTGGCCTCGGCCGAGCCGTTGTTCGACGGTGAGGAGGATGCGGTATTTACCATTGGCCTGCGCGAAGGGCAGGCGGTGATCGTGCGCGAAACCTGGGCGAAGCAGGGGGATGTGGTCAACTGGCTGGTGTCCGATGCCTTCGGCCTGCAGCAGGCGCGCTCGGTGGAAGCGGAAGAGGCCATCGAGGCGGCTGAGGCCTGGATGCGGGGCGAGCGTGATGCGCTGCCGCCGCACCTGACCAACGAACGAACCATCCATAAGGCCCTGGAGCGTGCGCTGCCCGGCGGCGACCATTTCTGGCCGCGCTGGGTCGTTTGGGTGGAAAACCACCAGGTGGCCAAGAAGGATAAGCGTTCGTGATTCCGGTGCCCAACCCCATCTGGACGGCTGGATCAACAGTTCGAAGAACAAGAAGCGGTCCCAGGATTTCCTCGATCCCTTTGAAGTGGGTGATGGGTGGTTCGAGATCGACCTGCCCTCTCTGCAACTGAAGCTGACCGACGCAGTACCGGACGCCTATCGGGCTCGTGCCGAGTACACCTTGCGCAATCTGCCGATCCGGGATGACGAACGCCTGATCCGGCAGCGTCGTGCGTGGTACCAACTGTATGAGCAGGGCAAATTGACCCTCGATGGGCTTCGTGAGAAGGCGCCGCTGATTGCGACGGCCGTCGAGAAGAAGGTGGCTGCCAAGCCCTGATGATTTATTGAAACTCTTGCGACTATGAAAAAACTGAAAGTCATGTCCGTGGTCGGCACCCGGCCCGAGATCAACATGGGTGTGGCGCAGGGCATGGATATCCTGCTCGATCTGGCCGAACGGCTGCGCGCCCGGTCCGACGTCGGCTTCCTCTTCGTCGGGCGCGGCAGCGACGCTCGTCGTCTCGCTGCCGATGCGCAGGCTCGCGGGCTGGACAACGTGCTGTTCCGCGACGAGATCCACCCCGACGAGATTCCCGGCTTGTATGCCCAATGCCATGTCGGCGTGGTCGCGCTCGACCGGCGCCACAAGACGCACAACATTCCCGGCAAGTTTCTGACCTACATGCAGAGCGGCCTGCCGGTGCTGGCGAATATCAATCCCGGCAACGATCTGGTGGATCTCATCGATAGCGAGCAAGTAGGGCGGATACCGGGATGGCGTCGCGCTGCAAGGCACTGGCGGCACGGCTGTTTTCACCCCGAACGGCCGTAAGGCAGATTGTCTCGGCGCTGGGCTCATCAACGCAGGGAGTCGTAAAGCCGGCGTAGATCAAACCCCAGCCAGCACGGTTTTTCGGCGGTTTCTGCTGCAGGCGAAAAGCAGAGTTGCGGCACCCGGCATCGACGGTCAGGCATGGTGCCGGCGTGGGTGGAAGCCACACCATTCGAACGTCGAATACAACACAAATGGAGTACGCGGAATGAGCACCTATCAGGAAATCCTCGCGCAGATCGAAGCGCTCAAGCAGCAGGCGGAAGAAATGCGGCAGGCCGAGATCGTCGGCGTGATCGCCGACATCCGGCAGAAGATCGCCGACTACAACCTGAGTGCAGCCGATCTGGGCTTCGGCGCGCCGGCGCGGGCCGAGAAACCGGCGGCGGGCAAGCGCGGGACGGTGAAGGCGAAATATCGCAATCCGGCCACCGGCACGAACTGGTCGGGCCGCGGCGTGATGCCGAAGTGGCTGAAGGCCGAGCTGGATGCGGGCAAGGCGAAGGAGGCGTTCCTGATTGCGGATGAAGGGGCGCAAGTGTGATGAATCGCGTTCGCGGCGCGGAGCGAATGCAATGAAAAATCCGGAGCCGGGATTTCGGGGATGCCCGCCGCGGGCGGGCAACTGGCGTGGAAGGTCGTCGCCCTGGCGATAGTGGTCGCGCTCTTCGCCGGGGGCAGGGACACGCCTGCAGTCGCGGGGCTGATCGCATTGCCGTGGGACAAGCTGATGCATGCCACCGCGTTCGGCGTGCTGGCGCTGTCGCTGGTGCGCGGCTTTTCGCTGCCGCTCGTCCGGGCGGGCGCCGCGGCGGCGCTGTTCGGGGTTGCCGACGAGCTGCATCAGACCACCTTGCCGGGACGCGATCCGAGCGTCGGGGATTGGGTAGTGGTACGGGCGCACGCTGATCGGCATCGAGCGCTGGTATCCGTCCAGCAAGCGGTGCTTGGACTGCGGGCATACCGTCGCCAAGTTGTCGTTGAACGTGCAGGAATGGACGTGCCCCGAGTGCGGCACGATCCACGATCGCGACATCAACGCTGCGCCCAACGTTTTGGAGACGGAGGTGGCAATCTTTATCAGCGGTTGATACACTTTTCCATGCGCGAAGACCCTGGCATCGCTACCCTTGTCGAACTGCACGACCAGACCATTGATCAGGGCAATGGCTACTGGATCAAGATCGAAGCGTGGCGGGTGGAGGTTACGCACGACATCCCGCACGGCATCCGTTACTCGCTTACCTTGCACGAGCCCTATGGCAAGCGGATCCTGGGCTACGACAACGCCCATGCCATCAAGCCGCCAAAGAAGTTCAAGTACGCGGGAACCCGGCTGCCGTATGACCACAAGCATCGGCACGTCAGCGATAAGGGCGTGCCTTACGAGTTTCGCGATGCTCACCAGTTGCTGGCCGATTTCTTCAATGAGGTCGACCGCGTGTTAGAGGAGATCATGGGGTCATGAAAGCTATCGTCGTTGGAATCCTGCCGCAGGACCGCATCCGCGAGCGCATGCTGGCGATCGCACGCGGTGAGTACAAGCCCAAGCCCACCGAGCCCAAGATCTGGTTCACCTCGATGCGTTCACTGGCCGAAGTCCTGAGTGATGAGAACCGCGCCTTGCTCAAGGTCATCCAGGAGGCCAAGCCTCAGTCCATCTCTTCGCTGGCCGACATGACCGGTCGCAAGCCCGGCAACCTGTCGCGCACGCTCAAGATGATGTCGAACTATGGGTTTGTGGAGATGAAGCGGGAAAACCGGCATGTGCGTCCGATCGCTAAGGCAACGGAGTTCAGGATCGTTGCCTGAGGACACCGAAGCTCTACTTTCTGGATGTGGGGCTTATCATGGCTGGCAACAAAGGGACACCCACTTTGTCCTTGCCCACTTTCCGGGCTGTTTTTCCGCTGCGGACGAATTGGCCGACCTGCCGCGCATGGCGCAGGAGGCCGTGGAGGTGCATTTCGAGGGGGAGGACATGGCGATCCCGAAGCCGTCCGCCCCCGAGCAATGGGGCGATGATGAGCGCTTCCACGGCGGGTACTGGATGCTGGTGGAAATCGACCTGGCGCGGGTAAGCGCAAAGCCCGTGCGGCTGAATATCTCGCTTCCGGAATACCTGGTGCGGCAGATCGACGCCTATGCCGCGTCCCATCATCAAAGCCGGTCGGGCTTTCTTGCCCGGGCGGCAGAAGAGGCGATGCGAGCGCGATAGCCAGTTCGTACCCCCATCGTAAACAGGGGGATACCCACTTTCTTTCGTTCTCGGATATCTTCGGCATCGATCTGGTTCTGCTCGCCAAGCCGAACGCCACGGCAAGGCAGATGCAGCACATGGTCGATCTGTGCGAGGCCACCGCGCCCACCCCGACACGTTCGCGTGCTCGCTGTAAACTGCAAGATGCCCCAGGAACGGAGTGCGCACATGCGAATTTCTGCCGACAAGGCTCATCTTGCTTCCGACATTATCGCCAGTCAATACGGCGAAAATGCCCGGATATGGTTATTTGGCTCTCGCGCTGACGACAACCAGCGCGGTGGCGATGTGGACCTCTACGTGGAAGCTGACTCCACGGACGTCATGCGAAAGGTTCGCTGCAAGGCAGCGCTTACCGAGTTGTTCGACCTGAAAGTGGACCTGATCGTAGGCACAGGCGACAAACCGATTCATCGCATTGCAAGATCAACTGGAGTGCGTTTGAAATGACCGAAAACCTCAGGATCATTCACAAAAAGCTCGGCTACCTGGCTCGCATGCAAGCCGACTTGCAGCACTCCACTGGAAAGATGGCTTCTCCGCTCCGGAAGATACAGCTGGGCGATATTGCCGGAATGACGCCTGACGAGCGCGAGACGGTCTCCGCCTTCACGACCCGATTTGCCGCGTATCAGGAGCAGATCGGCAAGACCATGCGAAGCATCGCCATTGAAGAGGAAAGCGCTACCACCCCGTTCGGAGCAATTCTTGCGCTGATGGAAAAGCTTGGGATCCTTGACAGTGGGGAGAAATGGAAGGAACTCCGAGAACTTCGCAATCTGGTCAGTCACGAATATGAGGACGATCCGGACGAACTGTTTCAGGCCCTCAACAAGCTGGTAGAGAACGCTCCGTACCTCACGGCTATCCACGAAAGAATCCAGGATTTTGTCACGCAAGCCTACCCGGCTGCTTCCTGACTCGACCGTTCGAATATCCCAATGAAAAAACTCAAAGTCATGTCCGTGGTCGGCACGCGGCCCGAGATCATCCGCCTGTCGCGCGTGCTGGCCGCGCTCGACCGGCATTGCGAGCATGTGCTGGTGCATACCGGCCAGAACTACGATTACGAGCTGAACCAGGTCTTCTTCGACGACCTGGGGGTGCGCAAGCCGGATCACTTCCGGAACAAGTCAAGATAGTTGTCGCCTGATTCATGCAACCAACCGCCCTATGTCTTCAGCATGCAAGTGGTCGCGTACGACCGCGTCGCGCTCCGGATTGAGCGTGACCGCGCCGATCGGGGTCCAGTCGCGTGTCCCACGGGACCAGCGTGCGGGGTGGCGCTCGCGGGCCTGGAGATACGTCTGATGGCGTGCAGCCAGGATCGCCCGATCCTCCAGCGCGTGTCGCTGCGCCGGCGTGACGTAGCGGATGCCGCTGTGGCGGTGCTCGAAGTTGTACCAGCGCACGAAGTCGTGTCCCCAGAGGCGGGCGTCTTCCAGGGTGGCGAAGCCGCGCGCCGGGAATTCGGGGCGGTACTTCGCCGTCTTGAAGAGCGACTCCACGTAGGCGTTGTCGTCGGAGACGCGCGGGCGCGAGTACGACGGTTTGACGCCCAGCCAGTGCAGCATCGCGAGCACCGTGGTGGCTTTGAGCGTGCTGCCGTTGTCGCCGTGAAGCACGGGTTTGTCGATCATCGCGTGGACGCCTTCGGAGAGCGCGGTGCGCTTGAGCAGGCTCACCGCATGGTCAGCGTCATCGGCGTCGTGGATCTCCCAGCCGACGATCTTGCGGCTGTAGAGGTCCTGGATCAGGTAGAGATAGAACCAGCGCCCCTGCACCTGCGTGGGCAGATAGGTCATGTCCCAGCACCAGACCTGGCCGGGCGCGGTGGCCACATGCGTGGTCGGCGTGCGCGAGCGCTGGGGCGCCCGGGCGCGACCCCGGTGACGAGTTTGCCCGTGGGCGCGCAGCACGCGCTGGAAGCTCGATTCGCTGGCGATATAGACGCCTTCGTCGGCCAGCGCCGGCACGATGCGCGCCGGCGGCTGATCGGCGAAACGCGGCTCGTTGGCCACCGCCAGGACGCGGGCGCGCTCCTCGTCGGTGAGCGCATGCGCGGGCGTCGGGCGCTCGGCCAGAGGCCGGCGGTCTCCGACCTGCAGGCCGTCCTCGGCCTTCCAGCGTTGCAGGGTACGCACGGTGATGCCAGCGAGCTCACACGCCGGGCGCAAGCGCGCACCGGCTGCGTGAGCAGTCTCGATGTGGCGGACCATCGTTTGGCGATCTTCCAGGCCGATCATGCGTCCTCGTCCTTGTCCGTTGGAAAGATCACCTCGAGCTTTTTTGACAGCACCAGCAGCGCGGCGGCTTCGGCCAAGGCCTTCTCCTTGCGGCGCAGGTCGCGCTCGAGGTCCTTGATGCGACGCCGGTCGGCCTTCTGTTCCCGGTGGCTGGTGCGCGCCGCGTCTTCGGGGTCGGCCAGCGCCTGTGTGGCCGCCGTGCGCCATTGCTCGAGCTCCTGCGGATACACGCCGTTCTCCCGGCACCAGGCGCTCTTGCTCGCCTCGTCCATCGCTGCGGTGACCAGCACTGCCTCGAATCGGGCCGGCGCTGTCCAGGCCCGCTCGCGAGCGGGCCTGGACAGCGCATCCGCGCGCCACCGCTCCAGCGTGGCCGTTGAAATGCTCAGTTCGCGGGAAACCGTCTCCACCGATGCGCTCTCCGGTGGCAACAACCGTGCTACCGCCTTGTCCTTGAATGCTTGTCCGTATCTGGCCACTTCGTTCTTCCGTTATCGCCCTCGGGTTTCGGATTCTATCGAGGCGACAACTATCTTGACCCAGAGGGCTTCCTCAACAGCGCGGCTGGCAGCAGCGGGGCGGCGCATACGATCGGCAACCTGATCATCGGCGTGGACCACCAGGTGCTGGTCGAAGTCCTGCCCGAAGCGATGCTGGTGCTGGGCGATACGAACAGTTGCCTGGCGGTGATCCCGGCCAAGCGGCGCAAGATCCCGATCTTCCACATGGAAGCGGGCACCAGGCTGGCAGAACGCTGCTTGGGGTTGTTCGAGCAACGGTGGGGGTGACGCTGGGCTGGGTGGCGTGGCGCTGCGGCGGGGTTGTGCTGCACCGGTCAGACGGTTGCCAGGTGTGAGAAGGCATTGGCCGAGTTTGACGAGCGCATCGTGGTTGAGCGGACGATGGGGGTTTATGGGGAACTGGTGGGGTGAGGATGGGGGGGAGCGCTGTTTGGTGGGGTCTCCTATTGGAGCGGGGGGTTGCGGCGGAGCCGCTCCTACGGGGAGCGGTTCAAGCTGCTGCAGTCGAAAGAACTTCCTGAGGGCTTGCGGTCGAAGTGTATAGTTCGGTGTATAGAAACGCTTCGTAGAGGGGGAGTGGCATGGTGCGCGATGAGGGCTATCCGAAGCTTGAACGGCAGCCGCTGACGCTGGTGCTGGCGGAATTTCGCTTTGCTCGGGTGACGTTCGATCCGTCTGCGCTGGCGATGCTCAAGGAGCGGATGGCGTCGCGATTCGGGGAGATGACCGAGGGCGTGGCGCAGCAGGTGCAGTTGGGCGACGCAGGGGTGACGATCATGCCGGCGCCCTATGTGATCTGGCGGGCGCCGGAGTCTGGCGCTTCGGTGCACCTCGAGGTGGATCGGATCGCCTATGCCACGACGATGTATCCGCGCTTCGAGGGCTTCGCGCGCGATTGCCTGGCGGTGCTCGAGGCCTTGATCGAGACGCTGCAGCCTGTGACCTTGCACCGGGTGGGGCTGCGCTACAATGACGCCATCATTCCGATGCCAGATGAACTGCTTGAGCAGTATGTGGAGGCGCCGTTGCTGCCGTTTTCACCCCTTGCCGCCGGCAGTGGCGCGGTGGTCCGCCACCTGAGCGAGACGGTGGTGCAAACCACGGCGGGAGCACTGGTGGTGCGGGCACTGGCCGGGATGCATGGGTTGGGCATGATGCCCGACTTGCTGGGGCAGTTCGGTTTGCCGCTACGGGTCGATGTGCCGCCCGACCGGCCTGTGGCGGTGCTGGATTTCGACCATTACTGGGAAGTGGCGGAGGCTGAAGGCGTAGCCTTCGACGTCGATACCGCGAGCGATCGGCTCACCCGGCTACATGAGCCGGCCCGTGAGGCTTTCTGGAAAGTGACGAAGGAGTTTGCGAGGACACAGCGATGGAACTGACTCGAAGCGGGTCTGCAGGCGCGCCAAAGGGATTCATGGCAGTCATCTTCAGAGGGGCCGAGGGTGAAGGGGCTGGTGTTGTCACCCAGGCAAGCGGCGGTATCTTGATGCGCTTTTTTTCGGATACATCGGGCGGCGGTGACAGGATGCGCGTTCTTCCGTCGCTTCCGCAGCCCGAGCAGACGCGCGACCATGCCCGGACCGGTGCGGGTGTCGCTGCCGATCTGGATCTGATCGCGCGCGCATTTGGCTTGAATGTGGCGCAAATAGCCGAGGTTTGCGGCGGCGTGACGCGACCGACGGTTTATGCGTGGCGCGATGGTTCGGCGCCCCGGCCGGCAAAGCTGACCCGCATTCATAAGCTGCGCCGCGCCGCGCTCGATTGGGAGCGATCAGGATTCGGCGTGCCCGGTACTGCAATGACCGCCCCGATCATCCACGAGAAGAACTTGTTCGATCTCCTGCGAGCCGATCCGCTGGACCTTGCAGCGATCCAGTTCGCAGGCGGCCGTCTTGCAATGGAGCGCGAATTGGCAACCAAGCGCACTTTTGCCGACCCATTTCGCTGAGGGGCCGTTGATCGATGGCGGAGCTTGGAAAGCGAATTGCAGATCGGGGTTGGCGACAGGGGAGCGTCTTGCAGTGCGACGACTCCGGACTGCTGGGCGAGTGTTACGCCGAGGGGCGACCTGCGGGCGCTGTGATCGGCTTGGTGGTGAGCCAGTCTTGCGATCTGACGCATGAACGGCTCGAAGGCGAACCGTTCGTGGAGATCCTTGTTGGGTGCCGGGCCGAGGACGATGCGGCCTTGAAGCTGCGAGGCAATTGCACCGGCGGTAAGCATCCTCGTTGCTTGCATGTGCCGATAAGGCACGGACGTGATCAGGTTTGGTTTCAGTTCTTGCCGTGGGATCGGGTCGTCATCGATCGCGGGGCGCTGGTCGAAATATTGCCGGATGACGAGCGTGTGATCCTGCATGCGGACCTGGACATGCTGGTCAACTGGCTGGCACAGCGCTATGTCCGCGCAGCCTTTCCGGATGACTTCAACAATCTCCTCGACACGGCTCGAAACAAACAGAAGAAGTTGCACGCACGCCTTTCACCCGACGTCTCGGGGCTCTATGCACGACTGAACCCGGACCGTGACCTGCTCGAGGGCGAGCGTTACGCGCTCGATCTGTTGGCGTTGGTGCCGGGGTTCCGTGGTGGCGAGCTCTCGTCGGTAAGCAAGACCGTGGAGGCACTGGTCGATTTGATTCGAAGTGCCGGCATTGATGCTCGCGGAACTGTGAAGCTGGAGGACGAGGTTTCGTATGGGTTCGTGCGTTCCTTCCGGCGTTTTCCGCTTGAACACCTTTCGCTGCGTGGCGACCCGCCCGATCCGATGCCCTTTGAGCTATCGGCGAGTGAGCTGCGCTGATTCGTGTTGCTGCCCAGCTACCGCGAGGGCCTGCCCAAAGGCTTGATCGAAGCCGCCGCCTGCGCCCTGCCCCTGATCACCGCCAACGCCCCCGGCTGCACGATTCCCCCGAACTGCGCCAACGCCTGGGGGCTGCTGCGCGGGAGAAGGCGTTGGCGGAGTTTGACGAGCGCATCGTGATTGAGCGGACGATGGGGGGTTATCAGGAGCTGCTGGGGTGAGGATGCGTAGCGCGCTGTTTGTGCTTGCCTGCCTGGCGGTGGCGGTGTTGTCGCTGCTGCCCGGCACGGCGCTGCCGCCGGTGGCCTTCAACGTGTGGGACAAGGCGCAGCACGCCGGCGCCTTTGCCGCGCTGGCCGTGCTGGGCCTGTGGGCGTTTCCGCGCCAGCCGGCGGCGGTGGTGGGGGCCTTGTTGGTGTATGGCGTGTTCATCGAGCTGGCCCAGGGCGCCACGAGCTGGCGCTATGGCGACTGGCATGATTGGCTGGCCGATGCGGTGGGGGTGACGCTGGGCTGGGCAGCGTGGCGCTGCGCCGGGGTTGTGCGGGGAAGGATGGGCGTGGCGTAGCGGCTACAATCGGAGCTTCGCTGTTCCGGAGCCGGCCCTCATGTCCCGCAAGAAGCTGCCCATCGGTATTCAGACTTTCGCACGCATTCGCGAGGATGGCTGTTATTACGTCGACAAGACGGGCTTCGCGCTGCAGCTGATCGAGGAAGGCAACTATTACTTCCTGTCGCGCCCGCGGCGCTTTGGCAAGAGCTTGCTGCTCGACACGCTGGCCGAGCTGTTCGAGGGGAATGAGCCGCTGTTTCGCGGGCTGGCTGCGCATGGGAAATGGGACTGGACCCGGCGGTTTCCGGTGCTGCGGATCAGCTTTGGCGATGGGATGTTGCAAAGCCGCGCGGCGCTGGATGAGCGGATCGACGAGCTCTTGACGGAAAACGAGCAGCGACTGGGTTTGACCGTCGAGCGCGCCAGCGTTGCCGGCCGCTTCGGGGCGCTGATTCGCCAGGCCGAGCAGGTGCATGGCCAGCGGGTGGTGGTGCTGGTCGATGAGTACGACAAGCCGATCCTGGACAATCTGACCCGGCCCGGGATCGCGCGCGAGATGCGCGACGGGTTGCGCAACCTGTATTCGGTGATCAAGGGCCAGGATGCCCACATCCGCTTCGCGATGCTCACCGGGGTGTCGAAGTTCAGCAAGGTGAGTTTGTTCTCGGGGCTGAACAACCTCAACGACATCACCCTGGATGAACGCTACTCGGCCCTCTGTGGCTATACCGACGAGGACGTCGACACGGTGTTCGCCCCCGAGCTGCCCGGGCTGGATCGGGACGAGATCCGCGCCTGGTACAACGGCTACAACTGGACGGGGACATCGGTCCATAACCCGTTCGATCTGTTGTTGCTGTTCCAGAAGCGGCAGTTCCGGCCGTTCTGGTTCGAGACGGGGACGCCGACTTTTCTGGTCGATTTGCTGACGGCGCGGCGTACCTTTACGCCGGACCTCGAAAGGGTGGTGGCGCTCGAGTCGCTGCTCTCGAGCTTCGATGTCGACCGGATTCCGACCGAGGCGCTGATGTTCCAGGCGGGCTATCTGACCATCGATTCGGTGCGCTATCTGCCCGGCCTGATGCAGCTGACGCTGCGCTACCCGAACCTGGAGGTGCGCAGCAGCCTCAACAATGCCCTGCTGGAGGTGCTCTCCGACGACCCGGCGCGACACGGCGTGCACCTGCCCCAGCTCTACGACCTGTTAACGGCAAACGATTTCCCCGGCCTGCAGCAGCTGTTTACCGCCTTCTTCGCCAGCATTCCGCACGACTGGTACCGCAACAACCCGATCGCCCAGTACGAGGGCTACTACGCCAGCGTGTTCTACAGCCACTTCGCCGCGCTGGGGCTGGATATTCGGCTGGAGGATGTGACGAATCGCGGTCGGATCGACATGGCGGTGCTGTTCAACCGCAACGTCTATCTGTTCGAGTTCAAGGTGGTGGAGCTGGTGCCCGAAGGCAAGGCGCTGCAGCAGCTGCGCGACCGCGCCTACGCCGACAAGTACCGCGCCCGCGGTGAGCCGATCCACCTGATTGGGGTGGAGTTCAGTCGCGACAGCCGCAGTGTGGTGGGGTTCGAGGTCGAGCGGGTCGATGCGGCCTCCTCGTAGGATGTTCTAGTAATCCGTTCCAGAAAAATCATTCCAATGAATCCGTTCGGGCTGAGTGGGATATTCGCCCGATGGTCGAAAGGCGTTGGCAAGAAACAGGGCGGTGGTAGTGTTCGGGGAGTTGCTTGTGGACAAAGACCGACTGAGCACTGGTGCCCTGGAGCCCGTCCTCTGAGTATGGTTGAGGCATCGTCGGCGAGTATGGTGAGTCCCCTGGCGCGTTGGTGCTGGCCACCGGCGGGTCTGTCCGACATCCCGATTGAGAGATTGAGCGTATCGACATGCCCACGTCCGCGAGCGACCTTGACTCAAGGAGAGAACATGGCGCAACGAGTTGGTCCGACCCGACGCGGAGTTGACGGCACACCGGTCGAGCCGTTGAGCATCAAGCATCCCAACGCTGCCGGCATCGACATCGGCGGGGCAAGCCACTATGTGGCGGTGCCGCCTGATCGGGTAGGCAAAGGCGAGCCCGCGGTGCGCGAATTCGGACCGCACACCGAAGACCTGGTCGCGGTTGCCAATTGGCTTTGCGCGTGCCGCATCGATACCGTCGCGCTCGAATCGACGGGGGTGTATTGGATAGCGCTGTACGAGCTTCTGCAGGCGCGTGGCTTTGAGGTGTGGCTGGTCGATGCCAAAAGCGTACGCCACGTCAAGGCGCGCAAATCCGACGTGCTTGATTGCCAGTGGTTGCAACAACTGCACAGCTTCGGACTGCTGAGTCAGGCGCATCGGCCGGATGAGCAGGTTTGCGCGCTGCGCGAGATGTCGCGGCTGAACTGGCCCCGGAAAGCAGACGAGGTTGAGGCCGCATATCGGCGACCAATCAGGGCGAAAAACCTGCTTGATCATCCACCCAAGGGCGTACCGGCAGGCTTTTCGATCGAGTTCGCACCGGTTCGCAGCAGCGCGCAGCGCTTCGATTCCGCACTTTCAATAGTCGTTTGATGCGGGGTACCACCCCACCAGGAAGCGACAGGGGGTAATGCGATTCCGCAAACATTGGCTGCGGTGTGCGCCGCGATTTTTCAGGGACGGGTAGATACGGAAATCGTCCAATCCGACCAGGTCGGTGCTGGTCAATGCAGGTCGCAACCCGGCGCTTGTGCCCGGCGAGAAGTTTGTGCGGCTGATCAAGGAGCGGTTTGACGATGAATTCACAAAAGTCTTCGGCATCGAGCCAGACGCCCTCACGGCCAACGAGGCAGAGTACCTGGTTGGCTTCAAATCGATTGACGCCATCCGAAATCGCCTTGCTGCAGCAGAGCAAGAAATCGATCGCCGACTACGTTCAAAAGGAATTACCCGAGCGTCTGAAGCAACGGCATCTGGAGCACATGCTGACAAAGGTGTGACGCCTTCCGAACCCGGGGTGCGGATTCCGACCCAACGTGACCGCTGACTCCGAAATAGTGTGACCGGTGAATCCGCGGTCGTGACCGCGGATTCCGATTTGATCGTGACCGATTTCGGCGAGTTGTCGGAATGGGCGGTCACGATGTCGGAATCAATGGTCACGATCAAATCGGAACGGGTTTGTGAGGCCAAGCGTGGCAACGTCGTTTGTCAGGCCGGCTACCCTCGCGCGCTTTGCGCGGAGACCGAGGATGCCGGCGGAGCGGATTGCCATGCACAAGATCAGGGAGCTGTTACGGCTCAAATACGACTGCGCGCTGTCGCATGAGCGCATTGCCCGCGCGCTGTCGATTTCCAAAGGCGTGGTCGCCAAGTATGTGAAGGCGGCCGAGGAGTGCGGCCGGCCGTGGGCCGAGTTGTCGGCGGCCGACGAGGCAGAGTTGCGCCGGGTGCTGGGGGTCGCCCGGCGTGGACGTGGCGCGAGCGTCGCGAATGTGCCGCCGGATCTGGCGGCGGTGCATCAGGGGCTCAAGCGAAAGAACGTTACGCTGGCGCTGCTGTGGGAAGAGTACGTGCAGACGGCCGACGGGCCGAGCTATCAGTACTCGCGCTTTTGCGACCTGTACCGCGCGTTCGCCCGCACGCTCAAGCGCTCGATGCGCCAGGTTCACCGCGCCGGCGAGAAACTCTTCATCGATTACGCGGGCGACACGGTGCCGATCGTCGACGCCGACACGGGCGAGATTTCCCGCGCGCAGATCTTCGTCGCGGTCCTCGGGGCCTCGAGCTACACCTTCGCCTGTGCCACGGCGACGCAGTCGCAGGCCGACTGGCTGGGGTCGCTTGCCCGGGCGCTGGCCTTCATCGGCGGCGTGCCCGAGCTCGTGGTGCCCGACAATACGCGCTCGCTCGTCGGGCAGGCCGACCGGTACGAACCGCAACTGCAGCGCACCACCGCCGAGTTCGCCGCGCACTACGGCGTGGCGATCCTGCCCGCGCGCCCCTACAAGCCGCAGGACAAGGCCAAGGTCGAAGTCGGCGTGCAGATCGTGCAGCGCTGGATTCTGGCGCGGCTGCGGCATCAGCGTTTCTTCTCGCTGGGGGAGTTGAACGAGGCGATCGCCGCGTTACTCGAGCCGCTGAACACGCGTGCCTTCCGGCGCCTGCCAGGCTCGCGCCACGAAGCGTTCGAGACGCTCGATCGGCCGGCGCTGCGCCCGTTGCCGGCCACGCCCTTCCAGTTCGCCCAGTGGAAGCGGGCCAAGCCCAACATCGATTACCACGTCGAGTTCGACGGGCATTACTACAGCGTGCCGTATGCGCTCGCCGGCCAACCGGTGGAGTTGCGCATCACCGCGAGCAGCATCGAATGCTTTGCCGCAGGCCGTCGCGTTGCGGTGCATGCGAGAAGCCACCGGCACGGGGCTTTCACCACGCTCACCGAGCACATGCCCGCATCGCATCAGGCGCACCGTCAGTGGTCCCCGGGCAAACTCATCGCCTGGGGTGCCACGGTCGGACCTCACACCGAGCAGGTGGTCAGCCACCAACTCGAACGCATGCCGCACCCCGAGCAGGGCTACCGGGCATGCCTCGGGCTGATGCGCCTCGGTCGTCAATACGGCAACGAACGCCTCGAAGCCGCGGCGACCCGCGCCGTCACCCTCGGGGCAATGCGTTACCGCAGTGTCGCCTCGATCCTCAAGAGCGGGCTCGACCGCGCACCGCTCCCCACTCCCACTGCCGCTAGCCAAACCGAACTGGCGCTCCCCGCCGTGCACGAGAACCTGCGCGGGGCGCGCTACTACCACTGATTCCACCCACCGGAGAACATCGATGCTGATGCAACACAGCCTGCAACAACTGCGCACCCTGCACCTGGAAGGCATGGCCCGCGCCTTCGAGGAGCAGCTCACCCAGCCCGCCATCACCGCGCTCAGCTTCGAGGAGCGCTTGGCGCACCTCATCGATCGGGAGTGCCTGCTGCGCGACGGCAAACGCATCGATCGGCTGCTCAAGGCCGCCCGCATCAAAGCCGCTGCCGCCTGCCTGGAGGACGTCGACTACCGCGCCGGGCGCGGCCTCGAGCGCAGTCAGATCGCCGCGCTCGGAACCGGCCAGTGGATTCGCCACCACCAGAACTGCCTCATCACGGGCCCCACCGGCAGCGGCAAGACGTGGCTCGCCTGCGCGCTCGCCAACGCGGCGTGCCGGCAGGGCCTCGCGGCCTACTACGTGCGTCTGCCGCGGCTCTTCGAGGAGCTGCGCATCGCGCATGCCGATGGCAGCTTCAGCCGACGCCTCATGCAGCTCGCGCGCATGGATCTCATCGTCATCGACGATTGGGGCCTGGCCGCGCCGTCGGCGCAGGAGCGAAGCGACCTGCTGGAGCTGCTCGACGACCGCGTCGGCACGCGTTCGACCGTGATCACCAGCCAGCTGCCGATCGAGCACTGGCACACCTACCTGGGCGACCCGACCTTCGCCGATGCGATCCTCGATCGCGTCGTGCACGCCGCGCACAAGCTCGCCCTCAAGGGCGAGTCGATGAGAAGAAAGGAAAAGGCATGAGGCCGTGCGCGCGAGACGCCTTACCCACAGGCGCCCGCCCGCCAGCGTATGAGGCGCGCTGGCGGCCGCCTGTGGATAAGCCTGCGCCGTGCCCCGAATTGACCGTGATCGTGACCGACACGGTTAGAATCTGAACACCACGCTTCGCGCGCAGACCCCCCGGTCACGTTCGTCGGTGCAGGCGGTCACGTTCGTCGGAATGCGCACCGGGGCTGATGGTACGGCCCGATAACCGCATCATGTCGTGGAGCATGGTGCGGCTTTTTATTTTTTGCAGACGAATATGAAAAAACTGAAAGTCATGTCCGTGGTCGGCACCCGGCCCGAGATCATCCGCCTGTCGCGCGTGCTGGCCGCGCTCGACCGGGATTGCGAGCGATGAGCAGGTGGGCCAAGTGTGCGAAGACAACCAGGTGGAGAACTTGCTGGGTCTGGCTGAAAAGCTGCTGGCGCAGATCGAGACGGACGCCGGGCTGGCGGAACGGTGTTTGGGGTTGTTCGAGCAGCGGTTTGCGGTGCGGCAGACGGTGAAGCAGATTGTGGCGGCGCTGGAGTGAGTGAAGGTGTAGGTGATGCGTAGCGCGCTGTTTGCGGCTGCCTGCCTGGCGGTGGCGGTGCTGTCGCTGCTGCCCGGCACGGCGCTGCCGCCGGTGGCCTTCAACGTGTGGGACAAGGCGCAGCACGCGGGCGCCTTTGCCGCGCTGGCCGTGCTGGGCCTGTGGGCGTTTCCGCGCTGGCCGGTGGCGGTGGTGGGGGCGTTGCTGGTGTATGGCGTGTTCATCGAGCTGGCCCAGGACGCCACCGGCTGGCGCTATGGCGACTGGCACGATTGGCTGGCCGATGCGGTGGGGGTGACGCTGGGGTTCATGGCGTGGCGGTGCGGAGCGTGGTTCAGCTGCAGTGCGGGCGCGCCAGCAGTGCGCTAAGGACTCGTTAAAAAACAACTTGAACAGTAAGGTCGACGCCGTTATGCTGCGCAAATGGCATCTACCGATGATGAGATTGAGCAGCGTTACCAGCTTTTGTCGAGCCGGCTGGATGAGCGACAGCGTCGGCTGTTTGTAGCGACGGAGGCGAAGGTGTTTGGCCGAGGCGGCATTTCGGCCGTATCGAGGGCGACGGGGGTATCGCGCGTAACGATCACGGCTGGCCTGGGTGAGCTGGAATCTGACGCGGTTGCGGAGTCCGCCCCTTTGCCGCCAGGGCGAGTGCGTCGTTTGGGCGGGGGGCGCAAGAAGCTTGCGCAGACCGATCCCACCCTGCTGTCCGACCTTGAAATGCTGATTGACCCGGTGACACGGGGTGACCCTGAGTCGCCGCTGCGCTGGACCTGCAAGAGTTTGCGGAAATTGGCCGACGAACTGCGTAGCCAGGGGCATCAAGTGAGCCATGTCGTCGTGGGGGAACTGCTCAAGGCGCAAGGCTACAGCCTGCAGGCCAATGCCAAGACGCTTGAAGGGGGCGATCATCCGGATCGCGATGCTCAGTTTATCCAGATCAATGCCCGCGTCGGAACTGCGCTCGAAGCGGGCGAGCCGGTCATCTCGGTGGACACCAAAAAGAAGGAGCTGGTCGGCGCCTACAAAAATGCCGGTCGGGAATGGGAGAAGGCCGGCCGGCCGGTCGAAGTCAAGGTGCATGACTTCATTGATCCCGATTTGGGACGTGCCAACCCATACGGCGTCTATGACGTTGGCGCAGACCAGGGGTGGGTCAGTGTAGGGACCGATCATGACACCGCGGCCTTTGCAGTGGAGTCGATCCGCCGCTGGTGGTTCGCCATGGGCCAAGCCCTATACCCCGGAGCCCGCGAATTGACGATCACGGCAGACGGCGGTGGGAGCAACGGCTCTCGAGTGCGTCTGTGGAAGCAGGAATTGCAGACGCTGGCCAACGATCTTGGATTCCCGGTTCGGGTTTGCCATTTCCCGCCGGGCACCAGCAAGTGGAACAAGATCGAACACCGGTTATTCTCGTTCATCAGCATGAACTGGCGCGGTCGCCCGTTGATCAGCCATGAGGTCATCGTCAATCTGATCGGCTCCACAACGACTCGTTCCGGTTTGGCAGTGCGCGCGCAACTCGACACCAACATCTATCCCAAGGGAGTCAAGGTCCCTGACGACGCATTCGCCGCTATCAATATCGAACGCGATCCTTTCCATGGCGAATGGAATTATCGAATCAGCCCCAGAGCCCAATAATTGTTCAGGTTATTTGCGAACAATTCCTAATTGAGGATACAGGACGAAACGAGGTGTTCTGGTTTCCAGCATCAGGTTATCAGCGCGAACAAAGGGACACCCACTTTGTCCTTGCCCGGTAACCGGGCGGGCAAAAGGGCTGTCTTCTCTCATTACACATAAATACACAACAGGATTGATCGCTGCGCAACATCTACCGGCAGGCCGGATGGGATTGGAGGTGAGGAACATGTTGTATCCCGTGTACGTGCATAAGGACGAGGGCCGCGTGCTCACCCCGGCGGCGCTACCTCCCAAGTTCCGTAGTCAGGTCCTGCACGAGGCGCAAGCAGTATGAACAAGAAGGCCCTGCGGCTGAACGACTACGTGCACCCCGTGCGCGATGCCGCTGATCGCATCCAGCGTTACACGTTTGGCAAATCGCAGCTCGATTTCACCGCGGACGAGCAACTGCAGGATGCCGTCGTTCGCAACATCGAGATCATCGGCGAGGCCGCCCGCAACGTCAGCCTGCATGCGCCGGAATTCGCGCAGCAGAACGTCCAGATCCCTTGGGCAGCACTGTACGCCATGCGAAACCGGGTGAGTCATGGCTACTGGACCATCGGGGCGATCGGCCCGAGGGGCGCGGCCCCCTCTATCGGCCGGCGGCCGAATCGCCGTGAGCTCAGATCTTGATGATCGTATCGCTGTAACGCGACACGAGATGGTCATGCGTCATCAACCGCATCGGTTCGACAAGCGCCTGCGCCACCAGAATCCGGTCGAACGGATCCTGGTGGTGTGCAGGCAGGTCCTCGACCGCCACGACATGTTCGGCTTCGATCGGTAGCAATCGATAGCCCGACTCGCCGAAGTAGCGCGCTGCATCCTGGCTGGAGACGGGCATATCGCCGCGCCCGAGCGAATGTTTGATGGCAATTTCCCATACGCTTGCAACGCTGACCCAAACCGTGGTTTTGCGCGACGAAATCAGCTCTCTGGCTTTGTGCGGCAGCTTCGGACTGTCCGTGATTGCCCACAGGGCGACGTGCGTATCCAGAAGCAGATTCAAGATTGCTCTCCGCCCATGAACAGCTGCGCCACTTCCTCGTTGCTGGCGTCGATGTTGTCCGGCACCTCGAATTTGCCTTTCGCAACACCGAGGCGCTGGCCTTCCGGCAGCGTGTCGATCGGCACCAGCTTGGCGACCGGGCGGCCATTACGGGCGATGACGATCTCGCGTTCCTCCCCTAGCTCGATGGCTTCGACCAAACGGAACAGCGAAGACTTTGCCTGAAGCATATTGACGGATTGCACAGGGTTCTCCTGAAATTCGAGATTAGTCTAGTCTGGCTAACCTGCGAGTGCAACCTGAAGTGCCGTGTGCGAGCCGTCGCAAAACGTGGCCGATCACCGATTTTGCCGCGATGTTGGGATATGCTCGCGCCGGTCGGAAAATTCGAGAAACATAAACGGAGTACGCGGAATGAGCACGTATCAGGAAATCCTCGCGCAGATCGAAGCGCTCAAGCAGCAGGCCGAAGAAATGCGGCAGGCCGAGATCGCCGGGGTGATCGCCGATATCCGGCAGAAGATCAGCGACTACAACCTCAGCGCGGCCGACCTGGGCTTCGGCGCGCCGGCGCGGGCCGAGAAACCGGCTGCGGGCAAGCGTGGGACGGTGAAGGCGAAATACCGCAACCCGGCCACCGGCGCGAGCTGGTCCGGCCGCGGCGTGATGCCGAAGTGGCTGAAGGCCGAACTGGATGCGGGCAAGGCGAAGGAGGCGTTCCTGATTGCGGATGAAGGGGCGCAAGTGTGATGAATTGCGTTCGCGACGGGGATCGATTGCGATGAAATCCGGAGCCGGGATTTCGGGGGTGCCCGCCGCGGGCGGGGAACGGGTGTGGAAAATCGTCGCCCTGGCGGCAGTGGTCGCGCTCTTCACCGGCGGCGGCCACACGCAGGCGGTCGCGGGGCCGTGGGACAAGCTGATGCTTGCGACCACGTTCAGCGTGCTGGCGCTGTCGCTGGTGCGCGGTTTTTCGCTGCCGCTCGTCCGGGCAGGCGTGGCGGTGGCGTTGTTCGGGGTCACCGACGAGCTGCATCAGACCACCTTGCCGGGACGCGATCCCCGAGCGGGGGACAGGGTCTTTGCAATCAAGCGCTCGCCCTCGCGGGCGTTTTGGCGGCGGCTGGGGCCAGTCGGTGTGCGCCATGGAGGTGAAGAGGCGTCGGGCGGGGCGGAGAGTTCACGCTGCCCTGCGGGGCTGCGCCTATAATCGGGTTAGCCAACTTGCTCAGGAAGTGTCGTTATGTCCCAGTCTACGAAGCAAAGACTCGGTTTTCTGAGCTCCTCGCCGCCGTGGAGCATGGCGAGCAGGTGATCATCACGCGGCGCGGGCGGGCGGTCGCTCGGATCGTCGCCACCGAGGAGCCGCCCGAGTCCACCGAGTCGCGGCGTGCACGGGTGGCAGGTACTTTTGCTCGGCTGCGGGAACTGCGGCAGGGCTTGACTCTGGACATGGATGTTCGCCAGGCGATCGAAGACGGTAGGGACTGATGCCATTCGTCCTGGATGTTAGCAAAATCGCTAACATCCAGGGCATGAACTGGACAGTCAGTTACTTCAACGAGCGCGTGCGGGAGGAAATCACCAAATGGCCAGTCGGCATCTACGCTGACTTCCTGCGCCTCATCTTCCTGATGGAAGAGCACGGTGCTGACCTGCGCCTGCCGCACTCTCGCGCCATGGGCGATGGCCTCTTCGAGCTGCGCTGCAAGGGTGAGGAAGGAATTGGCCGAGTGTTCTACTGCACGTTGGTCGGACGCCAGATCGTCATCCTGCACAGCTTCATCAAAAAGACGCAGGAAACTCCAGACCGGGAGCTGAAGACTGCCCGCAAGCGACTGAAGGAGGTCAAACATGGATAAAGAGCATTTCAAGCCGGTTCGCCTGGACACCAAGGCCGAACTTGCCCGTGCCATGCAACGGCCGGGATTCAAGGCTGCGTGGGACGGACTGGAGGAAGAGTACGCGGCACTCAACGAGCTGCTCCAGGCGCGCAAGCAAGCCGGCCTGACGCAGGAAGAAGTCGCTGCGCGCATGGGCACGACCAAGAGCGCCGTGTCGCGTCTGGAAGCATCCATTCGTAGCGAAAGCCATTCGCCCTCGTTCGCCACGCTGCGCAAGTACGCACACGCCTGCGGCAAGCGACTGGTCATCAAGATGGTTTAATTGAAAAATCGGGGACGGACGGGAAGGATCCCGATTTTTCGGTGATTACCGCTGATACCACGCTCGGCGTGCTGTGCAGCGAGCATCCCGGCATCGCGGTGCTGACGGAGCCCGAATCGGTCAGCGCGCTGATCGAAGGCATCGAACGCTGCCCGAGTCATTGCTGGCCGAAGTCCTCGACTTCGCCGAGTTCTTGCGGGCCAGGCATGCCGGGCCCGCATCGGTCGCAGGCGGCCGCGATTTGCGCGATTTGTGCGACGGGCTGGAACACTCGACAACTTTCAATGAACCCCCCGAGCTCATCCAGCGGCGGCTGCGCGATGAATGGCGCTAAGTTCCTGCTGGACACCAATTTCATCCTCGGGATGCTGAAGTCTTCACCTGCCGTTCTGGAGACGCTGGCTACCAGGCATTTGACTGCGAGCCAGTGTGCGTTCAGCGCAGTTACGCGGATGGAGTTGCTGGGTTTCCCGGGCACCCGATGAGGAGCGGTTGATTCGGACGACGCTCGAGCAGTTCCGATATCTGGCGATCAGCTTCGAGGTGGAAGAGAAAGCCAGCACTCCACGCTTGACGAAAAAGGACCCCTCCGACCCCAGTGCGAGCGGTGTCCTGTTCAGTCGCGACGAGCACGCTGACCCGATAGTAACTGTAATGACAATGCCTCTACGTCTTCCTATACTGGCAACCTCAAGCAAGAGGAGCGACGATCATGTCTGCGGCCAATTCCATCGCCAAACGCGACACATTGAATCTGCGCATTAAGCCCGAAGTGCGCGGTTTGATTGACCGCGCGGCCAAGGTGCGGGGCAAGAACCGCACCGACTTCATCCTGGACGCGGCACGCAATGCAGCCGAAGAGGCGTTGCTGGATCAGGCTTTGTTCCTGGTCAGTGAAGACGCCTATGCCGAGTTTGTCGAGCGTCTGGACCGATCCCCTGCACTCAATCCGCGACTGAAAAAGACTTTGCAAACACCGGCGCCGTGGGACAAGCGGTGAGTCTGACCGCGCCAGAACCCTTGACTGCGCACCACGACACCAGCGCATTTGCCTGTGGCGTCGAGAATCTGGATCACTGGCTCAAACAGCGCGCCCTGAAAAACCAGGCCAGCGGTGCGTCACGCACTTTTGTGGTTTGCGAAGGCAAACGGGTGCTTGCCTACTACGCGCTGGCGTCCAGCGCGGTAGCAGCGGAAGCCGCCACAGGTCGCCTACGGCGCAACATGCCCGATCCCATTCCGGTTGTGGTTCTGGGACGGCTTGCCATCGATCGATCGTTGCAGGGCGGCGGCATCGGTCGTGCCCTGGTGCGTGATGCGTGTTTGCGCGTGCTTGCCGCAGCCGACGCCATTGGCATTCGTGGAATGATCGTTCATGCCTTGTCGGAGAGCGCTCGGGCATTTTACGAGCGTGCCGGATTCGACCCGTCTCCCCTCGATCCCATGACTTTGATGGCCACCATTGCCGATCTGCGCGAGGGGCCGTAACGCAGAACAGTAATGATGAAAGAGCTGCCCCATTTGCCCATTTTAACCGTTATGATCATTATGGTTAGAGAGGAGAGCGGGCAATGATTACCCAGACCAGTGCAGTGGCATTCAGGCAGAACCTTGGCGAGATGCTCAATCAGGTGCAGTACCGCCACGACAGCGTGGTGATCAACAAGGACGGGAAGCCGGTGGCGGCCCTCGTCGATGCGCGCCTGTTCGAGCGTATTCGGCGCATTCAGGGGCGTTTCGAGGCCTTGTGCGAGCGCATCGAAGCGGGATTTGCTGCTGTGCCCGAAGCGCAGGGCCTGGACGAAATCGACGCGGCAGTTGCGCTCGAGCGTGCGCAGCATCGCTCGTCAACGCCGCGCTGATGGCGTCGCACACGCTGCGCGTCGTTCTCGACACGAATGTGCTGCTCTCGGGCATTGCCTACCCGGGTAGCGTGCCGGGCAAGATCATGGCCGCCTGGCGCCACGGCTCCGTCGATGTCGTGCTGTCGTCCTTCATCCTGGACGAGTTGCGACGGGTTCTCCCTCGACTCGCCAATCGACACGGATTGTCGGCCACCGAGATTGACGACCTGGTCGACATCCTCTCCATCCTCGCCGTGGTGATCGACCCCTTGCCGGCGGCCGAAGCAGAACTGCGAGATATCAATGACCTCCCGGTGCTGGGCACCTTGCTTGCCGCACGCGACAACGAGGGCGCCGATTACCTGGTGACCGGCGACAAGGACCTGCTCGTTTTGGCCGAACGTTTTCCGATCGTCACCCCTGCGGAGTTCTGGAAAAGGCATGGCGGTTTGTGAGGTGGATTCAGCCATCGCTCCGTTTGACCGATCGTGCAGGGTTCTCCTGAAATTCGAAATTAGTCTCGTCTGGCTAACCCGCGCGTGCCCCTGAAGCTTCGTGTGCGAGCCGTCGCAAAACGTCGCCGATCACCGATTTTGCCGCCCTGTTGGGATATGCTCGCGCCGGTCGGAAAATTCGAGGAACATAAACGGAGTACGCGGAATGAGCACCTATCAGGAAATCCTCGCGCAGATCGAAGCGCTCAAGCAGCAGGCCGAAGAAATGCGGCAGGCCGAGATTGCCGGCGTGATCGCCGACATCCGGCAGAAGATCAGCGACTACAACCTGAGCGCGGCCGATCTGGGCTTCGGCGCGCCGGCGCGGGGCGAGAAACCGGCTGCGGGCAAGCGCGGAACGGTGAAGGCGAAATATCGCAACCCGGCGGCCGGCGCGAGCTGGTCCGGCCGCGGCGTGATGCCGAAGTGGCTGAAGGCCGAGCTGGAAGCGGGGAAGGCGAAGGAGGCGTTCCTGATTGCGGATGAAGAAGCGCAAGTGCGATGAATCGCGTCTTGCTTGCGCGCTGTGAGTGCTTGACCTTTGCCACTGTCTACGCAGGAGAATCCACGAACAAGGAGACGCACGATGGCCAGACTGTCTTTGCGGCATCGAACAGGGCGGTGACAAGCAGCTTGTCCAGCTCTGAATTGGGCTCTATATTTAGAGCCAATTCAGAAAGGAGAAATGAAATGGACGCGATCTACGCCGACTTCTCGGTCAGCATGTCCGAGTTCAAGAAAAACCCGGCCCAAGTGCTGCGCACCGCTGGCGAAAAACCCGTGGCGGTACTCAACCATAATCGCCCGGCCTTCTACATGGTGACACCCAAGCTCTTCGAGGCGCTGCTCGATGAGTTGGCCGACCGCGACTTGGTGGAACTTGCACGGCAGCGAGTGGCACGCAAGGAAACTGCGGTCGAGGTGGATATTGACACTCTCTGACTCGTCCTCGACACCCACGCGCTATCGCCTGAAGTTTCTGCCCGAGGCCCTCGCTGAGTGGAACGCGCTGGACGGCAGCGTCAAGGAGGTGCTGAAGAAGCTCTTGCGGAAGCGACTGGAGTAACCCCGCCTGCCCGGGGCCGAACTTCATGGCGATCTGCGCGACTGCTACAAGATCAAGCTGCTCAAGCAGGGCTATCGGTTGGTTTACCAAGTCGAAGATGATGTGCTGGTCGTACTCGTCCTGGCAGTGGCCAAACGCGAGGATATGGCGGTTTACCGAACAGCGGTAGATCGTTTGCTGTCCCGACAGTAACCCCTCACGCTGCTTTGCCTATGCTGCGCATTCCGACGAACGTGACCGCCTACGCCTGCGAGTTTCTCGACAAAGGACCGCATGCTGGAACGGTTTCTGGCGGAGCGCTGAGCGCCTCCGCCCGGCCGACCCGCCCGGCACACCGGACACGCCTACGTGGTGCTCGCGTACCGGCTGCGAGTGGCGGATTCGATCACGCTGGCCCTGCCCGAAGCGCAGCACGCGCTATCGGTCGCCTACGGCGCAACATGCCCGATCCCATGACTTTGATGGCCACCATTGCCGATCTGCGCGAGGGGTGAGGAAGGAATTGCAAGCGCCTGGTCATCAGGAAAGTCTAATCCCGCTACCTGCGTACCGACGCAGCGCCACCCCCGGAATCGGCGTGACAGCTTGATGTTGAGGTGTACTACTACCCTGTAGTATCACACTATCGGAGAAGCAGACATGACCAACGAATGACGTCTGGAAGGTTGTGAGCGGATGAATGGTTTGACGATGGACGGGACGGGGCAGCGGTCGATGGGCTGGATGGCGTGGGTCGCGGGGTTGATGCTGGTGTTCGCGCCGCTGGTGCGCGGGGCGAACCGGCCGCTCGCGTTGCTGGCGCTGGAACTGCTGGCGCTGTTGCTGTTGGCGGGCGCAGTGGCGCGGCCGGTGTTCGTCGAGCGGCTGTCGCGGCCGTTGCTGCTGGCGCTGGCGATGATGGTCGCGGTGCCGTTGCTGCAGCTCGCGCCGCTGCCGTTCGAACTCGGGGCAACGCTGCCGGGGCACGGGGCGTATGCCGTCGCGCAGCGGGAAGCGGGCGCTGCGCCGGATTGGCTGGCGCTGTCGACGGTGCCTTATCTCACCGAGCAGGCGCTGTGGGCGCTGCTGCCGCCGCTGGCGGTGTTCCTGGTTGTGGTCGGGCTCGACGACACGCGGGTGCGGCGGCTGGTGATGGTGTTTGTCGCGGTCGCGGTGTTCCAGGCGGTGATGGGCCTGATGCAATACGGCGCGGGGCCGGAGTCGGCGCTGCGCTTCGGTTACGAATCGTCCGGCGACAGCGCGATCGGCACCTATGCGAACCGCGGACACCTCGCGGGCCTGCTGCTGATGGCGCTGCCGATCGGCCTGGCGCTGCTCGCGTCGACGATTTTTTCGCTGGACGAATCGGCGAGCCGTCGCCAGCGGCGGGGCGGAGCGCTGTACCGGCTGAAAGCGCTCGTCGCCGGCGAGGGCGAGATGAACCGCACGGCGGTGTATGCGGCAGTGTGCATCGCACTCCTGCTCGGCATCGTGTTCGCGCGCTCGCGCAGCGGGATCGCGCTCGGCATGGTCGGCGTGGTGTTGTCGGCAGTGGTGCTGATGCGCAATTTCGGCGCCGGTTTCGCGACGCGCATGGTCGGCGCAGTGTCGGCGCTGGGGGTCGCGCTGGCGGTGGCGATCGGGCTCGCCCCGGTGTTCGCGCGCTTTGCGCAGGACGCAACCGCCGATGCACGCTGGCCGATCCTCGATGCGACGCTGGAAGCGGCATCGGCGTTCTTCCCGTTCGGCAGCGGCATGGGGACGTTCCCGGCAGTGATCCGGGCGTTCCATCCGGCCGAGATCGGCGGCGAGGTGTACATCAACCACGCGCACAACGATTTCGCCGAGTGGTGGATGGAAGGCGGCGTGCCGGTGCTGGTGCTGATGCTGACGCTGGCGGCGATCTACCTGCTGCGCTGGCGCGCAGTGTGGGCGGTGCGCAACTGGCGGCCGCTGCACATGATGCAGGTCGGCGCTGGGCTGGGCGTGCTGCTGATCCTGCTGTTCGGGCTGACCGACTACAACCTGCGCATCCCCGCGAATGCGGTGTACTTCGCGTTCCTCGCCGCAGTGTTCTTCCACCCCGGCGAGCGGGAACGGGAGCGCCGGCGCCGGGAGGAGCGTCGTCGGCCGGCAGCGGTCGCGGAACCCGTGGCCGCGCAGGCGAGGGCGGAGCCTGTCGTGCCGCCGATGACGTGGGCGGGGGAGGCCGGCGCGGGAGCGGGGCGCAATCCGTTTGCGGATTGAGTGTGGAGCCGGAGGCACTACGCGGTGTGGGATATACTTCCGCCGTATCCCATTCCATGAACTGGAGACATCCATGACCACAACCACCGTCTTCACGAACAATCGCAGCCAGGCCGTGCGACTGCCGGCAGACATGCGCTTGCCCGCGAACGTCAAGCAAGTGGACATCCGCGCTCGCGGGTTGGAGCGAATCATCGCGCCGGTGGGCCATACGTGGGATTCGTTCTTCATCGATGGGCCGCAGGTTGCCGACGATTTCATGGAAACCCGCGCCAGCCAGGAACAGCAGGAACGCGAAGCCCTCTGATGCTGCGCTATCTGCTCGATACGAACATCGTGATCTACGTGATCAAGCGCCGGCCACTGTCGGCATTGGCGCTGTTCAACGTGAACGCGGGACATATGGCGATCTCCTCGATCACCCTCGCGGAGCTGATGCACGGCGCCGAGAAAAGCAATGCGCCGGCGCGTTCGCTTGCCGCCGTGGAGGATTTTTGCAGCCGCCTCGAGGTGCTGCCATACGGTCCGAAAGCCGCAATGCACTATGGCAACATCCGTGCTCGACTCGAGTCTCGCGGTCAGACGATCGGTGTCAATGACCTGCACATCGCAGCCCACGCACGCAGCGAGGGTCTGACGCTCGTGTCGAACAACTTGCGCGAGTTCGAGCGGGTGGAAGCATTGCAACTGGCGAACTGGGCAATCTGAGAACTGTCAATCATCCGCCTGCCGGCAGTGCTGGCCGAGCAGTTCAGTCAGAAACTGTGCGAGTACGAGGATTCGAAGAAAATGCCGTACGTGACGAGCATAGAGCAGAGCGGAATTGAAAAGGGTATACGGCAGGGCATGCAACAGGGCAGGCATCAGGGCGAGGCGGCGGTGCTGGTGCGCCAGCTGACCCGGCGTTCGCCCTGTTAAATGTGCAGCCGCTGCAGCAGTTCGCGTTCGATCTTGACGACCCGGGCATCCTGCGACAGCCCGTTTCCGCTGAGCAGGAACGTATCTTCGACGCGTTCGCCGAGCGTCGCGATCTTCGCGGTGTGCAGGACGATGCCGTTCTGCGCGAGCACTTCGGCGACCGCGAACAGCAGCCCGCGGCGATCGGCCGCGGTCAGCGACAGGATGTAATGCCTGCCGGACTCGTCGGGCAGGATGCTGACGCGCGGCGTGATCGGGAAATGCTTCACCTGACGCGACAGCCGGCCCGCGGACGGGCGGTCGGGCGGGGCGGATTTTTTCAGGCGTTCGGTGAGCTCGTGCTCGATCAACGTGATGACGTCGCGGTAATGCTCGGCGTTGCCCGGGTCCTGCAGCATGAAGCTGTCGAGCGCGTAGCCGTGGCGCGTGGTGTGCACCTTGGCGTCGAGGATCGAGAAGCCGAGGCGGCCGAAGAAACCGGTCAGGCGCACGAAGAGATCCTTCTGGTCGCGCGTGAACACCATCACCTGCACGCCCTGGTCGGCGTCGGAGACGCGCGCCTTGACGACCGGCTCGAGGGCGTCGGGGCGGTAATACAGCGTGCGGCTGTGCCACGCGATCTCTTCGGCCGAATGGCGCATGAAATACACGGCATCGAGCTGGGCCCACAGCGCGTCTTCGACGCCGGGCCGCAGCCCGTGGTAGCGCAGCAGGGCGCGCGCGTTTTCCTGGCGGTCGTCGAGCCCGAGCGCCTCCTGCGGCGTCGCGCCGCGCAGCAGGCGCCGGGTGGCGAAGAAGAGATCTTCGAGGAGCTTGCCTTTCCAGCCGTTCCAGACCTTCGGGCTGGTGCCGCGGATGTCGGCGTGCGTGAGCAGATACAGCGCGGTCAACCGCCGCTCGGTGCCGACAGTGTCGGCGAAGCGCCCGATGACGGCGGGGTCGGAGGTGTCTTCCTTCTGTGCCACGTGGGACATCGTGAGGTGATGCTCGACGAGCCACACGACGAGATCGGCGTCTTCGCGGGCGAGGTGGTGATGCTCGCAGAATTCGCGTGCGTCGATCGTGCCGAGCTTCGAATGGTCGCCGCCGCGTCCTTTCGCGATGTCATGGAACAGTGCGGCGACGTACAGCAGCCAGTGCCGGTCGAAAGCCATGATGAGCTGCGCCATCAGCGGATATTCGTGCGCGTGCTCGCCCATCGTGAAGCGGCGCATGTTGCGCAGCACCATCATGATGTGCTGGTCGACGGTGTAGACGTGGAACAGGTCGTGCTGCATCTGCCCGACGATGCGTCGCCACGAGGGCAGGTAGCCGCTGAGGATGCCGTACTGGTTCATGCGGCGGAACTCATGCACGATGCCGCGCTTTTGCTGCAGGATCGCGACGAAAAGCTCGCGGTTGTGCGGGTCGGCACGAAACGCGGCGTTGATGCGCTTGCGGTTGAGCCACAGGGCGCGCAGCGTGCGGGCCGTCATGCCCTTGAGCTCGGAGCGCTGCTGGAGGATCAGGAAACACTCGAGCAGCGCCGACGGGTGCCGGGCGAAGGTGTCGTCTTCGCGCATGTCGAGCAGCTCGCGCACCGCCTGGAAGCGCTCGTTGATGACGATCGCCGCGCCGGCGCGGCGGGGAAAGATCTCGACGCCGTAGTTCTGCAGCAGGATGGTGTTGGTCTGCGTGACCTTCTTCGCGTTGACGTAGTAACGCTGCATGAACACTTCGGAGGCGCGCTTGGCTGCGGTCGCCTCGATGCCGAGGGCGCTGGCGAGCCTTTCCTGGTAGTCGAACAGCAGCCGGTCTTCGCTGCGCCCGGTGAGGTAGTGCAGGCGGATGCGCACGTGCTGGAGGAAACGCTCGATGCTGCGCAGGTCGCGCGCTTCGGCGCCGGTGATCAGCCGCCGGCGCGCGAGGTCGCGCCAGTTGCGCCCGAGCCCGGCGGCCCGCGCGATCCAGCCGAGCATCTGCAGGTCGCGCAGGCCGCCGGGGCTCTCCTTGCAGTTGGGTTCGAGCGCGTAAGGGGTGTCGTTGTAGCGCGCGTAGCGCTTTTCCTGTTCGAGCTGCTTGGCCTTGAAGAACACGCGCACGTCGAGCAGCGCGCGATAGCGCCGGCAGAATTCCTCGAACAGTGGCCGGTTGCCTTCGAGCAGGCGCGATTCGAGCAGGTTCGTCTGAACCGTGATGTCCTGTTCGGCGGCGTCGATCGCTTCAGCGACGGTGCGGGCGCTGTGGCCGATCTCGAGCCCGACGTCCCACAGCGCACCGAGCAGCACGGACAGGCGCGCCTGCATCGCGTCGTCGGCGGTGTCGGGCAGCAGCACCATCAGGTCGACGTCGGAACACGGGAAGAGCTCGCCGCGGCCGTAGCCGCCGACCGCGAGCAGCGCCACGTCGGCGGGCATCGCGCACGCGCGCCACAGGCGGTGGATGGTCTCGTCGACGAGGTGCGCGCGGCCCTTGAGGACGGTGGATGTCGCCGGATGGCCCTCGTAGGCCATGCGGATGCGCATGCTGCCATCGGCGAGACGTGCACGGGCCTCGGCAATCGCGGCCTGGACCGCCGCGTCCGTGGGGATCGCCGCGGTGCTCATCGCGCCTCAGGCAAGCGCCGGGAACAGCGGCGCGACGAGCGCCGGCGGTGGAGGACAGTCCGCCGAGAGCGTCAGCACTTCGACGCCGGTGTCGGTGACGAGCACCATGTGCTCCCACTGCGCGGACAGGCTGCGGTCTTTCGTGACGATCGTCCAGCCGTCGGGGAGCTCGGAGATCGCCGCCTTGCCGGCGTTGATCATCGGTTCGATCGTGAAAGTCATGCCGGGGCGCAGCTCGATGCCGGTGCCGGCCTTGCCGTAGTGCAGCACCTGCGGTTCTTCATGGAACTTCAGGCCGATGCCGTGACCGCAGAATTCGCGCACCACCGAGAAGCCGTTGCTCTCGGCGTGCTTCTGGATGATGTGGCCGATGTCGCCGAGCCGGGCGCCCGGGCGCACGACGGAGATGCCGAGCCACAGGCATTCGAGCGTCACCTGGCACAGGCGCTTCGCGAGGATCGACCCGTCGCCGACGATGAACATCCGGCTGGTGTCGCCGTGGTAGCCGTCCTTGATGACGGTGATGTCGAGGTTGACGATGTCACCTTTCTTCAGCGCCTTGTCGCCCGGCACGCCATGGCAGATCTGGTGATTGACCGACGTGCAGATCGACTTTGGGTAAGGCGGGTAGCCGGGCGGGGCGTAGTTGAGCGGCGCGGGGACGGTGTGCTGCACGTTGACCATGTAGTTGTGGCACAGGCGGTCGAGCTCTCCTGTCGTCACGCCCGGCTGGACGTAGGGCGTGATGTAGTCGAGGACTTCCGCGCCGAGCCGGCCGGCGACGCGCATTTTCCCGATTTCTTCCGGCGTCTTTATTGTGATGCTCATCGTTTCGTGGGGTCGCGTGTAAATGAGAAAGGCTAGCGCATGCGCAGGCGCGCGGCAAATTCATGCTGCCCCGCGGGAGGCGTACGGGCGCGGCGAGCGCGAAGCCGCCTTGAGTGGAGAATGGCATAGCTGCTATTATCTCGGGCTTGTCTGCCGACCGAGGCGGGCAAAATCCACACGCCCGGCATCGTACCGAAAGGGTCCGCCGGATCGAGGCAAGTGCCTCGTGGCGGTTTTAGGCACTGAAATGAGGTTGCCGAAAGATCGCGGAGAAATCCGCGAGCGTTTGCGAATATCCGACTCTGACGGTATTTGCGAACGGGCAATCGTGCCGGGCGGCGGTTCAACCCTGAAAATCCGGAGTTTCAAATGACTGTCACGATGCGTCAGATGCTCGAAGCGGGCGTCCACTTTGGCCACCAGACCCGATTCTGGAATCCGCGCATGGCCCCGTACATTTTCGGCCAGCGCAACAAGATCCACATCGTCAACCTCGAAAAGACGATGGGCAAGTACAACGAAGCGATGAACTACGTGCGCAAGCTCGCGGCCAATCGCGGCACGATCCTGCTCGTCGGCACCAAGCGCCAGGCACGCGAGATCGTCTCCGAGGAAGCCAGCCGTGCCGGCATGCCGTTCGTCGATGAGCGCTGGCTCGGCGGCATGCTGACCAACTTCAAGACGGTCAAGCAGTCGATCAAGCGCCTCAAGGAAATGGAAGCGATGGTCGAGGATGGCTCGATCGAGCGCCTGTCCAAGAAGGAAGCGCTGATGGCGACGCGCGAAATGGACAAGCTGAAGAAGAGCATCGGCGGCATCAAGGACATGGGCGGCCTGCCCGATGCGATGTTCGTCATCGACGTCGGCTACCACAAGATCGCGATCACCGAAGCGCAGAAGCTCGGCATCCCCATCGTCGCCGTCGTCGATACCAACCATTCGCCCGAGGGAATCGACTACGTGATCCCCGGCAACGACGACTCGTCGCGTGCGATCCGCCTGTACGCTCGCGGCGTCGCCGACGCGGTGCTCGAAGGCCGCAGCCAGGCGCTGCAGGACGTCGTCGCCGCGGGTTCGGACGAGTTCGTCGAAGTCCAGGAAGACGGCTCGGACGAGCAGGCCTGAGCCCTGCCGGCCTTTGATCGCGTCGAATTGAATACGGAATACAGGAGTTAGCATGGCGGAAATTACCGCAAGCATGGTCAAGGAACTGCGCGAGAAAACCGACGCGCCGATGATGGAGTGCAAGAAGGCGCTGACCGAAGCCGCGGGCGACCTGGCCAAGGCCGAGGAAATCCTGCGCGTCAAGCTCGGCAGCAAGGCGAGCAAGGCAGCGTCCCGCGTGACCGCCGAAGGCATCGTCGCCACTTGGCAGTCGGCCGACGGCAAGCTGGCCGCGCTGGTCGAAGTGAACTGCGAGACCGATTTCGTCGCGAAGAACGACGACTTCCTCGCGTTCTCCGCTGCGGTGGCCGAACTGGTCGCGACGCGCAATCCGGCCGATGTTGCCGCGATCGGCGCGCTCGACCTCGGCGGCCAGACGGTCGAACAGGTGCGCACCGCGCTCGTCGGCAAGATCGGCGAGAACATCACGATCCGCCGCTTCACGCGGATCGACGCGCAGGGCGCGGTGGCGAGCTATATCCACGCCGGCGCCAAGATCGGCGTGCTGGTCGACCTCGTCGGCGGCTCTGAGGCGCTCGGCAAGGATCTCGCGATGCACATCGCCGCGGCCAAGCCGAAAGCGCTGATGGCGTCCGAGATTCCGGCGGAGCTGATCGACACCGAGCGCCGCATCGCGATCGAGAAGGCGCGCGAAGCCGGCAAGCCGGAAGCGATGCTCGACAGGATCGCCGACGGCACGGTGCAGAAGTTCCTGAAGGAAGTGACGCTGCTCGGCCAGCCGTTCGTCAAGGACGACAAGCTGACGATCGAAGCCCTGCTGAAGTCGCGCAACGCGTCGGTGGCGAGCTTCGTGCTGTACATCGTCGGCGAAGGCATCGAGAAGAAAGTGTCCGACTTCGCCGCCGAAGTGGCTGCGCAAGCCGCCGCCGCGGCACAGAAGTAAGGGCCGCCAGATGAGTGTCGCCGCCTACAAGCGCATCATGTTGAAGCTGTCCGGCGAAGCCCTGATGGGGGACGATTCGTACGGCATCAACGAGGATGTGGTCAGCCGCATCGTCGCCGAGATCGCCGAGGTGAATCGCCTCGGCGTGCAGGTCGGCGTCGTGATAGGCGGTGGCAACATCTTTCGCGGCATGAAGGGCGCTGCGTCCGGCATGGACCGGGCGACCGCCGACTACATGGGAATGCTCGCGACGGTGATGAACGCGATGGCGCTCGCCGACGCGTTCCGCCGTGCCCAGGTCGAGGCGCGCGTGCAGTCGGCGCTGCGCATCGACCAGGTCGTCGAGCCGTACATTCGCGGCCGGGCGATCCGCCACATGGAAGAAGGCCGCGTCGTGATCTTCGCTGCCGGCACCGGCAACCCCTTCTTCACGACCGACACCGCGGCGGCGCTGCGCGGGTCGGAGATGGCGGCGCAGATCGTGCTGAAGGCAACGAAAGTGGACGGCGTGTATACCGCCGACCCGAAGAAAGACCCGCAGGCGCAGCGCTACCACCGCATCAGCTTCGACGAGGCGATCGGCCGCAATCTGGCCGTTCTCGACGCGACGGCGTTTGCGTTGTGCCGCGACCAGAAACTGCCGATCAACGTGTTCTCGATCTTCAAGCCGGGCGCGCTCAAGCGCGTCGTGCTCGGCGAGGACGAAGGCACGCTGGTCCATTCGTGAGGACTCGACGATGATCCCCGAACTCAAAAAGACGACCGAGCAGAAGATGCAGAAGTCGATCGACGTGCTGAAGGCGGACCTTGCGAAGGTGCGCACCGGTCGCGCCCACACCGGGCTGCTCGACCACGTCATGGTCGAGTACTACGGCAGCATGGTGCCGATCAGCCAGGTGTCCAACGTGACGCTGATCGACGCACGGACGATCGGCGTGCAGGTGTGGGAAAAGCCGATGATGCAGAAGGTCGAGCGGGCGATCCGCGACTCCGACCTCGGCCTCAATCCCGCGAACCAGGGCGACATCATCCGCGTGCCGATGCCGGCACTGACCGAAGAGCGCCGCCGCGACCTGACGAAAGTCGTCCGCCACGAGGGCGAGGCGGCGAAGGTCGCGATCCGCAACTTGCGTCGCGACGCCAACCAGCACCTCAAGGATGCGGTCAAGGACAAGACGATCTCGGAAGACGACGATCGCCGCGCCCAGGAAGACATCCAGAAGCTCACCGACCGGAACATCGCCGAAATCGACAAGCTGCTCGCGCAAAAAGAGCAGGAACTGATGCAGCTCTGATCCTCCCGGATCATCTCCAATCCGGACGAACCGCGGGAGACGCATCATGACGGAATCATCCTTCATCAGTTCGACTCGCGACGTCCCCGCGGTGTCGGGCGTTCCCCGGCACATCGCGATCATCATGGACGGCAATGGCCGCTGGGCGCGCAAGCGGTTCCTGCCACGCGTCGCCGGCCACAGCCGCGGCGTCGAATCGGTGCGCAGCGTGATCCGCGCGTGCATGGAACGCGGCGTGTCCTACCTCACGCTGTTCGCGTTCAGCTCCGAGAACTGGCGCCGCCCGGCCGACGAGGTGTCGTTCCTGATGCAGCTGTTCATGCGTTCGCTGCAGAAGGAAGTCGACCGGCTCCACGACAACGGCATCCGTTTTCGCGTCATCGGCGACCTGTCGCGCTTCGACCCGAAGCTCGTCGACATGATCCGTCGTGCCGAGGCGCGCACCGCCGCCAATGAAAAGCTGACCCTGACGATCGCCGCGAACTACGGCGGCCGCTGGGACATCCTGCAGGCGATGACGCGGATGCTGGCGAAGCACCCCGAGCGGCGCGAAGGGTTCACTGAAGAGGACCTGTCCGGTGAGCTGTCGCTGAACTACGGCCCGGAACCGGACCTCTTCATCCGCACCGGTGGCGAACAGCGGATCAGCAACTTCCTGCTGTGGCAGCTCGCCTATTCCGAGCTTTATTTCACCGATACGTTGTGGCCCGATTTCGACGTCGCGGCGCTGGACGAGGCGATCCGCTCGTACCAGGCGCGGGAGCGCCGTTTCGGGCGGACCAGCGAGCAGCTTCGTCAGGCCGAAGGCGCGGTCTCTCCGTCCAGCGGCCATGCTTAGGACGCGCATCATCACGGCGCTGGTATTGCTGGGGGGCCTGCTGGCGGGGATCTTCCTGCTGCCGCCGTGGGGCTGGCTCGCGTTCGCCGCGACCATCTGCGCGGCAGCAGCGTGGGAGTGGGGCGGCCTCGGCGGCTTTCCCGCTGGCCGGCGCAGCGCGTTCGCGGCGCTGATGGGCGTCGCCTGCCTGCTGACCGGCGCGATGAGCGGGCTCGCGAGCGACGTCGCCTCTCCACCGGCCGGGCTCGCGGCGCTGTACCTCGCGAGCGGCGTGTTCTGGGTTGCCGTCGTGCCGCTGTGGCTGGCGAGAAAATGGCGCATCACCGGCGCGGCCGGCACTGTGATCGTCGGCCTCGTCGTGCTGCTGCCGCCGGCGCTCGCGCTGGCGCACCTGCGGATGCTCGGTCCGTGGCTGCTCCTCGCGGTGATGGCGGCGACGTTCGTGTCGGACATCGCGGCGTATTTCACCGGGCGCGCGTTCGGTCGCCACAAGCTGGCGCCGGCCATCAGCCCGGGCAAGACCTGGGAGGGCGCTGGCGGCGCGGTTGCCGGCGTGCTCGTGTTCGCGCTGATCGTTCTGGCTGCGAGCGCGCCGTCGATGCTCGACGGGCGCACCATATTGCTGGTGGTTCCGCTGCTCGCCGCATTCACGGCCGTCGGCGTCCTCGGCGACCTTTTCGAGTCGCTTCTCAAACGTCAGGCCGGCGTCAAGGACAGCGGCAGCCTGCTGCCCGGGCACGGCGGCATCCTCGACCGCATCGACAGCCTGACCTCAACTCTTCCGCTGGCCGGTCTGGCGGCTTTATGGCTGGCCCTCTGATCGATGTCTGACCCGACTCCCCCACGTCTGCAACGCGTCACAGTGCTCGGCGCGACCGGTTCCATCGGCATGAGTACGCTCGATGTACTCGCCCGGCATCCGGACCGCTTCGAGGCGTTCGCGCTCACCGCGCAGATCCAGGTCGAGCGCCTGTTCGAGCTGTGCCTGCGCTTTTCGCCGCGCTTCGCGGTGCTCGTCGATTCGGCCGCGGCGTCCGATCTCCGCCAGCGCCTGAAAGCCGCCGGTTCGGCGACGGAAGTGCTCGCCGGCCCCGGAGCGCTCGTCGATGTCGCGGCGCATCCCGACAGCGACGCGGTGATGGCGGCGATCGTCGGCGCCGCGGGCCTTGCGCCGGCGCTCGCCGCGGCGCGCGCCGGCAAGCGCGTGCTGCTCGCGAACAAGGAGGCGCTGGTGCTGTCCGGGCGGCTCTTCATGCAGGCGGTGGTCGAGAGCGGCGCCGAGCTGCTGCCGATCGACAGCGAGCACAACGCCGTCTTCCAGGCGCTGCCGCAGGGTTACGCGCGCGATCCACAGCGCTGCGGCGTGCGGCGCGTCCTGCTGACGGCATCCGGCGGTCCGTTTCGCGAGCGCTCGATCGAGAGCCTCGCGGACGTCACGCCGGACGAAGCGTGCGCCCATCCGAACTGGGTCATGGGGCGAAAGATCTCGGTCGACTCGGCGACGATGATGAACAAGGGGCTCGAAGTCATCGAGGCCCACTGGCTGTTCGCGGTGCCGCCGGAGGCGATCGAAGTTGTCGTGCATCCGCAGAGCGTCATCCATTCGATGGTCGAATATGCCGACGGCTCGGTGCTCGCGCAGCTCGGCAACCCGGACATGCGCACGCCGATCGCGCACGCGCTCGCCTATCCCGAACGCATCGACGCCGGCGTGCGCCCGCTCGATCTGTTCGAGATCGGCCGGCTGAACTTCGAGCGCCCGGACTTCGTCCGGTTTCCGTGCCTGGCGCTCGCGTACGACGCGTTGCGCGAAGGCGGGGCGGCGGCGGCCGTGCTCAACGCCGCGAACGAGGAAGCCGTCGCCGCGTTCCTCGAGCGGCGCGTGGGATTCACGCGCATCCCCGACATCATCGCGGCGACGCTCGAACGCGCGCGCGATCTGTCGGTCGATTGCATCGAGGCAATCCTCGATGCCGATGCGCGCGCACGTGAAGTCGCGCGAAGTGAAATCCTCGCCCGACAGACGACTCCATGAACATTCTCGAATACCTGATCCCGTTCGTTCTCGCGCTCGGCCTGCTGATCCTCGCTCACGAGCTGGGCCATTACCTGATCGCGCGCGCGTGCGGCGTGAAAGTGCTGCGTTTCTCGATCGGCTTCGGGCGCCCGCTGCTGCGCTGGACGGCCGGCGCCGACCGGACCGAATGGGTGATCGCGGTGTTCCCGCTCGGCGGCTACGTCAAGATGCTCGACGAGCGCGAAGGCGAAGTCCCGCCGGCCGAGCTGCACCGCTCGTTCAACCGGCAGTCGGTATGGCGGCGCTTCGCGATCGTCGCAGCCGGGCCGCTCGCCAACTTCCTGCTTGCGATCGTGCTGTACTGGGGCCTGTTCGCGACCGGCACCGAGGAGCTCAAGCCGCGGCTCGCGCTGACCGACGGACCGAGCATCGCCGCGTCGGCCGGCGTGCGCGAGGGCGATCTCGTCGCCGCGGTCGATGACGAACCGGTGCGCAGCTGGCCCGAGCTGCGCTGGGTGTTGTTGCGCCACGCGCTCGACGCGCGCGAGGTGACGTTGCAGGTCCGCACTGCCGAAGGCGGTGACGCGCTGCGCACGCTCGACCTGTCCGGCGTCGAGGTCGACGACGGCGAGAGCGACCTGATCGCGGAAATCGGCCTGCGCCCGTGGCGCCCGCTGATTCCGCCGGTGGTGGGCCGGATCATCCCGGACGGCGCTGCGGCGGCGGCAGGCATCAGGGAAGGCGACCGTTTCGTGTCGCTTGCCGGCGAGCCAATCACGTCGTGGGTGGACTTCGTCGAGCGGGTGCGCAGCTCGCCCGGCGAATCGCTGCCGGTGCGGCTGATGCGCGGCGACACACTGGTCGAGACGACGCTCGTGCCCGAAGTGTCGGAGGACAGAGGCGAACGCGTCGGAAAAATCGGTGTCGCGGTGGCCGAACCGCCGGGCGGACGCGAGGAGATGTTCGCAGTCGTGCGCTACGGCCTGGTCGACGGATTGTCGAAGGCGATTGCCCAAACCTGGGAAACCAGCGTATTGAGCCTCAAGATGATGGGCCGCATGCTGACCGGCGAAGTGTCATGGAAAAACCTCTCGGGACCGGTGACGATAGCGGACTATGCCGGGCAGTCGGCGAAGCTTGGATGGAACCATTACCTGAAGTTCATCGCGCTGATCAGCATCAGCCTGGGGGTGCTGAACCTGCTGCCCATCCCGGTGCTGGATGGGGGGCATTTGCTGTATTATGTGATCGAAATTATCAAGGGCGGCCCAATTCCCGAGCGCGTGATGGAGATCGGCCAGCAAATCGGCCTGGTTGCGCTTGCAATGCTGATGGCATTCGCCTTTTACAACGACATAACTCGTCTCATTTCTGGCTGAATCCCTAATGAAACACAAGCTTCTCACCGGGCTGCTGACGGCCCTGTTCGCCGTCGCGCCGGTGCATGCGTTCGAGCCTTTCGTCGTCAAGGACATCCGGGTCGAAGGCATCCAGCGAACCGAAGCCGGAACGGTATTCAACTACCTTCCCGTGCGGGTCGGAGAGACCTTCACGGAGGCGCAGGCCGCCGAGGCGATTCGCGGCCTGTTCGCCACCGGGTTTTTCAAGGACGTGCGGATCGAGGTCGAAGGGGACGTGCTGGTGGTGCTCGTCGACGAGCGTCCGGCGATCGCCCAGATCGACTTCGTCGGGGTCAAGGAGTTCGACAAGGAAGCACTGAAGAAGGGGCTGCGCGAAGTCGGTCTCGCCGAATCGCGGATCTTCGACCGGTCGTTGCTCGAACGCGCCGAGCAGGAGCTCAAGCGGCAGTACCTGAGCCGCGGCAAATATGCCGCCGTGATCGAGACGACGGTCACGCCGCTCGAACGCAACCGCGTCGGGCTGAACTTCAAGGTCGATGAGGGCGAAGTGGCGAAAATCCGCCAGATCGAGATCATCGGCAACAAGGCGTTCAAGGATTCCGAGGTGCTCGGCCTTTTCCAGCTGACCACCCCGGGGTGGCTCACCTGGTACACGAAGAACGACCAGTATTCGCGCCAGAAGCTTGCTGCCGACCTCGAGAACTTGCGTTCGTATTATCTCAATCGCGGCTATCTCGACTTCAACATCGATTCCACCCAGGTTTCGATCACGCCCGACAAGAAGGACATCTACATCTCGGTGAGCGTCACCGAAGGCGAGCGCTACACCGTCTCGGCAGTGCGCTTCGCCGGCGACCTGATCCTGCCCGAAGAGGAATACCGCAAGCTGGCGGCGATCAAGCCGGGCGAGATCTTCTCGCGCGAAAAGCTGACGGAGACGACGAAGGCGGTCGCGGACCGCCTCGGCAACGAAGGCTACGCTTTCGCCAACGTCAATGCGTCGCCGGAAGTCGACAAGGAAAAGCGCGAAGTCGCGTTCACGATCTTTGTCGACCCGGGCCGCCGCGTGTATGTCCGTCGCATCAACGTCGGCGGCAACACGAAGACCCGCGACGAGGTGGTGCGGCGCGAGATGCGCCAGATGGAAGGCGCCTGGTACGACGCTGAAGAGATCAACCGTTCGCGCACCCGCATCGACCGCCTCGGGCATTTCGAGGAGGTGACTGTCGAGACGCCGGCGGTAACCGGCACCACCGACCAGGTCGACGTGAATTTCAACGTCAAGGAGCGCCCGACCGGCAACCTGACGCTCGGCGTCGGCTTCTCGAGCTCGGAAAACGTCGTGCTCTCCGCGTCGGTGTCGCAGCAGAACCTGTTCGGCAGCGGCAACGCGCTGACGCTCGCGCTCAATACCAGCGAGTCGAGCCGCACCTATGCGCTGTCCTTCACGAACCCGTATTTCACGCAGGACGGCCTGAGCCTCGGCTGGGACGCCTATCACCGCACCTACGATCCGTCGGAATCGCTGTCGGTGGCGCCATACAAGACCGTGTCGTCGGGCGCGGGCCTGCGCATGGGCTATCCGATCGCGGAAGACGACGCGATCAACTTCGGCCTCGCCGTCGATCGCACCGTCATCACGACGTTCGACGAGAGCCCGCAGCAGTACCTCGACTTCTGCGACCCGGACAAGGACGACTTCGACTGCGACTCGGTGACCAGCCTGGTCGCCACGGCCGGCTGGTCCCGCGACACGCGCGACAGCACGTTCTATCCGCGCATGGGCAGTTACCAGCGCGTCTTCGGCGAGCTGAGCATCCCGCCCGGCGCGCTCCGTTACTACAAGCTCAATTACCAGTACCAGCACTGGTTCCCGTTCGGTCGCGACTACGCGCTGATGCTCAACACCGATCTGGGCTGGGGCAAAGGGTACGGCGGCAAGCCGCTGCCGTTCTACAAGAATTTCTACGCCGGCGGCATCGGCTCGGTGCGCGGCTTCGACCAGAGCTCGATCGGGCCGAAGGATCCGATCAGCGAAGACGCTCTGGGCGGCAACCGGCGCGTGATCGGCAACGCGGAATTCTATTTCCCGCTGCCGGGCACCGGCAGGGACCGCTCGTTCCGCATGTCGGCTTTCTTCGACGTCGGTTCGGTGTGGAGCGAGGGCGACAAGGTGAAGGCCGGCGACCTGCGCTACAGTACGGGACTGGCGTTCTCGTGGAGTTCGCCGATCGGCCCGCTCAAGTTCAGTTTCGGTCTTCCGCTGAAGAAGAAGGAAACGGACGAACTGCAGAAATTCCAGTTCCAGTTGGGCTCGGTCTTCTGAGCGCCCCCGGGAAACGGCTTGCCGTTTTCGCCCCCAAGGGGACAGGAAAACCCGGGGCGGCCCGGCGTTTTCTCGAGAGAAACCGATCTACCGGATTGCGTTGGAGAAAGATGTGAAAGTTACGACCCTGACCGTTCTTGCCGCTGCGCTGCTGAGCGTTGCCGCGCCCGCCGCCCTGGCCGAGTCCAGGCTCGGCTTCGTCAATTCCGACCGGGTGATGCGCGAGGCCGCGCCGGCCGTGCGGGCGCAGCAGCGTCTCGAGAAGGAGTTCGAGAAGCGTGACCAGGAGCTTCAACGCCTCGGCAAGGAACTGCAGGCGCTGCAGGAAGATCTCGAACGCAACGGCGTGACGATGGCCGAGGCCGACCGGCGCAACAAGGAACGATCGTTCAACGACCTGAACCGGGACTTCCAGCGCAAGCAGCGCGAGTTCCGCGAAGACCTGAATCAGCGCCGCAACGAGGAGCTCGCGTCGGTGCTCGACCGCGCCAATCGCGCCGTCAAGCAGATCGCCGAAGCGGAGAAATACGACGTGATCCTGCAGGAAGCCGTGTACGCGAGCCCGCGCATCGACATCACCGACAAGGTGATCAAGGCGCTGGCGGACAGCAAGTAAGCGCAGCGTTCCATGTTCCGCCTGGATGAACTCGTCGAGCGCCTCGGCGGTGAACTGCTGGGGGACCCGGCAACTGCGGTGCGCCGCGTAGCGACGCTGGAGCAGGCCGGCGAAGGCGATCTCGCTTTCCTCGCGAATCCGAAGTACCAGTCGCGCCTCGCCGCGTGTGGCGCGTCAGCGGTCATCCTTGCCCCCGCTGCGCGCGACCTGACAGGCCTGCCGCGCATCGTCACCGCCGATCCGTACATCTATTTCGCGCGCGTCGCGCAGCTGTTCAACCCGCCCGAAGCGTTCGTGCCGGGCGTGCATCCCGCGGCGAGCGTCGCGAGCCCTGTTCCGGCTTCGGTGACCATCGCGGCCGGGGCGTCGATCGACGTCGACGTCGAGCTCGGCGAACACGTCGTCATCGGCCCGGGCTGCCGCATCGGGCGCGGCGCCCGCATCGGCGCGGGCTCGCGGCTCAATGCCAATGTCACGATCTATCACGACTGCGTGCTCGGGCGCGACTGCATCGTGCATGCCGGCGCAGTGATCGGTGCGGACGGGTTCGGCTTCGCGCGCGAGCGCGACGGCAGCTGGGTCAAGATCCCGCAGGTCGGCCGCGTCGTCATTGGCGATGACGTCGAGATCGGCGCGAACACGACGATAGACCGCGGCGCGCTCGACGACACCGTCATCAGCGGCGGTGTCAAGCTCGACAACCAGATCCAGATCGGTCATAACGTGCGCATCGGCGCGCACACCGCGATCGCGGGCTGCGTCGGCATCGCCGGCAGCACCACGATCGGCGCGCGCTGCATGATCGGCGGCCAGGCCGGCATCATCGGGCACCTCGAGATCGTCGATGACGTCGTGGTGTCCGCGGGCACGCTGGTGACCAAGTCCATTCGTCGGCCCGGCGTCTACACCGCGAACCTGCCGGTGCAGGGCCACGCCGAATGGGTGAAAAACTTCGCCCACCTGCGCCATCTGGATGCGCTGGTCGATAGAATACGCGCCCTCGAAGAACGCAAAGCCCGGTGATCGCATGGATATCAACGAAATTCTCCAGTACCTTCCGCACCGCTATCCCTTTCTGCTCGTGGATCGCGTGCTGGAGATCGAAGAAGGCAAGCGCATCCTCGCGCTGAAGAACGTGACGATGAACGAGCCGTTCTTTCCCGGCCACTTCCCGCATCACCCGGTGATGCCGGGCGTGCTGATCGTCGAGGCGATGGCGCAGGCCGCCGCGCTGCTGTCGTTCAAGAGCATGGGCGTCAAGCCCGACGAGAACTCGGTGGTGTATTTTGCCGGCATCGACAACGTGCGCTTCAAGCGCCCGGTGGTTCCCGGCGACCAGCTGCTGTTCGACGTCGTCATCACGCAGAGCAAGCGCAACATCTACAAGTACAAGGGGGTCGCCCGCGTCGACGGCGAGCTCGCGACCGAAGCCGAGCTGACCTGCGCGCTCAAGACGCTGTCATGATCCACCCGACCGCCATCGTCCACCCGGGCGCTGCGCTCGGAGCAAACGTCGTCATCGGCCCGTATTCGATCATCGGCGAGCACGTCGAGATCGGCGACAACACGCGCATCGGGCCGCACGTCGTCGTCGAAGGCCGCACCCGGATCGGGTGCGACAACGAGATCTTCCAGTTCTGCTCGATCGGCGCGGCGCCGCAGGACAAGAAATACGACGACGAGCCGACGCGGCTCGAGATCGGCGATCGCAACACGATCCGCGAGTTCTGTACGTTCAACGTCGGCACCAGCCAGGACGCCGGCGTGACGCGCGTCGGCAGCGACAACTGGATCATGGCGTACGTGCATATTGCGCACGACTGCGCGGTCGGCGACCACACGATCTTCGCCAACAACGCGACGCTCGCCGGGCATGTGCACGTCGGCGACTGGGCGATACTCGGCGGCTTCACCGGCGTGCATCAGTTCGTGCGCGTCGGCGCGCACAGTTTCTGCGGCGTCGGCACCGTGCTGCTGCAGGATCTGCCGCCGTTCGTGACCGTCGCCGGCAATCCGGCCAAGCCGCACGGCATCAACAGCGAAGGCCTGCGGCGGCGCGGTTTTTCCGCCGAGGGCATCGCGGCGATCAAGCGCGCGTACCGCGCCCTTTACCGCTCCGGGTTGAGCTTCGACGAAGCCCGCACCCGCGTCGGCGAGATCGCTGCAGACCACTCCGAAGTCGCTCCGTTCGGGGCCTTCCTTTCGGCTTCCCCGCGCGGCGTCGTGCGCTGAACCGATGGCGACGCGCATCGCGATGGTCGCGGGCGAGGCCTCCGGAGATCTGCTCGCGAGCCACCTGATCCGCGCGATCCGCCAGCAAGTCCCCGAGGCGGAGTTCTACGGCATCGGCGGGCCGAAAATGCAGGCCGAGGGCTTCGACGCGCTGTGGCCGTGCGAGCGGCTCGCGGTGCACGGCTATGTCGATGCGCTGAAGCGCTATCGCGAGCTGTCCGGCATCCGCAAGGCGCTGCTGCGGCGCGTGCAGGCGGACCGGCCGGACGCGTTCATCGGCGTCGATGCGCCCGACTTCAACCTGTGGCTCGAAGGCAGGATCCGCTCGTCCGGCATTCCGGCGATCCATTTCGTCAGCCCGTCGATCTGGGCGTGGCGTGGCGGGCGTATCAAGGGCATCGCGCGCTCGGTGTCGCACATGCTGTGCCTGTTTCCGTTCGAGCCGGCGCTGTACGAGAAAGCCGGCATCCCGGTGAGCTACGTCGGTCATCCGCTCGCCGACGTGTTCCCGCTCGTGCCGGACCGCGCCGCGGCGCGCGAACTCCTGAGCCTCCCCACCGACTGCAGGATCGTCGCGCTGCTGCCGGGAAGCCGCCAGTCCGAAGTGCGCAGTCTCGCGGCGACCTACATCGAGACGGCGCGTCTCCTCGCCGAGCGCCACCCGGACATCGGCTTCGTCGTTCCGCTGGCGACACGCGAGACGCGCGCGCTGTTCGAGCAGGCGCTGCACGCGGCCGACGCCGACGAGCTGCCGATCCGCCTGCTGTTCGGCCATGCGGTCGAGGCGATGACGGCGGCCGATGTCGTGCTCGTCGCGAGCGGCACCGCGAGCCTTGAAGCGGCGCTGCTGAAGCGGCCGATGGTGATCAGCTACCGCATCGGCAAGTGGCAGTACCGGCTGATGAAACGCATGGCCTACCTGCCGTGGGTCGGCTTGCCCAACATCCTGTGCAACGACAGCGTCGTACCCGAGCTGCTGCAGGACGACGCGACGCCGCAGGCGCTGGCCGACGCGCTCGACCGCTGGCTCAACGACGCCGACGCGTGTGCCGAGCTCGCGCTGCGCTTCGACGCGCTGCACCGCGAGTTGCGCCAGGACACCGCCGGGCGTGCGGCGGCCGCGATCCTTCCCTACCTGAACCGGAGCCCCGAATGGAAGCCATCCCGGCAATCGGCCTGATCTGCGGCGTCGACGAGGCCGGGCGCGGACCGCTCGCCGGTTCGGTCGTCGCCGCCGCGGTGATCCTCGACCCGGCCCGCCCGATCGACGGCCTGAACGACTCGAAGAAGCTCACCGAGCGGGCGCGCGAACGCCTCGCGCCGCTGATCCGCGAGCGGGCGATCGCGTGGGCGGTCGCCGAAGCGAGCGTCGAGGAGATCGACCGCCTGAACATCCTGCACGCGACGATGCTGGCGATGCAGCGCGCGGTCGCCGCGCTCGGCTGCGTGCCGGACCTCGTGCGCGTCGACGGCAACCGCTGCCCGCCGCTCGCAGTGCCGGCCGAAGCGGTCGTCAGGGGCGACGCGACGGTGCCGGCGATCGCCGCGGCGTCGATCCTCGCAAAGACGGTGCGCGACGCACAGATGATCGCGCTCGACGGCGAGTATCCCGCGTACGGTTTCGCGAGCCACAAAGGTTACCCGACGCCCGAACATTTCATCGCGCTGCGCCGCCACGGCGTCGTCGCGTGCCACCGCCGCAGCTTCGCGCCGGTGCGCGAGCTGCTCGACAATCCCGAACTCTGGCCTGCGGGGACGCTGACATGACTTTTTCTCACCTTATGCTGTTCCTGCACCTCGTCGGCGTCGTCGTGTGGGTCGGCGGCATGGCGTTCGCGTACCTGTGCCTGCGCCCCGCGGCGACCGCGCTGCCTCCGGCGCAGCGGCTGCCGCTGTGGGCCGCGGTGTTCGCGCGCTTTTTCCCGCTGGTGTGGGCGAGCGTCGCGCTGATTGCCGCGAGCGGCGTCGTGAGGCTGGTCGACACCGGTTTCGCGCGGGCGCCGGTCGCGTGGCACCTGATGCTCGTCACCGGCTTCGTGATGATCGCAGTGTTCGTGTGGATCTGGGCAGGGCCATGGCGCGCGCTGCAGTCGGCGGTGGCGGGCGAGAACTGGGCGGGCGGCGCGGTCGCGCTGAACCGCATCCGCCAGCGCGTGGCGTTCAATCTCGCGCTCGGCTTCGTCACGATCGCGATCGCGACGCTGGGGCTCGCCCTGTAAGAGTCAGGCGGGCCGTTCGCCGTGAAAACGATCACTTCCCGCGACAACCCGGCCGTCAAGCGCCTTCACGCGCTCGCGCATTCGGCGCGCGACCGGCGCAGCGAAGGCCGCACGCTGCTCGACGGCGCGCATCTCGTGCGGGCGGCGCTCGACGCCGGCTGGCCGCTGCGCGAGCTCGTCGCGAGCGACCAGGGGCTCGGCCGCGCCGAGATTGCGGACCTGCTCGAACGCTGCACGGGCGTGCCGGCGATCCACCTTACTGATGCGCTGTTCGCACACGTCAGCCCGGTCGACACGCCGTCGGGCCTGCTCGCCGTCATCGACCTGCCGGTGCCGCCGCCGACCCGCGCATTCGCCGAATCGCTGCTGGTGCTCGACGGCGTGCAGGATGCCGGCAACCTCGGCACGATCCTGCGTACTGCGGCGGCCGCCGGCATGCGCGACGTGCTGCTGACGCCGGGCTGCGCGCAAGCGTGGTCGCCGCGCGTGCTGCGGGCCGGCATGGGCGGGCACTTCTGCCTGCGGCTCTACGAGCATGCGGACGTCGCGGTGCTGCTGCAGGGCTACCCGGGACAGATTCTCGCGACGGGACTCGGCGCCGGCGCGCGCGGGCTGTACGAAATGGACTTGCGCGGCACGGTCGCGTGGCTGTTCGGCGCGGAAGGCCGGGGGCTGTCCATGGCCGTCGCGGCGCTTGCGACCGACACGGTCGTCATTCCGATGCCGGGCGCGGTCGAGTCGCTGAACGTCGCGGCGGCCGCGGCGGTGTGCCTGTTCGAGCAGGTGCGCCAGCGCCGCGTGGCATAGCGCGACGCCGGGGCGGTCAACCCGGCAGTCGCAGCGACGCGGCGACTTGCGCCGGGTCGGCGCCGGCGACGTGGGGGACCACGCCGAGCAGCGGAGCGTCGATGCGCCGCCGCAGCGCTTCGAGATTCTCGTCCGCGCGCAGCATCGCCGGATCGATGCGGTTCGCGATCCAGCCGGCGAGCGTCAGGCCGCGCGCCGCGATCGCCTCGACGGTCAGCAGCGCGTGGCTGATGCAGCCCAGCCGCATGCCGACGACGAGGATCACCGGCAGCCCGAGCTCGCGTGCCAGGTCCGCCGTGTCGTAACGGTCGCCGAGCGGCACGCGGAACCCGCCGACGCCTTCGACGATGACGACATCCGCCTGCGCCCGCAGGCTCTCGAACGCTGCGCGGATGCGCGCAGGATCGATTTCGACGCCTTCCTCGGCGGCGGCGATGTGCGGCGCGACGGGCGTCTTCAGGCAGTAGGGGTTCAGCCGGTCGAGGCCAGGGTCGAAGCTGGAGGCCGCGCGCAGCTGCGCGGCGTCCTCGTTGAGCCATTCGCCGGCGATCCATTCGGCGCCGGCGGCGACCGGCTTCATGCCGAGCGCGCTGCGACCGTCCCGCCGCGCCGCATGCAGCAGCGCGCAGGCGACGAAAGTCTTGCCGATCTCGGTGTCGGTTCCGGCGAGGAACCAGGCGCGGGGTTCAGTCATCTGTCGTTCCTTCAGGGGCCGCCGCGCTGCCCGCGCCGCCACTCGCCGCTTGCGCGGGTTTTTTCAGCGCAAGCAGGATCAGGTCGTAGGTCGCAGGTAGCAGGCCGTCGTCGCGGCGATGCGTCTCGTAGCGGGTTTCGAGCACTTTCCAGGCGGCGCGGCCGAGCGGCTCGCGCCGCCGCTGCGCGCCGAGGCTGTGCGCGCCGATCGACTTGATGTCGCGCAGCAGCTGGCGCAGGTCGGGGGCGACGGCGAAGACGGGAAAATTGTCGGCGGCGACCGGCTCGAAGCCGGCCGCGACAGCTTCCGCGATCCAGCGTTCGTGCGGGTGAAAGCGGATCGCGTGTTCGGCGTCGTCGACGGCGGTGAAAGCGTCGCGCAGTTCCCACAGCGTGCGCGGCCCGAGCGTCGCGATCCACGCTTCGCCGCCGGGGCGCAGGACGCGCGCAAACTCGCCAAGCGCGAGCGCCGGCTCGCACCATTGCAGCGCGAGGCTCGACCAGACGGCGTCGATCGAACCGCCGGCGAGCGGCAGCGCTTCGAGGTCGGCGCAAAGCGGCACCGGCTGCGCGTGGCCCGGCCCGGCAGTAGCGAGCCGGGCGAGCATCGCCGGTGCGAAGTCGAGCGCGATCAGCCTCGCTTGCGGGCAGAGGCGCGCGAGGAGATCGAGGCCGTAGCCGGTGCCGCATCCGGCATCGATGATGCGCTCCAGCGGCGGTGCCGACGCCAGCCGCAGTGCGACGAATGCTGCGAGCCGGTCGCAGATCTCGCGCTGCACCGCGGCTGAGCTGTCATAAGTCGCCGCGGCGCGATCGAACGCGCGCCGCACGACGTGTTTCGGCACCGTGCGGTTAACCACGGACGACGTCCTCGATGAGCACGGCACAGTCTTCCGGATGCGACAGGAAAGGCGCGTGGCCGCAGTCGTCGAATCGTGCGAGGCGGGCGTCGGGCAGTCGCGTCGCGAGCCATTCGGCGGCGGCGAGCGGCATCAGCGCGTCGCCGGCACCGTGAATCAGCTGCACGGGCTGGCGAACGTCGTCGAGCGCGGCACGCCAGTCGGTGTCCGCGAGCAGTTCGAGGCCTGCGCCCAAGGCCGCGGGACGACACTGTTCGAGATTCGCGAGCGCCGCATTCAACGCGTTCGACACGGTACGCCGGCGCGCGTCGCCGAGTGCCTGCAGGGCGACGAAGCGTCGCAGCGTCGCAGCCGGATCGTGCGCAAAATCGTCAATGAAGCCGGTGACGGTCGAGGCGGCGAGCCCGTACGGCCACGGTGCGGCGGCGTTTTCGGGGCGGGTGACGAAGCACGGCGACGTGCCGATCAGCACCAGCCGCGCGACTTTGTGCGGGTGACGCCGCGCGAGGTCGAGCGCGACGAGGCCGCCGAGCGACCAGCCGCATACGACTGCGTCGTCCGGCAGTTCGGGCAGCAGCGCGTCGCTCCAGGCTTCGAGAGTCGGGCCGCGCGCGGGGGTGCCGCCGTGACCGGGCAGCGCCGGCGTGCGGACGCGGAGCCCGGCCGGCAGATACGGCGTCAGCGCGCTCCACACTTGCGGCCCGAGTCCCCAGCCATGCAGCAGGACGAGATCCGGTCGGTTCATCGCTGCGCTTCGAGACGGTTTAGCGCCTGTGCGAGGCGGCGGACGTCGTCGGCGCAATGCGCAGCGGTCAGCGAGATGCGCAGGCGCGCAGTGCCGTGCGGTACGGTCGGCGGACGGATCGCCGGCACCCACAGACCTTCGTCCCACAGCGCGCGGGCGACGGCGAGCGCTTCGGCGTTGTCGCCGATCAGCACCGGCTGGATCGGCGTGCGCGACGGCAGCAGCTGCCAGCGGGCGAGGGTGAGTTCGCGCCGCAGCAGCGCAACGAGTCCGACGAGGTGTTCCCGGCGCTCGTCGCCCCGCTCGATCAGTTCGAGGCTCGCCAGCAGCGTTTCGGCGAGCGCGGGCGGCGCGCCGGTCGTGAAGATGTAGGTGCGGGCTTTTTGCATCAGCCACTCGACGACGTCGGCATGGCCGGCGACGAACGCGCCGGACACCCCGGCAGCCTTGCCGAGCGTGCCGACGTAGATCAGCCGCCACGAGGCGAGACCGGCTTCGGCAACCGCGCCGCGCCCGCCCGGACCGAGCACGCCGAAACCGTGCGCGTCGTCGACCATCAGCCACGCGTCGAAGCGCTCGGCCAACTCCAGCAAGGTCGCGAGCGGCGCGACGTCGCCATCCATGCTGAAGACTGCGTCCGTGACGATCAGCTTGCGCCTGGCCGAACTCGCTGCCAGCGCACGCTCCAGCGCCGCCGGGTCGCCGTGCGCGTAGCGGTGCAGTTCGGCGCGCGACAGCAGCGCGCCGTCCACGAGCGACGCGTGGTTCAGGCGGTCGGCGAAGATCGCGTCGCCGCGTCCGACGAGCGCCGGAATCGTCCCCGTGTTCGCCATGTAGCCGGTCGAGAAATACAGTGCGCGTTCGCAGTCGACGAACGCCGCAAGCCGCGCTTCGAGCTCGTCGTGGACGGCGTAGTGGCCGCTGACGAGGTGCGACGCGCCGCAGCCCGCGCCCCAGTGCACCGCGCCGGTCTGCAGCGCGCGCGTGAGGGCCGGGTTGGCGGCAAGTCCCAGATAGTCGTTGCTGCAGAACGCCAGCATGTCGCGTCCGTCGACGCGGGCGTGCGGCGCGCACGGGGTCGCGAGGCTGCGGCGCGTGCGCCTGAGCGCGCGGGTGTCGAGTTCGGCGAGATCGGCCTTGAGGCGGTCGAGCAGCATCGCGGTCAGCCCGGCGCCGGTTCGAGGGCTTCGGCGAGCGCCGCGGCAGCGCCGTCGACGAGATGCGCGACGTGAGCCGCGTCGAGGATGTACGGCGGCATGAAATAGACGGTGTTGCCGATCGGGCGCAGCAGCACGCCATGATCGAGCCCCGCGCGGAAGAAGTTGCGCGCGAAGTCGGGTCGCTCGGTCGCGACGTCGAACGCGAGGATCATGCCGCGCTGGCGCAGCTGCCGCACCGCGGGATGCGCGCCGAAACGCGCCCGGACGGCGTCCCCGAGCTGCCGGGCGAGCACGCGGTTCGCAGCCAGCACGCCGTCCTGTTCGAAGATGTCCAGCGTCGCCAGCGCGGCGCGGCACGCGAGCGGGTTGCCGGTGTACGAGTGCGAATGCAGGAACGCGCGGGTTGCGGAGTCGGCGTAGAACGCCGCATAGACGGTATTGGTCGCGAGCACCAGCGACAGCGGCAGGTAACCGCCCGAAATGCCTTTCGACAGGCACAGGAAATCGGGCCAGATGCCGGCCTGCTCGCACGCGAAAAAAGTGCCGGTGCGCCCGCACCCGACCGCGATCTCGTCGGCGATGAGATGCACCCGGTAGCGGTCGCACAACGCGCGGGCGAGGCGCAGGTATTCCGGGTCGTACATGACCATGCCGGAGGCGCCCTGCACGAGCGGCTCGACGATCAGCGCGGCGGTCTGGGCGTGGTGCTCGGCGAGATGCGCTTCGAGCGCGGCGGCGGCGCGGCGCGCAACGTCGGCGGCCGATTCACCGGGCAGGGCAAGGCGGGCGTCGGGCGTCGGCACCGTCGTGCCGGCGCGCACCAGCGGCGCGTAGGCGTCGCGGAAGATCGCGACGTCGGTGACCGCCAGCGCGCCGACGGTTTCGCCGTGATAGCTGCCGGCGAGGCTGACGAAGCGGGATTTTTCCGCAAGGCCGAGGTTGCGCCAGTAATGTGCGCTCATCTTCAGCGCGATCTCGGTCGCGGATGCGCCGTCCGAAGCGTAGAACGCATGTCCGAGGCGATGGCCGGTCAGCGCCGCGAGCCGTTCGGAGAGCTCGACCACCGGCTCGTGCGTGAAGCCCGCGAGCATGACATGTTCGAGCGTGTCGAGCTGCGCGCGCAGCGCGGCGTTGATGCGCGGGTTGCAGTGGCCAAAGAGGTTCACCCACCACGAGCTGATGCCGTCGAGCAGCCGCCGCCCTTCGGCATCGATGAGCCACGGGCCTTCGCCGCGCACGATCGGCACCAGCGGCAGCGCTTCGTGCTGCTTCATCTGCGTGCAGGGGTGCCAGACGCTCCTGAGGGATCGTTCGAGCAGTGACGGGGCGTGCATCGGGGCTTCCGGCCGGGTGGGACCGGGGAATGTCGCGCAATCGGGCTGCCCGTGTCAAACGCTGCGTCTCAGTCCCCGCGCGCCGTGAGGCATGGCGTTTTGCTACCATGCGTCGGCCCGGCAACGACAACAAGCACAATCCATGATTTTCGTGATCTCTCCGGCCAAGGCGCTGGATTTTGAAACCCCGCCGGTCACCGCTGCGGCCACCCAGCCGGATTATCTGCGCGAAGCCGAGGAACTGATCGGCATCCTGCGGCAGAAGACCCCTGCGGAGGTCGCGGAGCTGATGCACCTGTCGGACCCGCTCGCCGCGCTGAACGTCGCACGCTACGAGCGCTGGCATCGGCCGTTCACCCCCGACAACGCGAAACAGGCGCTGCTCGCATTCAACGGCGACGTCTACGGCGGGCTCGACGCGCCGAGCCTGTCGGAAGACGACTTCGCCTGGGCGCAGCAGCACCTGCGCATCCTGTCCGGGCTGTACGGCATGTTGCGCCCGCTCGACCTGATGCAGCCGTACCGCCTGGAAATGGGCACCCGGCTCGGGAATCCGCGCGGGGCGAACCTCTACGCGTACTGGGGCGACACGCTCGCCGAAGCGCTGAACCGGCTGCTCGCCGCCGAGCGCGACGCCGGCGGCAGCGCGGTGCTGGTGAACCTCGCGTCGCAGGAGTACTTCAAGGCCGCCGCGCGGGCGAAGCTCACCGCGCAGGTGATCACGCCGGTGTTCGAGGACTGGAAAGGCGGGCGCTACAGGATCATCACTTTCTACGCCAAGCGCGCGCGCGGCCTGATGAGCCGCTACGCGATCCGCAACCGCGTCGAGGACGTCGAAGGGCTCAAGGGCTTCGACGCCGAAGGCTACGGCTTCGCGCCGGACGTTTCGGATGCGGAAACGCTCGTATTCCGCCGCCGTGCCGACTGACGCTCATTACCGCGATCCGTGAGGGAAGCATGAAAATCAGCCACAACTTCGATGCCGGCGCGATCGAGGTCGTCAGCATCGCCGACCCGCAGGACATCCGCCTGCGGCTGCGCCCCGATAATGCCGCGGACCTGCACCAGTGGTTCTATTTCCGCCTGCACGGCGCCGCCGGCCGGCCGCTTCGCATGACGTTCGAGAACGCCGCCAGCGCGGCATTCGCCGAAGGCTGGCCGGGCTATCGCTGCGTCGCGTCGTACGACCGGCGCAACTGGTTCCGCGTCGCGAGTACGGCGTACGAGAACGGCCAGCTGATCGTCGAGCACACGCCCGAGCGCAACAGCATCTACTATGCGTACTTCGAACCGTATTCGCACGAACGCCACCTGGATCTGCTCGGCTGGGCCGAGATGTCCGCGTTCGCGCAGGTCGATACGCTCGGCACGACGGTCGAAGGGCGCGACATCGACCGCGTCGTCGTCGGGCGCCCGAGCCCGGGGCACAGGCCGGTGTGGATCATCGCGCGGCAGCATCCGGGCGAGACGATGGCCGAATGGTTCGTCGAAGGCCTGCTCGAACGCCTGCTCGACGCCGCCGACCCGGTCGCGCGCAAGATCCGCGAACAGGCCGTGCTGCACATCGTGCCCAACATGAATCCCGACGGCGCCGTTCACGGCAACCTGCGTACCAACGCCGCCGGGCGCAACCTGAACCGCGAATGGCGCGCGCCCGACCCGGTTGCGAGTCCCGAAGTGTTCTGCGTGCGCGAAGCGATGGAGGCGAGCGGTTGCGACCTGTTCCTCGACATCCACGGCGACGAGTCGCTGCCGTACGTGTTCTTCTCGACCGCCGAGGAAGTGCCCGGCTTCACCGCCGAGATGGCGCAGCAGCAGGCGCGCCTCGTTGCCGCCCTGGCCGCGGCGAGCCCGGATTTCCAGACGCGGCACGGCTACAAGTCCGGCCGGTTCGGCGACGAACTGTTGACGCTCGCAAGCAAGTGGGCTGCATACCGCTTCGGTTGCGTGTCGCTGACGCTGGAGATGCCGTTCAAGGACAACGCCAACCTCCCCGATGGCCTGGCCGGCTGGAGCGGCGCGCGCAGCAAGCGGCTGGGCGGCGCGATGCTGAATGCGATCCTCGCGCACCTGGAGGGCTGACCGAGGTGATCGAATCCCTCGCGATCAAGGTTTTGTCGTTCTCATGAACGGTTCTTGAAATGCTATTTTTGAACTACCCTGACATCGGGTTTCGAGAGGAGTGGACCATGGGATAGCTTGATCGGATCAGCCAGGAGCCCGGGGTGATGGGCGGCAAAGCGTGCATCCGGGGCATGCGTGTCACGGTCGGCATGGTCGTGGGACAGATCGGTGCAGGGCATAGCATCGACGAGATCCTTGCCGACTACCCCTATCTTGAACGTGAGGACATCATGCAGGCGCTTCGCTACGCTGCATGGCGGGCCGAAGAGCGCGAGGTGGTGCTGGTCTCCGCATGAAGCTGCTCGTCGATATGAATCTGTCGCCGCGCTGGATCGGGGTGCTGGGCGATGCAGGATTCGAAGCGGTGCACTGGACTTCGCTGGGGGCGAAGAACGCCCCAGACTCGGAAATCATGGCCTACGCCAAAGCCGCCGATTACGTGGTGCTCACCCACGATCTGGATTTCGGCGCGATCCTCGCCGCTACGCACGGCGAGAAGCCGAGTGTCGTGCAAATCCGCGCGGAGGATGTCAGCCCGGACGCAATAGGCGAGCAGATTATCGTCGCCCTGCGACAGATGACCTCCGAGCTGCGGAGACGCCGTGGCTTTTCCGCCCTACGCTCGCTGCGCCGGCACTGAGGGGCTTGCGTTCATAAATAGGACGCCCTAAAAATTTGTAAGGAACTGTATTGTTGGGTGAAGTGAGCTTGATGTAAAGTGCATATATTCACGCTGACGGGTTGCGCCCCGTCATTTAGGCGGTCCACTTATAGTTAGCCCTTTTCATCATGTCCGAATATCAGCTCACCGAACGACTCATTGCTCTAAGCGTTGGCGACACATGGGATGAGGCGAAACTCGAATGGGGCCTTGAGGATGTCTGGCGTGACGACGAACCCGACACCTGCCTTTGCGGGCATTTTCCCATAATCGAAATCTGTCTCCTCAGAAATGCAAGGAACCGCAACACCGGAATTGTCGGAAACTGCTGCGTCAAGAAATTCACCAACCTTCCTTCCGACCTCATCTTCCAGGCCGTTAAGCGAATCGAAAGCGACGTTGAGCGCGCCATCAACGTCGAGACAATTCATCATGCCCATGAAAAAGGGTGGATCAACGATTGGGAGAGAAAGTTCTACATAGACACTTGGCGAAAACGAAAACTGTCGGGTGCCCAGCATACGAGGCGCGTGCAGATCAATCAGAAGGTGTTGGCCAACATCGTGAGGGCGCGTAATCGTGCAAAGGGCTAACACAACGTTCGAGGGGACCTGCGCGAAAAGCCGCGCAGGCCCCTCAACTTCACGTTAGCGCGAAAGGAGACAGGCGTTGTTTGCATCTATATCGTGCTGGTGGGGGAGCTTGGATTCCACAGCCATAGGAAACCTCATTGCCACATTCGCTGCGGTGGTGGCTATTGGCAGCCTGGCCTATCAGTCGCGATCCACCCGGAAGCAAATAAAGCTACAAAACTTCATTGAATATACGAAGCGGTATCAAGAGATTATTCTTCACTTCCCAGAGAGGATAAACAGAAGCGATTTTGTCCTCACCGAGCTATCCGCGGAAGAGTACGAACGGACCATGCGATATATGCGCGCGTACATGGATCTATGCTTTGAAGAGCACCTGCTACACGAAAAAGGGTTCATCGATGATGACCTTTGGTCTATATGGGAAGGCGGCATGAAGACCGCCTTTTCCAAGAAGGCGTTCCAAGACGCATGGGCTGCCATCAAGCAGGACACGGAATATGGCGAGAAATTCACGGCTTTTGCTGACAAATTTGGGCTCAATCGCTAACAAGCGCTTGGAGCCGACCGTCACACTGCTGCGCAGTTTGCCGTCGGCTGAAGCTTCACGTTGGGTATCTTGATTGGCCATGAAGAAGTACCTTCTGTACATCGACATCCTCGGTTTCAAAGACCTTGTTTCCCAGAAACCTCGCAAGATCGAGATGCTTTACGGCATCATCGACTCACTCAACGTTCACGCTCATCACGCATTCAGAACGATTGTGTTCTCAGACACGATCCTTGTTTACAACTCGGCAGACCCTGTAACCGAAGCCGATCGCGACTATTTCGTGATGTATGCATGTGAGTTTGCGCAAGATCTTCAGCACCGACTGGTTGGCCAAGATATCTACTTCAGGGCAGTGTTGGTACTGGGCGACTTCGATCATTACCTTCTGAAGAACATCGAGTGCTTCTACGGCGCGGCTCTAATCAAGGCTTACGTCAAAGAGAAGGACATTCCCGCCATCGGTCTGTTTATTGATGATGCATCAAACAGTCACAACAATATTTTCCCAACGGTACGATTCGATCCTGATCTCAGCTTTGTATTTCTCAATCAATCTCTCGAACGATTACAGAGGGACACCGAGGGAGACCTTCCAATAGACTCTTTTTATCTCGCCGAGACAGGTGAGTATTGTGAGATTCTTTGGGATATCCGGTTTCTGAACGATATTTTTAGCAATACGCAGCGGCAAAATAGTTCGCGCATAAGAACCAAGTACCTCACTACTTGGCATCTTTTTCGGCGGCGCTATCCGAAAATTCTAGACGCGCTAGAATCCCGTGCCTTTTCGCCAAAGGCAATCTGTGAGCACTTTGACTGGACGCAAAGCATCGAGAATTTCAAAGAGTCCTTGGTGCACTTTCGCAGCATCGGAGCCGATGCCCAACCCATCATTCCATCGGGCCTTGCGCATAAAGCCGCGCAAGGCCGGTGAATTCAAACGTTGGGCGGCTCAAAATTCAACTCCCCTGCAAGTTACATATGGCCAAAATAGTTTTCAATTCGTTTGAGTCCTTTCTTTCGAGGCATCCTGAGTCATTCAGTTTCACTGCCACCATCACCTCTGCTGAACCAAAGGGGCTGAGCACCGACAAGAGTGACAAGAAATTGCCAACGCCATATAAACTTTTCCATGAGTGGGCGTCACTCTCGCTTGCAGGTGAGTGGGTTACAACAAAGTACAAAGGTGGGTTCATCATTTGCGTTTCAGACCTGAAAGACGCAACCCTTATTTCTCAAAAATTTGGAACAACGGGCACACCGAGAAAAGCTTTTACAACGGAACGCAATGTAGCACTTGGATACAAAGACGATGACTACAGTCAGCTAGCAAGGGAGCTTGGGTATGATATTTGAGTCATTTTGTCCAACCTATCATTCCACCGGATCTGCGCGACATCGAGGCACTGATTATCGGTCTTGGTGGTGAAGTCCATGAACGAAAAGGCTCTCGCGTCAAGATCCTTCTCAATGGTGAGCAGTGGCGTTGCCATCGCCCTCACCCTGGCAAAGAGGCCAAGCGTTACCAAGTCGAAGAGGCCCGAGAATTGCTGGAACGAGTAGGAGTAAAACCATGAACACCATGACCCACAAAGGCTATACAGCCCGCATCGAGTTCGACGAACGCGACAACATTTTTGTCGGTCGCGTACTTGGCCTGCGCGTCATGATCAGCTTCCATGGTGAAACTGTGGCTGAACTGCATGAGGCATTCGCTGGCGCCATCGAGGACTTTCTTTCCGATTGCAAGGAACAAGGGGTCAAGCCAGAAAAGCCTGCCTCCGGCAAGCTCATGCTGCGCGTTCCGCCAGAAGTCCATGGTGCGGCACTCGTCGCTGCTCAAGCTTCGGGCAAGAGCCTGAATCAGTGGGCAACGGAGGTTATTCAGCGCGCATCCCGTGCGTATTGAAATGCCGCCGCCGTCTAACCGTGCGTTGCGCGCGGGCGCTAACCCGTACCGGGTGGTTGCCCTCTGCCTTCGGCTCCGGCGCCGGTGAAGCCTGCGCGCCCTACGTGAAGAGGTTCAGCAGCCCGTCCAGCCCGACGTGGTCGAGGCGGCAGTCGGCTACGGTGCGCAGCACGGGCTTCGCCCGGTAGGCGACGGCGAAGCCGGCTTCGGTCAGCATCGGGATGTCGTTGGCGCCGTCGCCGGCGGCGATCACCTGGTCGGACTTCAGGCCCAGGCGCTCGCGCGCGTGACGCAGATGGGCGGCTTTCGCGGCGCCGTCGACGATCGCGCCCCGCACCCGGCCGGTGAGGCGCCCGTGGTGCGTTTCGAGTTCATTCGCGTGAGCTTCGTCGAAGCCGAGCCGCGCCTTGAGGCGCTCGGTGAAATACGTGAAACCGCCTGACACCAGCACGGTGTGGAGACCCGCCCCCTTCAGTCCGCGCATCAGGCGTTCGGCGCCCGGGTTCACCTGCAGCCGCTGCTCGTAGACCTCGGCGAGCGCCGCTTCGGGCAGGCCGGCGAGGAGGCTCACGCGGCGCGTCAGGGATTCACGGAAGTCGATTTCCCCGCGCATCGCCGCTTCGGTGATCGCTGCGACTTGGGGCTTCAGGCCCTGCATGTCGGCGATTTCGTCGATGCACTCGATGTTGATCAGCGTCGAGTCCATGTCGGTGACGAACAGGCCGAAGTCGGCGAGCTTGCGTCCGGCGGGCACCCACGCCCAGTCGAGCCCGGCTTCGGCGCACAGAGTGTCGACGCCTTCGCGGTCGTGCCCGGCCACGAGCCGGAAAGCCTGCGCAGTGATCTGCTCGATGGCGCTCGCGCCGGTGAGTTTGGCGAGATTCTTCAGGGCGACCGAATCGACATCCTCGCCCTGCACGACAAGATTCATGCGCGCTCGCTCCGGCGCTGCAGCGCTTCGCGCAGCACGCTGTCGGCCTTGCGGATGGTGTCCTCGGTGCTGGCCCAGTCGATGCAGGCGTCGGTGACCGAGCAGCCGTACTTCAGTTGCGACAGATCGGCCGGAATCGGCTGGTTGCCGGCTTCGAGGAAGCTCTCCATCATCAGCCCGACCACCGAGCGGTTGCCCTCGCGGATCTGGTGCACCACGTCCTTCATGACCAGCGGCTGCAGCTCGGGTTTTTTCCACGAGTTCGCGTGCGAGCAGTCGACGACGATGTTCAGCGGCAGCTTCGCCTTCGCCAGCGCCTGTTCGGCGAGCGAGATCGACACCGTGTCGTAGTTCGGCCGTCCGCCGCCGCCGCGCAGCACGACGTGGCCGTAGCGGTTGCCGCGCGTGCGCAGGATCGCGGACTGGCCCTTGCCGTTGATGCCGAGGAAGCTGTGCGGATGCGACGCGGAAACGATCGCGTTGATCGCGACGTCGAGGTCGCCGTCAGTGGCGTTCTTGAAGCCGACCGGCGTCGACAGGCCCGACGACATCTCACGATGCGTCTGCGACTCCGACGTGCGCGCGCCGATCGCCGTCCACGCGATCAGGTCGCCGTAGTACTGCGGGGCGATCGGGTCGAGGGCTTCGGTCGCCGCCGGCAGGCCGAGTTCGTTCACGTCGAGCAGGAAGCGCCGGGCTTTCTCCATGCCTTCCTCGATGTGGAACGAATCGTCCATGTGCGGATCGTTGATGAAGCCTTTCCAGCCGGTGGAGGTGCGCGGCTTCTCGAAATACACGCGCATCACCAGCACCATCGTCTCGGCCACGTCGTCGGCCAGCGCCTTCAGGCGCTTCGCATAATCGAGGCCGGCGATCGGATCGTGGATCGAGCACGGGCCGACGACGATGAAGAGGCGCCTGTCCTTGCGGTCGAGAATGTCGTGGAGCGCGCGGCGGCCGGCGACGACGGACGCAGCGGCGCGCTCGGTAAGCGGCACGCGGGCCTTGATCTCCTCGGGCGAGGGCATCGGGTCGACGGCGACGATATTGAGGTTTTCGGTTTTGGCCAGGGGCATTACGCGCTTCTCCGCAGTGCAGCAGGGAGGGCGCATTGTAACGCTGCGCGCCGCGGGCGGGTGAGCGCTTCCAGCGTCCTCCAAGAGGGTGGGCAGGAGGCCGCGGCGAGGCGGAAACGCCGCCGCCGCAGCCCTTTCGAGGGTCAGTCGAGTGTTGCGGGCGCGCGGCCGGCGAGCATCTGCTTGCGCGCTGTTGCGCTGCCGAGCAGGACGAAGCCGAGGAGTTTTTCGTTTGCGTCGAGATACTGCGCTTCGATGCCGCCGCCGGCCTCGTCGCTGGCGACGACCTGCCAGCTGCCCTGCGCGTTAATCGCCGGGGGGCAGACGACCGCGGGGCATGCCGGGGTCTTCACGACGACCGGCATCGCGGGATAGTTGACCGCAGTCGGCGTGCCGGCGAGCGTCGCTGCGAGCGCGCGCGCCTGGTGCATGATCGGCATCACGTACGGCAGCGTCAGGCCTTCGACTTCAACGCAGTCGCCGAGCGCGTGGATATGCGGATCGGAACTCGCCAGCCGACGGTCCGTCAGCACGCCGCGATTGACGGCGAGGCCCGCGGCGGCGGCGAGCGCAGTGCGCGGTCGCAGGCCGACTGCCGACAGCACGACGTCGGCGTCGAGCGTCGAGCCGTCGCTGAGCGCGAGCCGGTAGCCGCCGGCGTGGCGCGACACCGACGCTGCGGAGACGCCGAGGCGAAAGCTCACGCCAGCCGCTTCGAGCCGCTGCCGGAACCACTGTCCGGCGTCTTCCGGCAACAGCCTGCCGAGCGGCCAGCGAGCGATGTCGATGACCGTCGGGGTGATGCCGCGGGCGAGCAGGTCGTTGGCGAATTCGCAGCCGATCAGCCCGCCGCCGAGCACTGCGACGCGCTTCGCGCCGTCGAGCCGTGCGGCGAAGCGGGCGAAGTCGTCGAGGTCATTGACCGACAGGACGTCCGCCGCGGCATCCCCGCCGAGCGGCAGGCGGATCGGGTCGGCGCCGGGTGCGAGCACGAGGTTGCGATAGGGGATTTCTTCGCCACCGGCGAGTTCGACGATGCGTCGGGCAGGGTGGAGCGCGGCGACCTCGACGTGGGAGCGGATCGTCGCGGCGAGTTCGGCGGCCATTTTTTCCGCCGGTTTCATCACCAGGCTCGCTGCGCTGCGGTTGGCTGAAAACGCGTTCGACAGCATCGGCTTCGAATAGAAGCCGGCCGCGTCGCGGCTCAGGATGACGAGTGGCGTGTCGCGGTCGAGCTTGCGGAATTCACGTGCCAGCGTGTAGCCGGCGAGACCGCTGCCGATGATGACGATGGGTGGAGTCATGTGTTTGCCTCTATGTTGTTCGTCTTGTCGGCCAGGCGCCGGGGCGCGGGTGAGGCACGATCAGGCAGCGGGCAGCCTGCTCCCGGGGGGCAGGGAGCAGGCGATGCCGCGTCAGACCGTGACCATCTCGAAGTCGGCTTTCGCGACGCCGCAGTCGGGGCAGGACCAGTCGTCCGGAATGTCTTCCCAGCGCGTGCCGGGAGCGATGCCGTCGTCCGGCATTCCGGCCGCTTCGTCATAGATGAAACCGCATACAACACATTGCCAAGTCTTCATGATGTTCTTCCTTTCAAGCTTGATTCGTCGATTCGGCGCAGCCCGGTTCAGGCGGAGATCCGGTCAAGCGCTTCCTGATAGTGGTTGGCGTGACGCTCTTCGACCTTGGCGAGCGCCGCGAAGCGCTTCGCAGCGCGTTCGAGCACCGCCTTGAACTGTTCGGCGTGTTCCTTCGACTCGACGATCTGCTCGTCGATCTCCTTGACCGCGTCGGCATGGCCTTCCTCGACGGCCGCGTGGCGGAAGCCCGGGTACATTTCGGTGTATTCGTAGGTCTCGCCTTCGATCGCGAACTGCAGCGCGCGCGCCGGGGTCATCTTCGCTTTCGGGTAGAGCAGGTCGAGGTGGCCGAACGCGTGCATCACTTCCTGGTCGGCGGTCGCCTCGAAAACCTTTGCGGTTTCCTCGTCGCCCATTTCGCGGCACAGCTTCGCGAAGTAGCGGTACTTGATGTGCGCCATCGACTCGCCGGCGAAGGCGGCCTCGAGGTTCTGGATGGTGACCGATTGCGGGTTGTGGAAGGGATTTGTCATCTTCTTTCTCCTTTCTTCGCTGGTTGCGTTGAAATCATCTTACGCAGTGCGTGACGATTGGAGAAATTGAATGTGAGAATGTAATCGATAGGTTTGTTCTATTGATAGGCCTGGCTCGAGCCGATGTAATTCGCCTCAGGTGCGCCGTTCTCCGAAAACATCACGGCCGCATCCTGTGCGGCCGTGATGTTTCCGGAATGAACCGGGATCGCCAAGCCGCACCTGGCGCGGCCGTTTGCGGTTCAGGATTCGAAGCGGAACCCGACTTTCAGCTTGACCTGGTAGTGTGCGATCTTGCCGTCGGCGATGTGCCCCCGGATCTCGGTGGTTTCGAACCAGTCGAGGTGCCGCAACGACTGGCTCGCCTGCTCGATCGCGTTGCGGATCGCATCATCCACGCCGACGGGCGATGTGCCGACGAGTTCAACGAGTTTGTAGACGTGGTTCTGATCTGGCATCGTCTTCTCCTCCTGGAATGAATGGGCAGGCTTTCCAGTATAGGAGCATGTCGCGGAGTTGCCCGGCGAACCGCGACGCAGGGTGCCTTGGCGGGTCCGGCAGCCCGAGTGTCAGGAATGTGCTTCCTGAGTCCGCGCTTCGCGCAGGAAAGCGCCGAGCGCGGCCGGATCGAGCGGGCGGGAGAAATAATGGCCCTGCGCGAAATCGCATCCGATCCGGCGCAGGAAATCGACTTGCCCGGCGTGCTCGACGCCTTCGGCGACGACCGACAGCCCGAGGCTTTTGGCGACGGCGACGACGGCGCGCGTGAGCGAGCGGTCATTGCGGTCGCCGGGCAGGCCGCTGACGAACGAGCGGTCGATCTTGAGGCTGTGGACGGGAAAACGCTTGAGATAGGCGAGCGAAGAGTAGCCGGTGCCGAAATCGTCGATGCTGATGCTCACTCCGGCTGCGACGAGTTCGGTTAGGACGACGACCGCGCGCTCGGGATGTTCCATGATCATCCCTTCCGTGACCTCGAGTTCGAGATCACGGGGCGCGAGGCCGGCTTCGTCGAGCACCACGAGCAGACGGCTCGCGAGATCGCTGCGGCGGAACTGCCGCGGCGACAGGTTCACCGCGACCCTGCCGGCGAAGATTCCCGCGTTCTTCCACTCGCGCACGCGGCGCGCCGCTTCCCGCAGCACCCATTCGCCGATCGGCTCGATGAGCCCGGACTCTTCGGCGAGCGAGATGAAGCGCGACGGCAGGATCGTCCCTTTTTGCGGATGCTCCCAGCGCACCAGCGCTTCGACACCGGCGACTTCGAGTGTCGCGAAGTCCATGCAGGGCTGGAACACCAGCCTGAGCTCGTCGCGGTCGAGCGCCGCGCGCAGGCTGTTCGCCATGAACAGCCGTTCGCTCGCCTGGGCGTTGATTTCGGGTGCGAAGAAGCGGTAACGATTCTTGCCTTCCTGTTTGGCGCGGTACATCGCCATGTCGGCTTGGCGCAGCAGCGTTTCCGCGTCGAGGCTGTCGGACGGATAACAGCCGATGCCGATGCTCGCCGAGATGTACTGGCACTGAGGTTGCCCGGCCAGGATGTAGGGCCGCTCAAGGGTATCGAGGATGTTGCGGGCGATGATGCCGGCCTCCTCGGGGGAGCGCAGCTCGTCGAGCAGGACGGCGAATTCGTCGCCACCGAGCCGGGCTGTCGTGTCGCTCGCGCGCACGCAGCCGCCGAGGCGTTCCGCGACGCGTCGCAAAAGTTCGTCTCCGGCCGCGTGCCCGAGGGTGTCGTTGATCGGCTTGAAGCCGTCGAGGTCGATGAACAGCAGCGCGAGCATGTTCCCGTGTCGCTCGGCGCGGACCAGCATGTCGGCGAGGCGCTCGCGAAACAGCAGGCGGTTCGGCAGTTCCGTGAGCGCATCGTAATGAGCGAGGTGCTGAAGGCGGGCCTCGTACTGCTTCGCCGCCGAGATGTCGGAGAAAACACAGACGAGGATCATCTCGTCCGACCCGTACGCGGCCCTGCTGATGCTGCTCCACGCCGGATACATCTCGCCGTTTTTCCGCCGGCCGTGGACTTCGCCCTGCCACTGCCCAGTTTCGCACATCGCGCGGCGCCGGTCGTTGCGGTGCGTCTTTTCGGCTTCCGCGAGGAGTATCGCGAGCGGCTGGCCGATCACTTCCGCCGACCGATACCCGGTGATCGACGTGAACGCGCGATTCACGGTCGCAATTCGCCCGCCGCGCGCGATCACCACGCCCTCCACCGCGGAGTCGAGCGCCGTCGCGGCGAGGGCGAGCTTCTCCTCCGCTTGCGCGCGGTCCGCTTCGCGTTGGTGCAGCAGTTCCTGCGCCTGGGCCAGCGCGCGGCCCACTTCGTCGGCTTCTTCGAGTGCGAGCGGCGGGAGCGAAACCGGCTCGCCCCTGCCGATCGCCAGCGCCGGGGCGACGAGGGCCTGCACGGGGCGGGCTATCCTGCGGCCGAGGAGGCCCGCGAGCGCGAGCCCGCCGAGCAGCAGCGCCAGTGCGCCGACGGCATACTGGCGCAGTGATTCCGCGAGCCCCGCGGTCAGCGCGCTCTGCGGAACGCCGACCGCCGCCGTCCACCCGTAGGGGGCGGAACGCGAGAAGAAGCTCACGAAAGGTATGCCCTGCAGCGAGACGCTCTCGATCGCGCCTTCCGTTTCGCGCTGGGTTGCCTCGAGCAAGGCGGGGAACGTCTTCTGCCCCATCAGTGTCTCGTCCATGGGGTTTCGCGCGAGCCGCCGGCCTTCGCTGTCGAGGAGCACTGCGACCCGCCCGGGCAGCAGCCCCTGCTGCTGCAGAAGCTCACCGAGGTGTTTCAGCTGGATGCGCAGGCCCAGGCTGTAGAGGACCTTTTCATCGCGGATGACCGGGACTTCCAGGCTCACGACATGAGTTCGCGACACCCTGCTGATATAGACGCCCGACACCACGGGCAGGCCGGTTTCGAAGACGCGGCGCAGCAATGCCGGATTGGCATGCTGCGGCAACGGCGAACCCAGAGGCTGCAGGAGGTTCAGGAGCTGCCGTCCCGAAGCGTCCGTCAGCACGATCGTGAACCCGGCGGTGTGGCGAAGAACTTCCTTTGCCTGGCGGTAGAACTCGGTGTGGTCGCTGCGGTCGATGTCCTCGGACGCCGCGAGGGTTTCCAGGGCAGCCTGGTTTGCCGCGATGTCCCGTTCGACGAGCCGCAGCAGGGTGTGGGTGGCCTCGCGCGTCTGGTCGAGAACGGCTGCCCGTTCCCGTTCGTAGGACAGGTAGATGACGATGGCAGCGAGCAGCCAGGCGGGCAGGATGCAGGCGACGACGAGGAGTACGACCGTCGAACGGATCGTGCGGCGGCGCGGAGCCTGAGGGCGCATCTCGTAACCTCCACGACACGACTGCGACAGAGCGGGCAGACGTCGTCATCACTGTAGTCCGGGGGCGCCAAGCCGGCAGAAACCATACGACTAAAGTGGTAGGTGCCCCGACCGCGCACTGTATGCCAAACCTGCCGTGTTCGCCAATCCCGAGAGCGGCGAATGCGCATGGGAAGGTGCTGCTCGGTCCGGCTGGAACACGCGACGTTCTGGCCCGCAGCGATCCCGTTTAGAATCGCCCCCTCCCGGCGACCCCCCGCGTGGTCGTCCCGGCCCCTTCGCCGACCCGTTACAACCTGGACACTGGATTCCCCGATGCTGCGACTCACCGAACTCAGGCTGCCGCTCGATCATCCGCCCGAGGCGCTGGGCGCTGCGATCGTCGAGCGGCTCGGCATCGCCGCCGGCGACCTCGGCGAAGTCATCGTCTTCAGGCGCAGCTACGATGCGCGCAAGGTCGCAATGATGACGATGATCTACACCGTGGATGTCGTCGTGCGCGACGAGGCCGCGCTGCTGCGCCGGTTCGCCGGCGACCGCCACGTCGGGCCGACGCCCGACACGAACTACCGCTTCGTCGGTCGCGCGCCGGAAGGCTTCGCGAACCGTCCGGTCGTCGTCGGCTTCGGCCCGTGCGGCATCTTCGCCGGGCTGATCCTCGCGCAGATGGGTTTGCGGCCGATCATCCTCGAACGCGGCAAGGCGGTGCGCGAACGCACGAAGGACACGTGGGGGCTGTGGCGCAACAACGTGCTGAATCCCGAATCGAACGTCCAGTTCGGCGAGGGCGGCGCCGGGACGTTCTCGGACGGCAAGCTCTACAGCCAGATCAAGGACCCGAAGCATTACGGCCGCAAGGTGCTGACCGAGTTCGTCAAGGCCGGCGCGCCGGAAGAGATCCTGTACGTTGCGAAGCCGCATATCGGCACATTTCGCCTCGTCGGCATGGTCGAGGCGATGCGCCATGACATCGAGGCGCTCGGCGGCGAGATCCGCTTCCAGCAGCGCGTTGCCGACGTGCTGATCGAGGACGGCCACGTGCGCGGGCTGACGCTCGCGTCCGGCGAGGAGATCCGCTGCGACCACGTCGTGCTCGCGCTCGGCCACAGCGCGCGCGACACGTTCGGGATGCTGCATGCGCGCGGCGTGTTCATGGAACCGAAGCCGTTCTCGATCGGCTTCCGCATCGAGCATCCGCAGTCGCTGATTGACAAAGCCCGCTTCGGCCCGAACGCGGGCCATCCGCTGCTCGGCGCCGCCGACTACAAGCTCGTGCATCACGCGAAGAACGGCCGCTCCGTTTACAGCTTCTGCATGTGCCCGGGCGGCACGGTCGTCGCGGCGACCTCCGAGCCGGAGCGCGTCGTCACCAACGGCATGAGCCAGTATTCGCGCAACGAGCGCAACGCGAACGCCGGCATCGTCGTCGGCATCACGCCCGCCGACTATCCGGGCGGGCCGCTCGCCGGCGTCGAGTTCCAGCGGCGCTGGGAAACGCGCGCGTTCGAGCTCGGCGGCGGCGGCTACGTCGCGCCGGCGCAGCTCGTCGGCGACTTCATCGCCGGCCAGCCGTCGGCGGTGCTCGGCTCGGTCGAGCCGTCGTACAAGCCGGGCGTCAAGCTCGGCGACCTCGCGACCAGCCTGCCGGACTATGCGATCGGCGCCGTGCGCGAAGCGCTGCCGGCGTTCGAGCGCCAGATCAGGGGCTTCTCGATGCGCGACGCGGTGCTGACCGGCGTCGAGACGCGCACTTCGTCGCCGCTGCGCATCACGCGCGGCGCCGACTGCCAGAGCCTGAACGTGAAAGGTCTTTATCCGGCGGGCGAGGGCGCGGGCTACGCGGGCGGCATCCTGTCGGCGGGCGTCGACGGGATTCGCGTCGCCGAAGCGCTCGCCAGCGCGCTGCTCGGGGAGCATGTCAATGCATGACGGCGACGAGGGGAAAGAGATGGACGAACGCCTGACGAAGATCGAGACGAAGATCGCGCTGTCCGAGGATCTGCTCGAGGAGCTGAACCTGGCCGTGTACCGGCAGCAGCAGCAGCTCGACCGCCTCCAGCAGCAGGTTCTCGAACTGGCGCGGCAGCTAGCGGGGGGTTCTCCGGCCGATCGTCCGCGCGACCTGCGGGACGAGATCCCGCCGCATTACTGAAGCCATTCGCCGGCACTCCGTCGGGGCGGAGCTGTCGATCTTGTGCGAAGCGCAGGACGGTGCGGGGCCGACATCGGTGATGATGGCATGACCGGTGACGCGAAGGATTTGTGCGTGAAACTCGTGGCCGGGGAATATTTCCGGGCCGGTGCTGCACGAGTAAATACAGCCGTTGAGTGACGTACGCCACAAGGGTGGCTGGGCCTTGGATGATATCATCAAGTCAAGTTCTTCCTGCCATCTGTATCGGTCGTTTCGTCCGTAATGACCCCAAGGAATGGTGCCATTTCGGATCCTCCGTTCGCCCCGGTCCGTGAGGTGCGTCCCGAGGGCCGGTTCCGGGCGGCAAACCGGCTCCGATTCCTTTGATTCAGCCCTGATGACTGCGATCGCCGACATACCGGCAGAACAAACCGCCTCCGCCAGTACCGTGGGGCCTGTGGCCCTCTCGTCGAGGATCGTTGTGCTTGCTGCGATGTATATCGCGGTTGGCCTGTTCGCGCGCGCACTGACACAGTCGTCCGGCTATTCGTCACCCGTGTGGCCCGCGGCCGGTTTCGCTCTGGCGGCCTTGCTGGTGTGGGGCGCGCGTTGTTGGCCCGGCGTCTGGCTCGGCGCCTTCGTGATCGTTCTTCTACCGGATCGCACGACTAGCGGCGCGCTGGTTGCCGCGCTCGGTGCCAGCGGCATGACGCTTCAGGCGCTGCTCGGCGTCTGCCTCGCGAGACGCTGCCTGCGTTCGTCATCGTTTCCGGCACGCAACCGGGATATCGCACGCCTCGTCCTGCTGACCGGGCCGCTGGCCTCGCTGGTGGCGTCCAGCATTGCCGTCGCCGCGCTGCTCGCCTTCGAACGCATTGCCCCGGCGGCCGGGCCGAGCGAGTGGCTGACATGGTGGGCGGGGGATACGCTGGGCGTGTTGCTGTTCGCACCGCTGGTGCTGCTGGCGTGGCCGGGGCCGCTGCGCGGTTGGATACGCCGGAGCGGGGGCGGGAGGATTTCGATCCTGCTGGTTCTCGCGGCCGCACTCTTCTCCGCCGGCAGCTTCACGGTCGATCGGCTGTGGAAGGAACGCGAACGCACCGAGATCGCCCAGCGGATGGACGAGGTGTTCGAAATCGGTTTTCTTCTGCTGCCTGAGGTCATCGCCTCGCTCGAAGGCGTCGAACGCTTCGTGAGCGCCAGTTCGGCTGTGACGAGGGACGAATTCGAGACTTTCACGGTCTGGATCACGCGGCATCCGGCGGTGGTGTCGATCGATTGGGCGCCCCGCGTACTAGCGGAAGAGCGCGAGAGTTTCGAACGGGCGGTCCGCGCCGAGGGGGGGCGTGATTTCCGTATTTTCGAGCCCGGCGACGACGGCAACACGCGGCCCGCCACAGGGCGACCGGAATACTTCCCCGTTCTGTACAGCGCGCCGAGGGAAGCGGGGCGGAGCATCCTGGGACTCGACCACGGCTACGATCCGCATCGACGTGTCGCGATGGAGCAGGCGCGGCAAAGCCGCGAGGCTCACACGGTCCGCGGAGTGCCGCTGCTGCGGACGAAGCGCCTGTCGCTGCTCGTTTTTCAGCCGGTGCACGATGTGGCGCGCGCTTCATGGGACGCTGCGGCGCGGGCCGGGCCCCGCGATCTGCTGGGCCATGTCGTGGGTGTCTTCGACGTCGAAAAGCTGTTCATCCCGCTCGCCGAGGCCGCGCATACGCGCAGCATCGGTTTTCGTGTATCGGATGTGACGTCCGGCGAACCTGCGCAGATCTTGCTCGATGAAATGCCGGCGGGGGTCGCCCCGACTTTGCGCAAGGAAATCGGGTTTGGCGGACGGACGTGGAGTCTGGAATTGGCGGCTAAAGCGCCGACCGGATACGTCGATACTCACGGCGAGGAGGAGATCTATCTTGCATTTTCGGTTCTGGCGGCCGTCCTCGTGGCTTATATCGCGCTGAGCAACGCGGGACACACGGCGGCGATCCAGAGGGAGGTGGCGGAGCAGACCGCCGAGCTCACGCGGGCCCTCGACGCTCGTCTGGCCGCGGAAGACGAGCGCGACCGCATTTTCGAACAGTCTGTCGATCTGCTCGGTATCGTGGGTATCGATGGTTACTTCAAGCGTGTGAATCCGGCTTTCGCCCGGACGCTCGGGTGGAGCAATGAGGAATTCCTGTCGCGGCCCTATCTCGATTTCGTCCATCCGGACGATGTGGAGGGGACGCGCGCCGATGCCGCAAGGGTCGCCGCAGGGCATACGACAGTCGGTTTCGAGAATCGCTATCGCTGCAAGGACGGAAACTGGCGCTGGCTGGAATGGAAGGCAGTGCCCCGAACAGGCGGGTTGATGTTCGTGACCGCGATCGACACGACGCAGCGACGCGAGAACGCTCGGCACCTGCGCACGCTCAACGCTGAACTTGTGCATCGCGTCGACGAACGCGAAGCGGCACTGGAAGCCCTCGGTGCCAAGAAGGACGAGATTCGAGCGGTGCTCGACAATCTGATCGAATGTGTCGTGACCATCAATGCGCAAGGGATCGTCCAAGGGGCGAATGCAGCGGTCGAAGCGGTGTTCGGATACCCGCTCGGCGAGGTCATCGGACGCAATGTCTCGCTGCTGATGCCTTCTCCGGAGCGGGAGCGGCATGACGATTACCTGGCGCGCTACCTCGATACCGGTGCAAGACACGTCATCGGAAGCACTCGCGAGGTGGAGGGGCAGCACAAGCTCGGACACCGGATCCCGATGGAGCTGAGTGTCGCCGAGTACCGCGTGCGCGACGAGCAGTTCTTCGTCGGCACGTTGCGGGACATCAGCGAGCGCAAGGCATTTATCGCGGCACTGACGCGGGCGCGGGAAGACGCGGAGCAGGCAAGTCGGGCGAAATCCGCTTTCCTGGCGGCGATGAGCCACGAGATCCGCACCCCGATGAACGGCGTGATGGGGCTGATCGAAGTGTTGGCGCGCACCTCGCTGTCGGAGCATCAGGCCGATCTCGTCGCAACGATCTGCGGATCGTCATCCACGCTGTTGCGCATCATCGACGACATCCTCGACTTCTCGAAGATCGAGGCCGGTCGACTGAAACTCGACGTCCGGCCAGTATCGATCGGAGATCTCGTCGAAAGCCTGGCCGGTTCGCTTCTTCCGCTGGCGGCCCGGCTCGACGTCGATCTGTCGGTATTCGTCTCGCCGGAGGTCCCCGAGCGCGTGGAGGCCGACGAGGTGCGGCTACGGCAGGTTCTATACAACCTCGTGGGCAACGCGGTGAAATTCTCCGCCGGTCGTCAGAATGTGCGGGGCCGAGTGGCGGTCCGCGTCGCGGTCGCGGACGTCGTGCCCTTGCAGCTCGCCGTCTCGATCGTGGACAACGGCATCGGCATCGATCCGGAAAAGGTGGAGGAACTGTTCAACCCCTTCACGCAGGCGGAAGCCTCGACGACTCGCCGTTTCGGTGGAACCGGTCTCGGACTTGCGATCTGCAGGCGGCTCGTCGATCTGATGGAGGGAGGAATCAAGGTTCGCAGCGAACCCGGACAGGGATCGACATTCACCGTCACCATCCCGTTCGTGCTGTCCGACGAACAGCCGGCGCCGATTCTGCCCGAAGTCCGCGGAATAAATTGCGTCGTGATCGACAGCCCGGAAATCAACAGCGAAGACCTTCGCGTATATCTCGAGGATGCGGGGGCAAGCGTGTTCCGGGTGGATGACGAGGCGGCAGCCGGCGTGAAGGCAGCGAGCCTCGCCGCCCCGGTGGTCCTGATCGACTTTGCCCGAGAAGGGAAGAACACGGAAACCGACGGGACGGTGCCTGCGAGCGGCGCAGCCCGCGTGCGGATCACGCGTGGCAGGCGCCGGCGTCCGCGGATCAAGGATCGCCAGGTCGTCATGCTCAACGGCAATGCGCTGCGGCGGCAGTCCCTGCTGCGCGCCGTCGCGGTTGCCGCCGGGCGGGCGTCGCCCGAGATCATCCACGCTGGAACTGCCGAACGCGCCGTGCTGCCGTCGACGACCGCGCCGACCATCGACGAGGCACGCGAGCACGGGCGCCTGATCCTCGTCGCCGAGGATGATCCGATCAACAAGAAAGTGATCCTCGAACAACTCGCGCTGCTCGGCCACGCCGCCGAGATCGCCGGCGATGGGGCCGAAGCGCTGGAGATGTGGCGGCGTGGGACCTATGCGCTGATCCTGACCGACCTGCATATGCCGAAGATGGACGGTTATCGCCTCACGGAGGCGATCCGGCAGGCGGAAGGGGAGGCGGCGCGCATTCCGATCGTGGCGCTTACGGCAAACGCGCTGCAGTCCGAATCGCGGAGAGCGCGTGAAGCGGGGATGGACGAGTATCTGACCAAACCCGTCAGGCTCGAGGTGCTCGGCGCGCATCTCGACCGATGGCTGCCGCGACAGGAGACAGCGCTTGCTGAAACGGCGCAGGTCCCGCCCGATGCTGCGCCGGACGCCGTCGCATGCACGTTGCCAATCCTCGATGTGTCGGTGCTGAACGGACTGATCGGGGATGATCCGCAAGTCATTCGCGAGTTCCTGGGCGACTATCTCGCATCCACAAGGAGCCTGGCCGCCGAGACCCGGACGGCGTTTTCCGACGGTGACCGCGGCGCGGTTGCAGCCAGCTCCCACAAGCTCAAGTCTTCGTCGCGCGCCGTCGGTGCGCTGGCCCTCGGGGATCTGTGCAACCGCATCGAAAGCGCGGTGATCACTGGCGACCGGGTCGCGTTCGAGCAGGAGATGAGCCGGTATGACGATGTGGTCCGCACGACGGAAACTCATGTGATCAAGCTGTTGAACGAACCGATTTCCGCAGCCGGGGGTACGCAATGAACATACTCGTGATCGATGATGAACCGTTCGCGCGAAAGCTCCTCATGCACCAGCTCGGACGTCTGGGATTCGAACGCGTGCAGCCCTGCGCGAGCGCGCAGGAGGCGTTGTCGATGATGGGGACGCCGGGTGAAAGTCCCGATTTGATCTTCTGCGATCTCCAGATGCCTGAAATGGACGGGGTCGAATTCGTCCGTCACCTGGTGCGCGTCGGTTATACGGGTGGTCTGGTCCTGATCAGCGGCGAGGACGAGCGGGTCGTGCAGACCGCGGCGAAGCTTGCCAGCGCCCACAGGCTGACGGTACTCGGCGCACTGAACAAACCGGTGTTGATCGACAGGCTGAAGGAGGTCCTCGCTGGCGGCGTGGCGCAGAGCCCTGCGCTGGCGCGCGCCGAGCGCAAGATTTACTCCGAGGAGCGGCTGCGGCGGGCGATTGCCGACGGCGAGCTGGTCAACCACTACCAGCCCAAGGTCGACCTCGCATCGGGAGCCGTCGCCGGGTTCGAGACCCTGGTGCGCTGGCGGCATCCCGAGGACGGGCTGATTTTTCCCGATCAGTTCATTCCGCTCGCCGAAGAGAGTTCACTGATCAACGATCTCACGCGCTCGGTGCTGCGCGCCGCCTTGTGCCACGCGCGGAAATGGCGCGACGACGGGTTCCCGCTGCAGGTTGCGGTCAACGTGTCGATGGACAATCTGGTCTCGCTGGACTTCCCCGACTTCGTCGAGTGCGCGCTGGACGAAGCGGGCATCCCGGCCAGTGGCCTGTTGCTGGAGGTTACGGAAAGCCGCCTGATGAAGAATCGGCTGGCGCCGCTGGAAGTGCTCGCGCGCCTGCGGCTCAAGCGCATCGGATTGTCGATCGACGACTTCGGCACGGGGCACTCCTCGCTTGCCCAGCTGCGTGACATTCCGTTCAGCGAACTGAAGGTCGACCGCGGCTTCGTGCATGGCGCCTGGCGCAACGCCTCGCTGCGGGCGATCGTGGAGGCGAGCCTGCGGATGGCACGCCAGCTCGGCATGAAGACGGTCGCCGAAGGGGTCGAGGACAGGGAGGACTGGGACTTCCTGCGCAATAGTGGCTGTGAACTGGCGCAAGGCTGGTTCATCTCGAAGGCTCTGCCGCCCGAGCAGATTCCGGACTGGCTCGCCGCCTGGGAAGTGCGGCGGTCGACATTCCTGGACTTCGGGTGATGAATGGTCGCGCGCGGATTCTCGTTGCAACGGACGTTGCCGCCGAGGCGGTCGAGCCGCTGATGCTGTGGATCGACTCGATCGAGGACGAATTCGCCCCACAGCTCGAAGCTGCCCGCGCGCTCAACGTTCCGACGATTCGAGCGCGCTCCACATCACCCACTGGCCGCAGGCATTGCGCGGGCCGCGCAGCGAGCCGTGCCACGGCCCTTCGATGCACGGCCCCTTGTCGTCGTTCTCGTCATATTCGACGCTGCCGGGTTCGCTCCCGGGATGGCGCTTGCCGCCCCAGCGCTTGCAGGACAGGCAGCGCTTGCGGTCGAGCGGCTGGCTGGTCATCGGTTCGCTGCGCTGCGCATCACGCATCGTGCCCAGCGCTGCGGCGCTGCAGCGCTGCGCGGAAGTTGCAGTCGCGCTGCCACGCGCGGCGCTCTTCGTTCGCGAACGCATAGGTGCGCGCTTCTTCGTCGTCGAAGGCGGCGAAGGTTTCGAGGGTGCGCTGCAGGAACACGTGCTGCGGCAGCAGCGTGCCGAAGAAGAGCACCAGCTCGCCGCGCTGGATCAGCAGCGTCGGGAAGTTCTCGACGTCCAGGTCGCCGAGCCAGTCGGCGTCGTCCTCGATGTCGACCCAGTGGAACCCGGCGTGCGGCCACACGCGGGCGAGAGCTTCGAAGCCGGTGCGATAGTCGCGGCAGGTGCCGCACCAGTCGGCACACAGGCAGGCGACGAGGAGTTCGGGAAGCGGTTGGTCGTCCATCGGGAAGGCTGTCAGTCGGTCATCGCGCGTGAGCGCGTACCGGCTGAGGCTAGCATATTCCGCGCGCGACGGCCGCCTGCCGCGGCCATCTCGCAGACGTCGCGGATGGGCTTGCACTCGATCCGTCGTTACCGCAGAGTTTCAGGAGTATCCCCAGCCCGCGACAGCGGGCCGCACCGAGGAAGAGCGCGATGAAAATCCAGATCCTGTCCGACCTGCATCTGAACGTTGCCGAGATGGAGCCTGCGCTCACCGATGCCGACATCGTGGTCCTCGCAGGCGACATCGCACGCCCGGAGCGGGCGATCGCGTGGGCGCGGCAGTTTCCGCAGCCGGTCGTCTATATCCCGGGCAACCACGAGTACTACGGCGGCAGCCTGGCGGGCGTCGGGCAAAGGCTGCGTGCCGCGGCCGAAGGGAGCAACGTCCGCATCCTCGACTGCGGCGCCGCGGTGTTCGGCCGGGTGCGCATTCTCGGCTGCACGCTGTGGAGCGATTTCCGGCTGTTCGCGGAAGCCGAACGCCAGCAGCAGTCGAGAGCGGAGGCGACGCGGCTGATGTACGATTTTTCGCGCGTCCGCATCGATGACGACGCGCCCGAGCTGTTCACGCCGGCGCTGTCCGCCGAACTGTTCGATCGCGCCTCCGCATGGCTGCGCACCGCGCTGCAGGCGCCCCACGACGGAACGACGGTCGTCGTCACCCATCACGCGCCGTGTACGCACAGCGTGCATCCCAAATACGCCGATTCGCCGATCACGCCGGCGTTCGTCTCCGACCTCGACGAACTCGTCGCCGCGTCGGGCGCGGCGCTGTGGATCCACGGTCATGTCCATGATTCGCACGACTACCGCATCGGTGCGACGCGCGTGCTGTGCAACCCGCGTGGCTATGGCAAGGACGGCGTGAACGAGAACCCGCGGTTCGACCCGGCGCTGACGGTGATCGTCCCGGAGTAAGCCTGCCCACCGTTCAACGGTCCGGGTTCGGCAGGGATTCCGTCACGGATTTTCCGGGCAGGCCGTGCCGGGGCGCGAGGTCTCGCGCAGCCATTCGATGAGCGCGGCGCGCTCGGCCGGATCGGGGATGCCTGCGTAGCCCATCGTCGTGCCGGGTACGACCCGGGTCGGCGCCGCGAGAAATCGGTCGAGCGTTGCCGCGTCCCAGACGATGCCGGACTCCCGCATCGCATCCGAATATCCGTAGTCGGGAAGGCTGCCCGCTCGCCGGCCGAACAGTCCGCAATGGCGCGGGCCGGTGCGGTTGTAGGCGAGCGCGTGGCAGGCGAGGCAGCGTGCATAGATTTCCTCGCCGCGCAGCGCCGTGCCTGCCGCCCCGGACGATGAGGCGGATGCCAGCACAACCAGCACGCTCATCCAGCACGACGGCCGCAGCATCGTCGTGACCGTTCAGGACACGAACGCCGACGGCACCGGGTCTTCGCCGAGCGCCTGGCGCAGGATCGCCCAGTGCATCGCTTCATCGCCGAGGATGCTGGCAGCGGCCTTCGCGAGATCGGGGTTGGCGAACAGCGGCACGGCGCCGAGGTAGGCGCTTACCGCTCCCTGTTCGAGTCCGGAGGCGAAACGCAGTACATCCGCCTCGGCTTTCAGGGTGGCGACCGGAAAATCGTACTTCTGCCTGCTTTCGGCCGGCTTGCCGCCGAGCTTCGTGACCGTCTGCGCAAGGAGGTCGACGTGGGCTTTGTGATGACCCTGGAACTGCAGCGCCAGGTCCCGCATCGGCGCACGCAGCAGCCCGCTGCCGGCGCCGAGCTGGTACGCGGCGATCGCTTCGTGCTCCGCGGCGAGCGCCGTGTTCAGGATGCGCGCGTCCGCGGCGGGATCGCCTTGGCGCGTGTCCGCCTGGGCGGCGAGGGCAGGACGGCCGGCGAGCAGCGCGACCGCTGCGGCCGACAGGGTCGCGCTACCGTGCAGGAAACGACGGCGGCTCGGGACGATCAGCAGGGAAGGGTGGTCGATTTTCATGATGGGCTCCGTTTCTTGAGGTCGAACGATCGCTCGATGCGTCGGGCGACGCATCAGCGGGGAAGGAAAAGGAAATCCGGACGGGGTTCGAGGCGGCGGCTCGCAGGCTTCGTCCAGCTTCCCGGAATCCGAATCCGCGCAGGAACCGGAAAGCGGACGATGTGCCGATGCTGCCGGTGCGCGGCCGCGACGGGTCAGCCGGGCGGCGGTGCCTGCTCGAAGGCGAGTTCCAGGCGCCGGTGCACTGCGGCGACGAGGCGGTCGCAGCGGGCGCCGTCGAACGAGAAGAATTCGTCGATCGTCGGGCCGATCTCGCGGCCGATCGTGTCGCGCAGCAGATGACGTGCGCGGAACAGCGCGGTCTTGACGGCCCCTTCCGACATCCCGAGGCTCGCGGCCGTTTCGGTGACGCTCAATTCCTCGACCGCGCGCAGCATGAACACCGCGCGGCAGCCGTCGGGCAGACGGTCGATCGAGCTTTCGATCACGCGTCGCAGTTCGCGCCGCATCGCCATCGCTTCCGGTGTTTCCGCCGGTGCGGTTTGCCTCTCGTCATATGCGGCGGAGTCCTCCGCGAGTCCACCCGAACGCGACCTGGACCGCAGCCGCTCGAGCGATTTGTTCACGACGATGCGCGTCAGCCAGGTCGACAGGCTCGACTCGCCCTTGAAGTCGGCGAGCGCCCGGTAGGCGCTGACGTAGGCCTCCTGGACCGCGTCCTCGGCGTCGGCATCGTCGCGCAGAATGCCGCGGGCAGTGCGGAACAAGCGGCGATTGTTCGCGCGCATCATCCGTTCGAGCGCGCCCGGCTCGCCGTGCAGAACGTGTGCGACCAGTTCGGAATCCCGGGCGGCCGGAAGCGGAGACGGGGCGGTGACGACATCGGTCATGATCGGGACTCCATCGATTCATCCGACCATTGGATGATGCCGCCCCCCGAAAGGTTACGCGGATGGATGATGGATGCGGAACACTTCCGGATCATTGCCGTGATCGAGCAGGATGCGGCGCACGCGGTCCTGCCACAACGCGCCGAACTGCCGCTGCTCGTCCGCGTCGGCTTCGCCCATCAGGCAGCGCGCCATCAGCGACGGCATCGCCGGGTCGGCCGGAATCGTCGAGAGGTCCGCTTCGGCGTCGACCGCCACGCCAGTGTCGAGGCGCGTGAAACGCAGCGCCAGCGGCAGGTCGACGGCGAACTGCTGCAGCCCGCGACGCACGTGGCGTCCGGCGAGGCCCTTGAAGCCGCCGTCCTGCGCCGCACCGCTCAGCAGCGTCACGACGCTCGCAATCACGCCGGTGACGCCGTCCTCGAAGCGGTTGCGGAACTCGACGCGCACTCCGCCGCGTTGGGGCAATTCATCGGGGTACAGCGCGGTCAGCGCATGGCAGGTGAGAAGATAGGCCGAGCCGACCGTTGGGCACGAATGCCCGGCGAGCTTCACGGCGTCCTCGTAGCCGTATTCGATAACGCCGTCTTCGGCAGCGCCGAGGAAAGCGGCCAGCGCGTCGCGCACCTTGAGTCGCGGCACTGCGCGGTAAAAATCGGGAAATTGCATTGCTGCTCCATGGAATCGTGGGTTCGGGAAAAATGGCATCGGCGGCACGGCCCGGCCGGCCGCCGAGGGGTGGCGTGTCACGCGCGGTGCAGCAGCATCGTGATCAGCAGCGAGGCATCTTCGAGCGCGGTCACCGCGTGGGGCTCGGCATCGGCGAGATAGACCAGCGTGCCGGGGGTGAGCGTCTGCGCCTGGCCGTGCGAGTCGAGTTCGACGACGCCTTCGAGGCACTGGATCGTGATCAGGCCGGCGGCGCGGTGTTCCTGCGTGGACTTGCCGGCCGGCAGCACCAGCCGGAAGACCTCGAAGTGCTCGGCCCTGATGAGCGTCGACGACACCGTGTCGCGGACGCGTTCGCCGAGCGGCGTGATGTCGATCAGTTCGCCGGAAGCGGCGTGCGAAATGGCCATGATGTCTCCTAACCGATGGTATAGCCGCCGTCGACGACGATGTCCTGGCCGTAGATGTTCTTCGCGCCGTCCGACGCGAGGAACACCGAGGTCTCGGCAATGTCTTCTGGCTTGCCGAACTCGCCCGTCATCAGTCGTGAGTTGATCTGCCCGGCGACTGCGCCGAGCACGTCCGGCGGCAGGCCGACGGTGCCCCACAGCGGCGTGGCGATCGGCCCCGGCGCGATCGAGTTGACGCGTATTCCTCTCGGCGCGAGCTCCGCCGCGAGCGTCTGCGCGAACGATTTCAGCGCCGCCTTGCTGGCGCTGTAGATCGCGAGGCCGGGGAAACCGACCTGCGTCAGGAAAGTGGTGATGAACTGCACCGAGCCGCCGCGGCGGATATGCGGCAGGAACAGGCGCACCGTCTCGGCCGCGGCGAAGAGGTTCACCGAGAACTGCGTCTCGAAAGCTTCGCGCGTGCTGTCCTCGAACGACACGACCCGGGCGATACCGGCGTTCGGCACGACGATATCGACCCCGCCGAACGCCTTGAGCGTCTCGTCGACGAGGCGCTGCAGGTCTTCGGCGCACGTGGCGTCGCCCTTGACCGTGACGACTTTCCCGGCGTGTGCAGCCGCGAGCGCGTCGAGCGCCTCGGTGTTGCGGCCGAACGCGGCGACTTTCGCCCCTTCGGCGACGTAGCGCTCGACGATCGCGCGGCCGATGCCGCTGCTCGCCCCGGTCACGACCGCGACCTTGTCTTCCAGACGTCCTTTCATGTTCGGATCCTCACCGGTTTTCTGTCGTTACGGAGTGGGCAAGCATCACTGTCCGCGCCGCGGCCCTCATTGATATGCATCAATCGTCGGCATCCGACTGTTGCTTCGATCAAATAACATGACCAGTGCGCGCCCCTCGCGTTCCCGCTGCCGCGGCGATGGAACCGTCGCGCATGGAATGGTTTCTGAACTCGCCCGAGCTCGACGATGTCATTTACCGAGCCCGCGCCCTTTCCGATCCAATGGAAACCCCCACGCCGAGGAGAACCCGATGCTTCCGATCCGCCGCCTGCTCGTTGTTTCCGCGTCCGTGTCGTCGTTCGTCGCGTTCGTCGGCCTCGCGGCGAACTTCCATGCCGCGTTGGCGCAGGAGACCGTCCGCAGCGAAGCCGGAGCGGTGAAAGTCGTCGAGGTCGCGCGCGGGCTCGAGATCCCGTGGAGCCTGGCGTTCCTGCCGGACGGCCGGATGCTGGTGACGGAGCGGCCTGGGCGCATGCGCATCGTGTCGCCGGACGGCAAGCTGTCGGCGCCGCTGAAGAACGTGCCCGAAGTCCAGGCCGGCGGGCAGGGCGGTCTGCTCGATGTCGTGCTGAGTCCGCGCTTCGCCGACGACCGCACGATCTTCTTCTCGTACGCCGAACCGACGCGGCGCGCAGCGCGCACCGCGGTGGCCCGTGCCGAGCTCGATGTCGAAGGCCTGAGCCTTTCCGCGGTGAAAGTGATCTTTGCGCAGAACGACGACCCTTCGGGGCGCAATCACTGGGGATCGCGGCTGGTGTTCGACCGCGACGGGCTGCTCTACGTCACGCTCGGCGAACGTTTTTCGTATCGCGACAAGGCGCAGGAGCTCGACAGCCATCTCGGCAAGATCGTCCGCATCCGGCCCGATGGCAGCGTGCCGCCAGACAATCCTTTCGTCGGCAAGGCGGGCGCGCAGCCCGAAATCTGGTCCTACGGCCATCGCAACGTACAGGGCGCGGCGCTGCATCCGGAAACGGGCGTGCTGTGGGCGCACGAGCATGGCCCGCAGGGCGGCGACGAAGTGAACGTCATCAAGCCGGGACGCAACTATGGCTGGCCGGTGATCACGTACGGCCGCAACTACGGCACCGGCACGAAGATCGGCGAAGGCACCGAGCGCGCCGACATCGAACCTCCGGTGCATTACTGGATCCCGTCGATCGCGCCGTCGGGGATGGTTTTTTACACCGGCGACGCTTTTCCCGCGTGGAAAGGGAGCCTGTTCGTCGGCGCCTTGCGCGCGCAGCTGCTGACCCGGCTGGAACTGGACGGTACCCGCGTCACCCGTGAAGAACGCCTGCTGACCGAGCTGGGCAAGCGCATCCGGGACGTGCGGCAGGGACCGGATGGGAAGCTGTATCTGCTTGACGAAAGCGATGGGCGGATTCTCCGGCTCGATCCGGGCTGACCCCGCACGGCCTCACGTTGATGTTGCAAACACATCAAAGTAAGGCCAGAATGAGCTTATGCACCTTATCGAGGATCACCCGCCATGAGCGTTGCCGCCCTTCGCAAACCCGATGCGACACAGGTCGTCACCAAGGCCCTGCTCAACGCCGGCAAGGAAATGGGGCTGACGCAGGCGGCGCTGGGCGTGGTCATCGGCAAGGACCGCACCGCGATCAGCCGCAACGGCATCGACCCCGACAGCAAGGCGGGAGAGCTCGCGCTGCTGCTGATCCGCGCGTATCGCGCGCTGTTCGCGCTCGTCGGGGGCGACGCCGCGCAGATGAAGCACTGGATGCACACCGACAACCACCACGTCGGCGGCGTCCCGGCCGAGCAGATTCGCACCGTCCAGGGTTTGCTGCGCGTCGTCGAATACCTCGACGCGATCCGCGGCCGGCTGTGACGGACATCTGGGCGGCGGTCGGCGCAGAAGCGCCGGTCGTCGAGCTCGCAGGCAATCTCGTGCGGCTCGTCGAGAGCCAGGAGCAGATCGCGACGAACCGCCTCGTCGATACCCTCGAGGAACAGGCGCTCCTCGAATCCCTGCTGGAAAGCTCGAAGCCGCCGCTGCCGCACGCGGCCCGCGGCCTGCATTACCTGCTGGCCACCCCGTTCCGTTATCCGCCGCTGCGCCACGGCTCGCGTTTCGGCGGGCACTTCGAGCCCAGCCTGTTCTACGCGGCGTTCGATACGGCAACGGTGCTGGCCGAGTCGGCCTATTACCGCTTCGTCTTCTGGCACGGCATGACCGTCGCGCCGGCGTCCCCCCTGGCGTCCCAGCACACGCTGTTCGGCGCGCCGTGGCGCTGCGCCCGCGGCGTGCAACTGCAATGCCCGCCGTTCGATCGGTGGCGTGAACAGCTCACCGACCCCGCGAATTACGCCGCGACCCAGCGACTCGGCACGGCGATGCGGCAAGCCGGCGTCGAAGCTTTCGAATACGTCTCCGCGCGCGACCCGGCCGGCGGCCTCAACGTCGCGCTATTCACTCCGATGGCGCTTGCCGCCCGGCGGCCGGACTTCATGCAGGCGTGGCTCGCGGAAACGGACGCCGGCGAAGTGCGCTTCTACTGCCAGGAAGAGCGGCTCGTGCATCGCTTCCCGCTCTGGCAGTTCCTCGTCGCGGGCGAGCTGCCGATGCCGGCGGTATAGCGTTTGAATTGAGCGGCCTGGGCGACTTTTCGCGCAGGTTCGCTCGAATGATGGGTGGGCTGTCGCACGCCAGCCACCTGACAGGTCCGGTGGAATGGCCGGTTGGGCCTCTCATTCATAGTGCGTCCACATACGCAGGACGCGAACCGTTTTCTCGTTGGCAAAGACTTCGTACACGATGCGGTGTTGAATATTGATGCGACGAGAGTATGCACCGGCAAGATCACCGACCAATTTTTCAAAGGGAGGTGGATTTTTAAATGGGTCGTCGGCAAGAACCGCGAGGAGTTCTTGCGCCTTTGGTTTAAGACCGCTTGCAGCAAGTTTCTTTGCATCCTTCAGTGCTTGCCTGGCATAAACGACTTCCCAACTTACCACTTAAGCTCCTTCGAGCTTTTTGCGAGAGGTTCGGCCATCCCAGCCTTGATGGACTCACGCATGCCAGGTACGGCTAGCAGGTACAGAGTTTCCTGAATTGCGCTCCAGTCTTCTGCGGAGAGAAGCACGGCACTGTTGCGTTTTCCGGTAATGATGATTGGCTCATGAGACTCAACTGTTTGATCAATGAGCCGGTAAAGATTTGCCCGGGCTTCGCTGGCGGTAAGTGTGTTCATTTCGCGCACCTCCAAAGAGGCTTTATGGTACGCGATGGCGTACGTGTGTCAAGTGACTCTGCAAGCGCAGCAAGAGGCCCAACGTTTGAGTTCACCTGCTCTTGGAGACAGAGCGAAGCCAGCCGTAGCGAGTCGGGTGCAACCCTCACGCTCACTCGCGGCCCTGCTGGAACGGCGAAGCCGCGAAGGCACAGACGTCGGGTGCAGCGTGTTGTTCGGCCTCACCCTCGCCGATCCTTGATTTTCTCGATCACGACTTTGCCTAGTTGACGCATGTTGTACGGGTTGCCTTGCGAGTTTGTGATCGCTAGTTGCAGTTGGATAGCCAGTTCTCGAAGTACTCTCATCGCCGGGGTCAATAACTTTCCCTGGCTTTCCACCTCGATTGTCCCAGTCTCCATCTCACGAATCGTCAGCCCCTCGTAGCTCACCTCCGCTATTGAGCGCACATTCTCCTTAGTCTTCTGCTGCGCCACCGCTGCGGTAACGCCGTGCTGCTGCTCTACCCCAGGGCAATTGCACCGTCTTGTCATAACCCGAGGCGCTCAAATGGCCAACCCAAGTAACTCTTCGCGAAAGTCATCCTCCATGCAGGCGAGCAGTCGCTTGGACTTGATGCTGGCCTTGCGGGTGGTGTTGTGGCGCAGCAGGTTCAGTACGATGTGGCGCAGCACCACGAAGTTGTTGGCCGCATAGCCTCGGCGCACACGGGACTGATCATCGTTGAACTGCACATCGAGCGACCAGTGAAGCTGATTTTCGACCGCCCAGTGGCTGCGCACGGCCTGCGCGATTCTGGCGGCATCTGCGGGCAGGGAACTGATGTAGTAATGGCGCTCGACGCTGGTCTTGCCGTCGACGGTGCGTTCGCGCTCGACGAGCGCAAACGATTGCAGCCCGGCCCACTGCTCGGACTTGTACAACTGGCTGACCGCATCATAGGCCCAGCAGCGGCGCACCTCCACGCGGCCGTGGCCCTTGGTTTGTTCTTCGAAATGCGAAGCCGGCGCGATCTTTTCCGCCACGCCGGCCAGGGTGAGCAGAATCGAGTCGGTCAGCGTGGGGTGGTTGTCTTTGACGCACAACACGTAGTCTGCGCCACGACTACGGATGGTGCGGGCAATCGCTGCCTGGGTGCCCATCGCATCGATCGTGACGATGGTGCCTTCGAGCGCCAGCATGGCGAGCAACTCGGGAATCGCCGTGATCTCGTTGCTCTTCTGATCGATGGCGCGCTGCCCCAGCACCAGACCCATCCCGGCGGCAAAGGCGCTGACCATGTGCAACGGCCCCGACGTATCCTTGCCGCCACTGCGCCGACTGGTCTTGCCATCGATGGCCACCACGCTGTCCGGCGCCAGCGCCGGCACCAGCACGCCCACCCAGCGCAGAAAGGCCGCCTCGAAGGCCGCGGGATCGATCATCGCGAGCACCCGGCAGAACGTGTCATGCGAGGGCACGCCCGCCTTGAGCTTCAGGAACTTGCGCAGCCAGGCCAGGTTGGACTTGCCCCACAGCGCCACATCCACGAAATCGTTCGCCCCGCACAGCACCGCGCACACCGCCACCGTCAGCAACTCGGACAGATCGTGCCGGGCCTGACGCTTGCTGCGCGGGTCGGGTACCGACACGAACACTTCGCTCACGGGCATCAACTGGCCTGTCTTCATGGGCGTCCCAAAAAGACAGTAAGCTACACAAAATATGACGTTGTGAACAGGGGCTCGCTAAGCGCATGATCGTAAACGGTTTACCTGTATCGGTTATGCATTTTAGGTGCGATTGCCCTGTGCTCTACCCCTGCTTCCGCGAGGCCAAGAATGCTTTTGATGATGAGGCTTCCAAGTTACCTTGTATTGAATACATTGCCGTTCGAGTTCACCAAGGGCACATTCAACTTTAATGCTAACTCCTTGAGCATCGGCAATGCGGGCGTAACGCAATGCACAGATGGGGTCTTGCGTCCGAGCACTGGGCTGTGCTGCGTTACTATGCCATATTGCAAGACCTGACCCTATTGTCGCTGACCCTATTGTCGCTTGCACGCAGTGCCCGGTGGAATGATGGATTGGGCATCGGCGCGAGTTGGTATCATGTTTGAGCGTGAATTCAAAAAGTGGCGGCAAATTGAAGAAGGAATGCCGCTGCAAGCATTCCCCACCCGAGCGGAGTGTAAATGCGGTTACGTCGATGTGATCTTTTGACTCTCTCGATATTCCGGTCGCTCGGTTCCATCGGGTCAAGACCCGTAAAGATTATCGAACCATTCTTCCCGATTACACCTACCGTTCCCGACAGGGCAAGTACAATAGAGCCAAGAAAACCGAGTACCAGACCGGCTTGATTGAGCAATAAAGCCATGTTTTCGTCGACCATATAAGCGTGCTGCAGCCTTAATGATTCCTGACGGAGATCATTCCCAGTAGCTGGATTTAGTGATTGCGCTCTTCTTAAAATCAACCCATTGGTCGAGAGGAATTTTTGTAATGTCGGACTGATACTTGCCGACATTGAACTTGAAGCCATTCGAAGCCATGCAACTCCTTATGAGCTCGGCTCGCTGCTCTTCCAGCTGGGAACGAAGACCGGGGTCATTGGAGACCATACCTACGGTGATTTTTTGCGCCTCGTTCTCGCATTGCGCCATGGTTACATCCGGGGTCTTTACGCAGCCAAGTAATGAAAGGCAGAAAGTTATCGCAAGTAGCATTCTCATCTAAGTCCTCCTTGAGGCTCAACGTAGAAGCCACCGACGCTGCGCGGCTTTATCGCGCAGCGTCCGTGTGGACTGCCGGGTTAGCCGATTTTTTATTTGATTTCTCCAACTTCACGAAATGTTGTTTCGGTGGACAGCACCCAGCCACTGCCATCACATTTTTGGCAACCGCCTCTTACGCCACCATCACCACCACATCTCTGGCAGACGCCCCTTGATTCCACTGATTCCTTTACGATTTTGATTTCGACCTCACCAAAGCGCTCGCGATATGTTTTCTCAAGCAAATCAAGTTTATGCAAGCGGGCTTGAACATCTTTTGTTTTTTCTTCGAATGTAGATCTCTGCAAGGAAAACTCTTCCCGAATTTTCGCCAATCTTGATTTCTCGGATTCCAGTCGAGTTGAAATGACATTTTCAATGTCGTTGCGTAACGCTTTAGTCTCGGTTTCAAGTTTCTCGATGATAGAGTCCTTCTCTACCAGCCGATCTCTCAGCTCTGCAATTTCTTCTCGAAATGAATCATCGTGTGCGGTCGAGTGACCGCTACTGGTAGCGCCAATGACGCGGCCATCTCCGAGCTGAACAATGAAGGTGCCGGTGCTGTCCCGAGTCATCACTGCCCCGGGATTTTTCTTGGCGATCTCAGAAGCTTCGCAGAAATCCATTTGGATACCCCGTATGGCTAACATATGGTCGACACCAGGTGTCTGCGTAAAAGTGTTATTGGGCGTGTCGGATAAGCCGGGACTGACTGGCAAGCCCTTGTTCCGGCAGGTGTGACGTGTATATCCATTTAGTATTTTGCCCAATAACATGGAACAAGCCATCCGGTCTCTCGGTACGACTGCGCCACGGCTGCTTGATCTTTTCGGGATCGGCGGCGGCTGAAGCACTACAACCTCCGTACTGGGCAGGCGTATGTCGGCTGGGTCAAAAGATACATCATTCAGCCCGGTCGGCGCCATCCAAAGGGCATGGGAAAGCAGGAGGGAGAGGCTTTTCGGTCCTCGCGCGGAGCTGAGCGCGACGTGAGCCCGACGACACAGGGGCAGGGTTTGTCGGCGATCCGCTGTTTCGTTACCGGGAGTGCTGGAGCACCTCTTGCCATGGCTGGATGAGGCGACGCGGACGAAGCGGCCGGCGCGCCGGTCTTCGGTGATGTCCCGCGAGGAAGTGCAGTGGCTGATCGGGGGGGTGGATGACCCTTTGCCGGGGCTGATCATCGCGCCGCCGGATATGAGAAACTGCCGCGAACGCGGATCGGTCGCGCGCCCAGCCGATTGGTCCCGCCGAAACCTTCCGTTTCCGTCTGGGGTCCTCGGGCGGCGCGCAATCCACCGCCCTTGAACCCTGCAGGAGAGCCGATGCATCTGCCGAACCACCAACTCGCGATGACCGTGCTGATGACGCCGGACATGGCCAATTTTTCCGGCAACGTCCATGGCGGCACGATCCTCAAGCTGCTCGACCAGGTCGCCTATGCGTGCGCGAGCCGCTACGCCGGGCACTATGTCGTGACGCTGTCGGTGGATCAGGTGATGTTCCGCCAGCCGATCCATGTCGGGGAGCTCGTGAGCTTTCTCGCGTCCGTCAATTACACCGGCAAGACGTCGATGGAAGTCGGCATCAAGGTGCTAGCCGAGAACATCCGCGAAAAAGTCGTGCGCCACGCGAACAGCTGCTTCTTCACGATGGTCGCGGTCGACGATGACGGCCGCTCGATCCCGGTCCCGCCGCTCGTCCCGACCACGCCCGACGAGCTGCGGCGTCACGCCGCCGCGCAGATCCGCCGCGAATTGCGCCATGAATTCGACCTGCGCCAGCGCGCGTTGAGGCCGGCAGCAGCATGAGCGGCACCCAGGCGAACAATCCGCTGCACGGCGTCACGCTCGAACGCATGCTGACCGAGCTGGTGGAGCATTACGGCTGGGACGAACTCGGACAGGAGATCCCGATCCGCTGCTTCCAGCACGAGCCGAGCGTCGCGTCGAGCCTCAAGTTCCTGCGCCGCACTCCGTGGGCGCGCGAACGGGTCGAGTCGCTGTATCTCCACGTGCTGCGCTCGCGCCGAAGATAAGCCGGTGCGCCCGTGCACAACGGTCTATGATGATCGTGCCCTGTTCCCGGTTGTTCGCAAGTATCGCCGGCGGGGCCACCCAGTAACGGCAACAAGGCGGTGACGGCGCCTTTCACGGCGCACGCATTGCAAGGAGAAGCACAATGGCCAAAGGTCAGGTACGCGGAAACAAAGAGGCCAAGAAGCCGAAACAGCCGAAAAAACCCGAACCGCCGGCTGCGGGCGGAATCATGGCGCCGAAGACGGACAAGTCGGCAAAGAAATAGCTTCGGCTTGCTTCGGCAAACCACGAAAAAAACCGGCGTCAAGCCGGTTTTTTGTTGCCTCCCGATCGCGCGTCCGTCGAGGGGTTCAGTGTTCGAAGCGCACGCAGTAGATCGGCGGAAGGTGCGCCGACAGGCACGTCCAGGTTTCACCGCCGTCTTCCGACACCCACAGTGCCCCGGTCGTCGAACCCATCGCAAGCCGCCTGCCGCTGTTGTCGACGTCGAGCCCGTGGCGATACACGAGGTCGTACGCCGGCGCCCGCGGCAGTCCGTGGTCGAGCGGCTCGAAGCTCGCGCCGCCGTCGCGGCTGCGGGTGACGACGAGGTGCGCCCCGACCGGCACGCGGCACGTATCTTTCTCCGCCGGCACGAACCACGCGGTGTTGGCATCCTGCGGATGGGCCGCGACGGTGAAACCGAACGACGACGGCTGCGCCGCGAGCGGCTGCCAGCTCGCTGCGGCGTCGGTCGAACGATAGATGCCCGAATGCTGCTGCGCCCACAGCACGTCGGGATTCGACGGGCATTGCACCATGCGGTGCACGTCCTGGATGTTCGGGTCGCCGCCGCGTTCGTCCGGCATGTAGTCGGCGATCATGCCGCTCGCGCGGCACTCCCAGCTGTCGCCGCCATCGCGCGTCTGCCACACGCCGCCGCAGGAGACGGCGATCGTCACCACCCGGCTGTCGCGCGGGTCGATGCAGATCGAGTGGATGCCGGGGTAGTCGTAGCCGCCGCCGAACCATTCGCGGCGCTCCGGGCGATCCCACAACGATCGGACCAGCGCCCAGGAATCGCCGCCGTCGGCGGAGTGGAACAGCCCGCCGGGGATCGTTCCGGCCCACAGCACGCCGGGTTGGTCGGCGCCGGCCGCTTCGAGCGCCCACACCTGGGCGAGTGACCAGGCGGCGTCGGCCTCGTCCGCGGCTGCCACAGGTTTGGGCGGGTAGGCGGGCACCGGGCTTTCATCCCAGCTGCGCCCGGCGTCATGCGAGCGGCGCATCTTGACGCCGAAGTGCCCGAGGTTGAGCGCCGCATGCCAGGTGCCGTCGCGCGGGTCGGCGAGCACCATCGTGACCGGATCGCCGAGGAAATGGACGTGCGCTTCGGGCAGCCAGTGCGGGCTCGCATGCGGATGGCGGTCGAACACGAACAGCCCTTTGCGCGTGGCGACGAACAGTCGGTCGGTCATCGATGCCTCCTTTTGCGGCGCTTCAACCGCCCGAGAGCGCCTGCACGACGTAGATTTCCGCGTTTTCACCGGCAGGATCGGTGAGGTGCAGGCGGTCCTTCACGACCTGGCCATCGACGAAGATCGCGACATGGCGACGCAGTGTTCCCTGGTCGTCGAGAATGTAGTCGCGCATCTGCGGTTTTTCGGCGAACGCAGCCGCGAGCGCGCCATTCACCGTGCCGCCGGCAACGCGCAGCGGCGGACAGGGCTGGTGACGCTGGATCGCGGGGGCGAAGACGATTCGCGGCATGATTGATCACTCGGAGCGGCGGCGGCTGGGCAGCGAGAATGGCATGTTGCGGCCTTCACCAGTCTAGACCAGCAATCCGGGCGTCGCATGAGGTCTTGCCCGGCATGGGCGGGAACGTCTCGGCTACGGCACGGCGTATGGCGTCAGCCGCAGCACGGTGTATCGCAAGCTCGGGCGGATGACCTGAGCATTCAGAATCGATAGCTCGCCCGCACGCCGGCATACCAGCTGCGCTCCGGGCCGGGTTCGTAGAACCGGCCGTTGCCGTCACCCACGATCACCGAGGCGACGTGCTCGCGGTCGAACAGGTTGTCGAGCCGCAGCATCTCGTTGAATGTCCACGGGCCGGATTTCTGTTCCGCGGTGAAGCGCAGGTTCGCCAGGGCGTGGGCCGGCGCGGCACGCTCGGTATTGGTGTCCTCGACGTACATCTTGCTGCGATAGAGCGCCTCGAGTGCCGCGGCGATTCCGCCGACGGGGATCCATTCGAGTTCGGCGTAAGCTGACAGCGCAGGAATGCCGGGCAGGCGTCTGCCGTCGGCAATCGTCTTCGCCGCCGTACCGCTGCCGGTCACGAAGGTTTCGTCGTAGATCGCCTGCAGCCGCGTCACGCTGAGCCGGGCGCGCCAGTTTGGCGAGAACTCGCTGTCGAGTGCGAGTTCGACGCCCCGGCGCAGCGTCGTGCCGGCGTTCTTGAACACGGTGCGTCCGCCGGAGCTGCTCTCGACGACCAGTTCGTTGTCGGTGCGCACCTGGAAGATCGCGGCGTTGAGCCGCGTGTTGTCGCCGACGAAAGCTTTCACGCCCAGTTCGAGCTGCGTGCTGGTTGCAGGCTCGAGGCCGAAATTGAAGCCTGCGGCGCCGCCCGCACCCGAATATGCGAGTTCGGTCATTGTCGGAGTCTCGAAGCCGCGCGCGGCGCTGCCGTAAAAATTGAGCGCCGGGCTCAGCTTGTAGACGACGCCGAGCGCCGGAGTCGTCTCGCGGAAGGTAAGCGCGCCGCTGTCGTCGCCGTTCGCGAGGTAGTCGTCATCGACGTCGAATTTCACGCGGCTGTGGCGCAGCCCCGCGGTCCATTGCCACGCCCCCTGTTCCCACGCGGTCTGCACGTACGGGTCGATGCTCGTGACGGTGTCCATCTCGTCGCGGCGCAGCCGGCCTTTGACTCCGAGAGTCGTGCCGATGAAGTTCTCGAAGCCCTGGCGGTCGTCCTCGGAGCGGTCGACGTCGATGCCCGCCGTGAAAGTCAACTTGCCCGGTCCGAGCTCGCGCCGGCCGATCCAGCGTGCGCCGACGCCATGGAAGTCGCGATCGAAATCGATGACGCCGCCGGAGTGCCGCGGGTTGGCCTGCGGGCCGGCCGGGATCGACTGGTACTGCGTGACGCTGCGCTGCCCGGCATAGGCGACAAGCTGCAGGCGGTCGTCGCCGAAGCGCCGCTCGTAGGTCGCGCCGCCCTGGAGGTGGTCGATGCGCTTGCGCGTGTCGAATGTTTTTGCGACCGATTCGGTCGCGCGCGGATCGCGCCGGTAGGTCGCCCACGTCAGGCCCAGCGGGTCCTCGGTATCGGGCTGGCGCAGGCCGCTCGCGGTCAGCGTCAGCCGGCTGTCGGCATCGGGCGCGAAGTTCAGCTTCGCGAACGCCTGCTCGCGCGTCGCCGCGCTGTGGTCGCGGTAGCCGTCGGTGTCGAAGCGCGACGCATCGAGCAGGTAGCCGACGCCGTCCTTCTCGCCTTCACTGCCAACTCCGATCCGGGTCGTGCCCCAGGAGCCGGCAAGGGCGCCGCCGCGCACGCTCGGCGTGCCTTTCGGGTCGCGCGAAAAAAGCTGGATCACGCCGCCTGCGTGGTTGCCGTAGATCGTCGAGAACGGGCCGCGCAGCACTTCGATGCGCTCCGCGACGTCGAGGTTGAAAGTCGCGGCCTGGCCCTGGCCGTCGGGATTGCTCGCCGGGATGCCGTCGGCGATGAGCTTCACGCCGCGTACGCCGAAAGCGGAGCGGGCGCCGAAGCCGCGGATCGAGATCTGCAGGTCCTGGGCGTAGTTCTGGCGGTTCTGCACGACGAGTCCGGGAATGCCTGTCAGTGCTTCGGAAGCGTTGACGCCGAGGTTTCCTGCCCGGACCCGGGCCATGTCGACGACATCAACGGAAAACGGCAGGTCGAAGCTCTCGGCCTCGACCCGGCTGCCGGTGACGACGACCGGATTCAGGACCGGCGCCGCCTCGGCAGCGAAAACCGGCGCTGCGCCGACGCCGGCGAGCAGCGCCAGCACGATGCAACGCGGGTGGGAGCGGGGAGCGTTGTCGCCGGACGTCGAAGAAAGGCGATTCATCGGTCGGTGTCCTCAGGGGCATTGCACGGGCCACTGTACGGGAATTTCGGAGGGGATTTTCCGTTCGGGCGTGCGTTGCAGGTCGTTTCCCCCCGTAACAGCAGGAAACGGTAGCCCGGCTACCCGCTTATTCGTAGATACTTTCGCCTTCCAGAATAAATGCCGATCGACCGGGCGCAAGCGCCGGGCGGTTGGCCCAACGAGAAGGGAAGAGCATCTGCAATGGATAACGGACTGACCAATGCGCAATGGTTCCTGCTGGTCGGCGGGCTGCTGCTCGTCAGGGGCCTCACCTCGTCGATGATCCGGCGCCTGCCGGTAACAGCGGCGATCATCTATCTCGCCGTCGGCCTGATCGTGGGCCCGACGGTGCTGAACCTGTTCCACTTCAATCCGCTCAAGGAATCGGCGCTGCTCGAAGTGCTGACCGAAGCGGCGGTGCTGATCTCGCTCTATGCGGCGGGCGTGAAGATGCCGGTGCCGGTGAGCCTCGCGCGCTGGCGAGCGCCGATCCTGCTGGCATTCGCGTCAATGGCCGTGACCGTGGGCCTGGTAGCGGCGTTCGGACATTACGCACTCGGGCTGCCGCTGGGCGCAGCGGTGCTGCTCGGCGCGATCCTCGCTCCGACCGATCCGGTGCTCGCCACCGACGTGCAGACGCGCCACCCGGGCGACCGGGACCGGCTGCGCTTCACGCTGACCTGCGAGGCGGGGATGAACGACGGCAGCGCGTTTCCGTTCGTGATGCTCGGCCTCGGTCTGCTCGGCCTGCACGAGCTCGGCGACTTCGGGCTGCGCTGGGCGCTCGTCGACGTGGTGTGGGCGACCGTCGCAGGGCTCGCGATCGGGGTCGCCTGCGGCGTGACGATGGCGCATGTGGTCGCTCGACTGCGCCGCGCTGGCGCAGCCCACGGGTTGCTCGACGATTTTCTCGGCCTCGGGCTCATCGGCATCGTGTATGGCTTGAGCGTCATGGCGAACGCGTGGGGCTTCCTCGCGGTGTTCTTCGCCGCCGTCGCGTTGCGGCAGACTGAACGCAAGCTCGCGGGCGCCGCGCCCGACAAGGCGGACCGCCTGCAGACGGCAGACGGCGCTGCGCATGCCGCGCCGGTTCACGACGTACCGACCCTCAGCGAGGGGTCGCTGATCTTCAAGGAGCATCTCGAGCGCCTCTCCGAACTGCTGCTGATCCTGCTCATCGGCGGCACGCTGTTCGTCGATTCATGGAGCTGGCGCGCGGTCGGGATGGCGCTGTTCCTGTTCCTCGTGGCGCGCCCGGTGAGCGTGATGATCGGCCTGGTCGGCACGCGCACGCCGTGGCGCATCCGCGGACTCGCCGGCTGGTTCGGCGTGCGCGGCATCGGCTCGCTGTATTACCTGATGTACGCGATCCAGCACGGACTGCCGAAGGATGTCGCGCTGGAGCTGATCCACATGACGCTGATCGTCGTGACCCTGTCGGTGATCTTCCACGGCACCAGCGTCAAGCCGCTGATGGAGCGTTTCTGGCCGGAGGGACGGTCGGCAGCGATCGGCCCGCACCGGCGCGGCGCCGGGTGATTCAGGGAGTGATTCAGGACTTGCGCCACACGGTCGCAAGCCACGGCTGCTGGTCGCGCGGCAGGCCGGGCGGCCGGTAGTAATGCTCGATCTCGGTGAAGCCTGCGGCGCCGACATAACCGCGCCAGGCTTCGAGGTCGTGGAAGCAACCGTAGCGCTCGCCGTTGAAGCCTTCCTCGTTGTTGCCGCGCGGATTCGACGCGAACAGCACGCCACGCGGCTTGAGCGTGGCGTGCAGCTTGCGCAGCACCTCGGGCAGCGCTGCGCTTGGGACGTGGAACAGCGAGGCGTTCGCGAACACGCCGTCGAAGCGGCCCGCGGGCAGATCCAGCGCGAGGAAATCCTGATGCAGCACTTCGCATCCTGAATAGGCCCGCGCCATCGCCACGAACTCCTTCGTGCCATCGAGGCCGACAGCTTCGTGGCCGAGCCGGCGCAGGCGCAGCAGATCGCGCCCCGGTCCGCAGCCGAAATCGAGGATCGAATACGGCGGCTCGCCTTCGATCGCGTTCAGCAGCGCAGCCAGGTTCTGGCTGACGTCGTGATCGCGCGTGCCCGACCAGTACGCCGCCGCGTTACGCTCGTAATGCGCGAGCGTCCGTGCCGTCGCCTGGGGCAGCGCGGGCGCGCTGCCAGAGGGCTTCTCCGGGCTGCTCATTGCCGCCGCTTCCGCCTCAACGATACTTCCGGTACACCGCCGCGGCGTCCTGGTGCGCGCGATCCAGCGTGCACAGCGACGGATCGTCGTCGTGCCCGCTGAAGAAATCGTCGGCTTGCGCGCGCATCGTCATGCGGATCGCCTCGTCGTCTTCGACGTCGTATTTCTCGGTGATCAGCGTCGTGACTTCGTCCAGGTGTTCTTCGTAGGTCATTTCGCGTTTCCCCAATCGGGCGACATCACTGCGAGGCCGGCGGCAACGGCGCGAACTCGGCCGGAATCCAGCTGTAGATGCCTTTGCCGTCGGCACGTACGTGGCCGATGCCGGGAAACGGCAGGTGCATGCCCGCGACCAGCGTCTTCGTCGCCGCCAGCGAATACATCAGGCTCTTCCTCGTCGCCACCGCCTGCGCCTGGTCGACGTCGAACTCGAATGCGACTTCGGGCCGCGCGAACTGCACTGCGTGCGAATGCACGACATCGCCCCAGATCAGCAGCTTCTCGCCATTGGACTCGACTGCGTACGCAGTGTGCCCGGGCGTGTGGCCATATGCTTTCACAGCGCGGATGCCGGGGACCACTTCGCTGCCTTCGGCGAAGGTTTTCCATTGTCCGCGAGCCTGGTAGGGCGCGGCGGCATCGACGGCCATCTTGAAGAACGGCTGAATCTCGGCAGGCGCCTGGGCAGCCATCTGCGGCGACAGCCAGAAGTCGTTGTCAGTCTGCGCCACATGGATGGTCGCGTTCGGAAACACCATCTGGCCGGCGGAATCCCCGAGGCCGCCCACGTGGTCGCCATGCAGGTGAGTGACGATCACGGTATCGACCTGGGCCGGGTCGTAGCCGGCGGCGCGCATGTTGCCGACGATGTGGCCCAGCCCGGACCCGAACAGCTTCGCAGCGCCGGCATCGACGAGCACCAGGTTGCTGCCGGTGTTGATCAGGTAGGCGTTCACCGCAGTCTGCATTTTCGGCCCCTCGATGAACATCCGTGACAGCAGCCGCTCGAGTTCCTGTTCCTTCACGTTCTTCAGCAGCTGCGAGTCGAGTTCGATCGCGCCGTCATAGAGCGCGGTGATCTCGAACTGTCCGAGCATCGTGCGGTAGTAGCCCGGCACCTGTGTCTTGACCATCGGTGCTTCGGCCTGCGCGGGCGCGACCGGCGCGAGGACGGCGAGCGCGCCGCAAAAAGCAAGCATGCATTTGAAGGTTTTTTTCATCTTGTATGGCTCCCGGTGATAAATCGTTCAGCGGCTGATTGGCTTGTAGCGGATGCGCTTGGGCTTCGCGCCTTCCTCGCCGAGGCGTTTCTTCTTGTCGTCTTCGTATTCCTGGTAGTTTCCGGCGAAGAACGTCCATTGCGAGTCGCCTTCGGCCGACAGGATGTGCGTGCAGATGCGGTCGAGGAACCAGCGGTCGTGGGAAATGACGAGCGCGCAGCCGGCGAATTCGAGCAGCGCGTCTTCGAGGGCGCGCAGGGTCTCGACGTCGAGGTCGTTGGACGGTTCGTCGAGCAGCAGCACGTTGCCGCCGGCGATCAGCGTCTTGGCCAGGTGCAGTCGCCCGCGCTCGCCGCCGGACAGGTTGCCGACGATCTTCTGCTGGTCGCCGCCCTTGAAGTTGAAGCGGCCGAGGTAGGCGCGGCTCGGCATTTCGAAGCGCCCGACGGTGAGCACGTCGGCCCCGTCCGAGACCGCTTCGAACACCGTCTTGTCGTTGGCGAGGCCTTCGCGGGTCTGGTCGACGGCGGCGATCTTGACCGTCGGCCCGACGACGACTTCGCCTGCGTCCGGCTTGTCGCGGCCTTCGATCATCTTGAACAGCGTCGACTTGCCGGCGCCGTTCGGACCGATGATGCCGACGATCGCTCCGGGCGGGATGCTGAAGCTGACGTTGTCCATCAGCAGCTTGTCGCCGAACGCTTTCGATACGCCGTTGAATTCGATGACCTTGCTGCCCAGGCGCTCGCCGGGCGGAATGAAGATTTCCTGGGTCTCGTTGCGCTTCTGGTATTCGACGGTCGTCATTTCCTCGTAGCGCGCGAGCCGCGCCTTCGATTTGGCCTGGCGCGCCTTCGGGTTCGAGCGCGCCCATTCGAGTTCGGTCTTCATCGCCTTCTGGTGGGCGGCTTCCTGCTTGCTTTCCTGCGCCAGGCGCTCGCCTTTCTGCTCGAGCCAGCTCGAGTAGTTGCCTTTCCACGGGATGCCGTGGCCGCGGTCGAGTTCGAGGATCCATTCGGCCGCGTTGTCGAGGAAGTAGCGGTCGTGGGTGACGGCGACGACGGTGCCGGGGAAGCGCGTGAGGAACTGTTCGAGCCACTCGACCGATTCGGCGTCGAGGTGGTTCGTCGGTTCGTCGAGCAGCAGCATGTCGGGCCGCGACAGCAGCAGCTTGCACAGCGCGACGCGGCGCTTTTCGCCGCCGGAGAGCTTGCCGATGACCGCGTCCCACGGCGGCAGGCGCAGCGCATCGGCGGCGATTTCCATCTGCGTCTCGATGTCGGCGCCGGCGGTCGCGAGGATGTTCTCGTACTTCGCCTGCTCTTCGGCGAGCTTGTCGAAGTCGGCGTCGGGTTCGGCGTACGCGGCGTAGATCGCGTCGAGCTTGTGGCGCGCTTCGAGGATTTCGCCGAGGCCCGATTCGACCTCCTCCTTCACTGTCTTCGCCGCGTCGAGCTGCGGTTCCTGCGGCAGGTAGCCGAGGCGGATGCCCGGCAGGTGCTGCACCTCGCCGTCGAATTCCTTGTCGACGCCGGCCATGATGCGCAGCACCGTGGACTTGCCGGAACCGTTCAGGCCGAGCAGGCCGATTTTTGCGCCGGGAAAGAACGAAAGGGAAATATCCTTGATGATCTGCCGTTTCGGCGGCACGATCTTGCTCACACGGAGCATTGACATTACATATTGGGCCATGAGCGGGGGAGTCTGGGCAAACAGGAATGGTAAGACCGCGAAGGATACCGCAAGGCCGTATCAGGTTGCTCTTCCGGAACCGGGGTGCTCGACCTCGCGACGAAGCAGAAGTGGCCGTGTCGAACTCCTGGCCTTTTCTGCCGGGACCTGACCGGCCGCGAACACCACGAGGCGCAAGCATGGCCGACGACCGTAGCATCGGGAGTGCCGGAAGCTGGTCGGGGCGTCGCCCCGGCCGGATTGTGACGATGACGCTGCTCGCCGCGGCGTTGGCGGCGCTCGCGATGTGGGTCGTGTGGAAACAGCAATCCGTGGAATATCAGCGCGATATCGCCAGCCAGTTCGAGTCGGAAGCCGGGGAAATCGCGGTGCGCCTCCACGAGCGGTTTCTCGCCTACCGACTCGTGTTGCAGGGGGGGCGCGGCCTGTTCCAGGTGATGGACCGGGTCGATCGCCGGACATGGCGTGAGTACGTCGGCTCGCTGAAGCTGGGAGACGACATTCCGGGTGTCCAGGGTCTCGGTTTTACGCTCTGGCTGGAGCCCGCGGAGCTCGATCGCCATATCGACGCGCTGCATGCCGAGGGGTTCGACAGTTATCGGGTGTGGCCGGAAGGGCCGCGCGGCGGCTATTCCAGCATCATCCTGCTCGAGCCGTTCGAGTGGCGCAACCAGCGTGCTCTGGGCTACGACATGTACTCCGAAAGGGTGCGCCGCGAGGCGATGGACCGCGCCCTGCGTACCGGCAGCGCTGCGATGTCGGGCAAGACCATCCTGGTCCAGGAAACGACTGCCGACGTCCAGGCGGGAGTGCTGCTCTACACGCCGGTGTTCGTGAAAGGCATGCCGATCGCGACCGAAGACGAGCGGCGGCAGGCGCTGCACGGCTGGGTGTATATGCCGTTCCGCATGAGGGATCTGATGCAGGGCATGCTCGGGCCCTATTCGGAAGGCGTGCGCCTGAGAGTCTTCGACGAGGTGGAAAGCTCGCAAGCCCTGCTGTATGACAGCCATCGCGGGCGCGTGGCCGACGAGCAGCCGGAATTCCTGAGCGTCAAGCACCTCACGCTGGCCGGTCGCACGTGGCTGGTGAGGCTCGAGGCACTGCCCGGGTATGCGTCCCCGTTCGATGTCCGGCACGCCGAAATGGCTGCGATCGGCATGGTCGGGCTGTTGTTCGTCATGGCGACATGGTTTTTCGCGCTGACGCGCGAGCGCGCGAGGGCCCTCGCGCGCATGACGGCGTCGCTGCTGCACAGCGAACGCCGGTACAGCGCCCTGGTGAATGTGGCGCAGGAGGGGATTGCAGCGACCGACGAGGAATTTCGCCTGACTTTCGTGAACCCCAGCCTGGCGGAGATCCTCGGCCGCAGCGAAGCGGAATTGCTTGGTCGCCGGTTGGACGAGTTATGGCGAGGTAGCGAGGCGGAAAGCCGCGAACAGATCCTCGCGCGGCTGGCCAGGGGGCAGGGCAGACGCTACGAAACGGATCTCGTGCGCGGCAACGGGCAGTGGCTCACCGCACTGGTGTCCGACGCTCCGCTCACCTACACCGAGGGCGGATTGAGGGGGGCGATCGTCGTGCTGCTGGACATTACCGAGCGCAAGGACGTCGAGCGCCGTATCGCCCACCTGGCCACGCACGACGTGCTGACCGGCATTCCGAACCGCCTGATGTTCAGCCAGCAGCTGACGCACGCGGTGGATCAGGCGAAGCGGTATGGGCACCGGTTCGGCCTGCTGTTCGTCGATCTCGACCACTTCAAGCGCGTCAATGACGAATTCGGTCATCACGCCGGCGATCAGCTGCTGCGTGAAGCGGTCAGCCGGATGCAGCATGCAGTGCGCTCGAGCGACATGCTCGGGCGGCGCGGCGGGGACGAATTCGTCGTGCTGCTGCCTGAGATCGAGTCCGGCCACGACGCGGAGGTGGTCGCCGAGAAGATCCGCCTGGCGCTCGAGCAGCCTTTCGTCCTCGACGGAAAAGAGGCCCGCATCTCGTCGAGCATCGGCATCGCGCTGTATCCCGACCACGGCGCCGACGAGGGTGCGTTGATGCGGCGTGCCGACGAGGCGATGTACCGCGCCAAGAGCGAAGGGCGAAACCGCGTCGCGTACTGATCGCGCCCGCCGTCACCCGACCAGTTCGTCGAGGTTGATATCGGCGATCAGGTCGTTCGAAAGGCGCTCGAGATCGGCCTTGAGCGCGTCGGCATCGACATGCTCGCCGGCCTTCAGCTCCGCTTCGGCATGGAACAGCGTCTCCGACGACATCGGCGCGCTCGACGTGCGGGTGACGAGTTTTTCGACGTTGACGCCGTGACGCGCGAACACTTGCGAGACTTCGCGAACGATGCCGATGCGGTCGTGCCCGACGAGGCTGAACGAGAGCCGGCGATGGCGGTGGGCTGTCTCGACGGCGCTGTCCATCGAGCATTCCACCATCACGCGCAGCGCCGAGAGTTTCGCCAGCGCGGTTTCCAGCGCCTGCACGTGTTCGGGCGGCACGCTGATCTTGAGCAGGCCGGCGAACTTGCCCGCGAGCTGGGCCATCGACGATTCGAGCCAGTTGCCCTGATGGGCGGTGATCACCGACGAGAGCTCTTCGACAAGCCCGGGGCGATCGTCGCCGATCACCGTGAGAACGAGTAGTCTGGACACGAATGCACCTCCGTCGGATCGTGGGAAGGGGAAGGAAGGAAGGGGCTCTCCGTTGTGCGGGAGCCGCGTCCTGGAATTCTATCCTTCCGGGCGGGCGGCAGGCTCATGCCGTGGTCCGAAGGAGAGCTGGGAGGAATTGCCGAGCCGGTTCAGTCGACTTCGATCGTCGCGATGACTTCGCCTTCGTCGATCGGATCGCCTTCCTCGACACGTACGTCGATAAGGATTCCGGAATACGGACTGGGAATGTCGAGCGCGACTTTGCCCGTTTCGAGGACGATCAGCGTGTCGTCCGCGCCGATTTCTTCGCCGTTGCGGACCAGCACGCTCTGGACGAACACTTCGCCGGTTCGGCATGAGCCGCAGCTGTCCCAGCATTCGGGATACTTCGGCATGCGGATTTCGACTATGCGGCCCAACGTCGGTCCTCCTTTTTGCCGCACGGCCACGGGGCCGACGGGCACGGCGTGGGGCGGGGGATGAGGTCGCGCACCACGAACTCGAGGCAGCTGTCGCGCCAAACACGGGCGACAGCTGCCGGTCTGCAAGGCATCATCGGGAGTTCCGGAGGGAGAAAGCGGAGAAGTTTACTCCTCCCGACCTCACTTCTCGACGAAGGCGCGCTCGATCACGTAGTCGCCCGGCTCTCCGATATGGCGCGAGATCTTGAAGCCGCGCGCGTCGAGCATCTCGCAGCTGTCCTTGAGCATCGCCGGACTGCCGCAGATCATCGCGCGGTCGTGCTCCGGATCGAGCGACGGCAGGCCGATGTCTTCGAACAGCTTGCCGGTTTCGATCAGGTCCGTCAGGCGCCCCTGGTTGACGAACGGCTCGCGCGTGACGGTCGGGTAATAGATCAGCTTGTTGCGTGCGTCCTCGCCGAAGAACTCGTTGTCCGCCAGTTCTCTCGTGATGAAGTCGCGGTAGGCGAGCTCCGACACGGTGCGCACGCCATGAATCAGCACGACGTGCTCGAAACGCTCGTACGTATGCGGATCCTGCATCAGGCTCAGGAACGGGGCGAGACCGGTGCCGGTCGCGAGCATGTACAGGCGCTTGCCGGGCTTCAGGTCGTGCAGCACGAGCGTTCCGGTCGGCTTCTTGCTGACGACGATCGGATCGCCTTCCTTGAGGTGCTGCAGCCGCGACGTGAGCGGCCCGTTCGGCACCTTGATGCTGAAGAATTCAAGATGCTCCTCGTAGTTCGGGCTTGCGATGCTGTAGGCGCGCGTCAGCGGCCGGCCGTCCACTTCGAGGCCTATCATGACGAACTGGCCATTCTCGAAGCGCAGGCCGCGGTTACGCGTCGTGCGGAAGCTGAACAGCGAGTCGTTCCAGTGGTGGACGCTCAGGACACGTTCGACAGCGAGATTGCTCATGGCCTTGCCTTTTGAAGGAGTTGAAAGCGGGGTAAGTTCGTCAGTTGCAATTCTAGGATGGGCGTAATATCTACGGGATGGGTAATTCAGATATTCGTTAGAGACATTACCGATATGCGCTATACCTTGCGGCAGCTCGCGATTTTTGTCGCCGTCGCGCGCAACGGCAGCATTTCACGCGCCGCCGAGACGCTCTCGATGTCGCAGTCGGCGGCGAGCAGCGGACTCGCGGAGCTCGAGCGCCAGTTCGACGTGCAGCTGTTCGACCGCGTCGGAAAGTCCGTCCGGCTGAACGAGCTGGGCGAACGGCTGTTGCTGCGCGCGGTGGAGTTCCTCGGTCGCGCCGAAGACATCGAGGCGCTGCTGCGGGGGCAAACCGGCTACGGGACGTTGGACATCGGCGCGACGCTGACGATCGGCAATTACCTCGCGACGCTGATCGTCGCCGAATTTCTCCAGCGTCACAGCGACAGTCGCATCCGTCTCGGCGTTCACAACACGGCGACGATCATCCAGCAGGTGGCGAGCTTCGAACTCGACCTGGGGCTGATCGAAGGCAAATGTCAGCACGCCGAACTCGAAGTCGTGCCGTGGCTCGAAGACGAGCTGGTGGTGTTCTGCGCGCCGACGCATCCGCTCACCGGCTGCACCCAGGCCGACGAGAAAACCCTCCTGGAGCAGCCATGGATCCTGCGCGAGATCGGTTCGGGCACGCGCGAGACGTTCGACCAGGCGATGCGACACGTCGAAGGGCGGCTCGACGTGCGGCTCGAACTCGAGCACACCGAAGCGATCAAGCGAGCGGTCGAGTCGGGCCTCGGTGTCGGCTGCATTTCGCGGCTGGCCCTGCGCGAAGCGTTCCGCCGCGGCAGCCTCGTGCCCGTCGAGACGCCGTGGCTGGACCTGCGGCGGCGCTTTCATTTCCTGTGGCATCGGCGGAAGTTCCGCACGCCGGGGATGCGAGCCTTTCTCGAACTGTGTCTCGAGATGACCGCAGGCGCCCGACGCAGCGACGAGATCGCGTTGAGTTACATTCGCTGACCGTGGCAGGTAAGGCGTCGTGCCATGGTCGAATCGAACTGCAGCACCACGAATCGTGGCGAGCGGTTGCTCCGGAGGGACGATGATGAGTCGGGGCTTTGTGGGGGGCCTTGTTCGGGACCTTGTCCGCCCGTCCTGGCGGGCGGCCGTTCTTTCAGTAGCGCTTGTTGCCGGCATTCCGGGCGGCGATGCGGTCGCAAGCGGGGTGGCTGAAACGCTTTATGCTGCCGGCGAGGCCGCGGTGGTGCTCGACTATGCAACGCTCGCGAAGCGCATTGTGGCTGCCGACGTCATCTATCTCGGCGAGCAGCACGGCAACCCGCATCATCATGCCGCGCAGCTCAAAATCGTGACCGACCTTGTCGCCGCCGGCCGCCGTCCGGCAATCGCGTTCGAGTTCGTGACCGTTCCGCAAACCAGCGAGTTGATGAGCTTCGTGTCGATGTCCCGGATTCCCGCACACGACAAGGCCGCGGTGCGGCGACTGCGCGGTGAGCTCGGCTGGCAGACCGGTACCGAGTGGCGCGACTACGGGCCGCTGCTCGAATTCGCGCGTGCACATCGGCTGCGTGTCGCGGGGATCGACCTTCCGCAGAGCCTGCGCCGCCGCATCAGCCGCGTCGGCACCGAAGGGCTCAACGCCGTCGAACGCACGCAGTTTCCCGACAGCGGGCTGGTCGATCCGGCCTATCGACAGCTGATGCACGAGCGGCTGAACGCGGCGCATTGCGGCTTCGCTTCGCCCGAACTCGTGGCGCGCCTGTACGCGACCTGGCTTGCCCGCAACGACACGATGACGATGGCCGTGACCGCGCTCGCAGCCGAACAGCCCCTTGAACCGGTGGTCGTGATTCTCGGGCTGGGCCATGTCGAGAACAACATGGGAGTTTATGAACGAGTGGCACAGCGCGCGCCGACACTGCGTCAGCTCAATATCGGCTTCCGCGCCCGCTCTGCGGAACTGCGCATTGCGGATGAACTCGCGCCGCTCGATCGCTTCGGCAAACAGTTTGCGGCGGCGCACGAGATCCTGTGGGTGACGCCGCCGGTGGCCGCACAGCAGCCGGCCCCTTGCGAAGGGCTGGAGCTGCGCATGAAGAAAATGGAGAAGTGATTTCCGGCATCGCTCCCTTCGATACCGGAAATCGACCGCTTCGGCCCCTTATTCGCCCCTTATCCTCGCTGTGGCGAGAACAGGTAACCGGGATCCTGGGGCAGGTCAGCCGCCCGCACGCATTGCCTCGACTTCGACGATCGGCGTGACGCTTGCCTCCTCGATCGGGGTGACGCTCGCCGACGGCCTGGTTTCGGGCGCCGGCTCGACCGTCGTCGCAGGGCGTTCGGGCATGTACGAAGCGGCCTGACAGGCGATCGCGGCGAGGTAGGGAATGCACTGCAGCGCGAGGATGCCGACCCACAACTGCGCTTCGAGATCCTGTGCGCCGCGCAACCAGACCAGCACCACCGAGCCGAGAACCAGCGCGAGCAGCAGTCCGATTTCCTCGCGGATCGGCGAGAAGAATGCGAGCGTTCCCTTGTCCTTCCACCCCTTGGGAGTGCGGACGAATTCCCCGCGTTTCTTGACGAGGCCCGCAAACACGCCGCGGGCAATCGCATGCGCCATGCCGACCGACAGGATCGAGGCACCGAGGATGTCCTTCCATGGCGCATCCATGGTGCGCCGGTACAGGATCGGACCGAGGCCGCCCTTGAACGCCATGAACACCAGGATCGGCAGCGCGAGCGCAGACACCGGCAGGCCGAACTCCTGGGGCATGTAGAGCATGCCGATCGTCCACGCCAGGCTCGCGAACACGAAAACGAGCTGCAGCGCGTCACCGAGCCAGGCGAACCAGCCGGTGAGGAAATGGTAGCGTTGCGCGATGTTCAGCCGGCTCGGGCCGATCATCGCGGGCAGGTGATGCTTGAGTATCTGCATCGCGCCGAAAGCCCAGCGGAAGCGCTGGCTCTTGATCGCGGCGAAGTCCGATGGCGTCAAGCCGCGGCCGAGGATGTGGTCGACGTAGCGCGTGTCATAGCCTTTTTCGATCAGGCGCAGGCCCAGTTCGGTGTCCTCGCAGATGCACCATTCGGACCAGCCGCCGACTTCCTCGAGCGCGAGGCGGCGCACCAGCGTCATCGTGCCGTGCTGGATCAGCGCATTGCGCTCGTTGCGGTGATGCATGCCGATGCGGAAGAAGCCCTCGAATTCCCAGTTGCACATGCGGCGGAACGGCTGCGTTTCCCAGTCGCGGTGCGCCTGCGGCGCCTGCACGACAGCGACGTCGGCGGCGTCGAAGTGCGGGATCAGGCAGGACAGCCAGTCGGGCGAGACGACGTAGTCCGCGTCGACGACGCCGACGACCTCGGCGCGCGGATCGGTTTGCTTGAGGCCGAAGTTCAGCGCCCCGGCCTTGAATCCCGGCCAGTTCTCGAGGTGGAAGAAGCGGAAACGCGAGCCGAGCTCGGCGCAGCGCGCTTCGAGCGGCTTCCACAGCGCCTCGTCCTTCGTGTTGTTGTCGAGTACCAGCACCTCGAAATTACCGTAGTTCATCGCCGCCAGGCTGTCGATCGTCGCGATCACCATCTCCGGCGGCTCGTTGCAGCAGGCCAGATGGATCGACACGAAGGGTTCGCGTTCGGCGGCGAGCGGGGTGAGCGGGAGGAAGCGCCGCTTCCAGCGTCGCTTGAAGAGCACCTCGCCGAATTCGAAACCGTGCGACAGCAACACCGCGATCGTCAGCACCGTCGCGCCGATCAGCATCGCCAGCCCGATCAGGTCGCGCTGCGTCAGGTAGTAATCGGCCGGCACGTTCGCACCGATCACCAGCGTCACCGCACAGGCCTGAATCAGCGCCGAGAGCCACAGCCGCCCGAGGATGCTCCAGTCGCGCAGCAGGAAGCAGATCAGGAACATCGGCACGAGCGCGATCAGCGCGGCCATGCGCGCCTTCTCGTGCCAGCGGATATCCTGCACGACGAGGCCTTCGAGCGGGAACTTCGCCTGGCGCTCGGCGTTGAACATGCCCCAGTAGGCGCCGGCCCAGCCTTCCAGCTGGATCTTCCATGGCTGGTCGATCGCTTCCATGATGAAGTAGTCGAGCGTCGGGCTGCGCGGATGGGCGAGGAACTCGCGGATGAAGCGCGCCTCGTTTTCCACCGACGGCACGGAGGTCGTTTCCTCCGCGCCGAAACTGTTCATGACCGGGCCGCGGCTCGGCCAGCCGACTTCGCCGATGACGATCTTCTTCTTCGGAAACGCTTTCGCCAGCTCGTCGTAGCGCATCAATACGTATTCGACAGCGGACTCGACCGGCACCCCTTCGTGGTAGGGCAGCAGGTGGACGGTGATGAAATCGACGCTCTTGGCCAACTCCGGGTGCTTCAGCCACACGTGCCACGGCTCGGCCGTGGACACCGGGACTTTCGGCCGTCGCAGGGCCTTGCGCACCTTGTCGAGATAGGTGGAAAGCTCGGCGACGCTCAGGTCGCCGCGCAGCAGCACTTCGTTGCCGACGATGACGCGCTCGATGTGCCGCATCTCGCGTGCGGACTCGATCAGCGCGTCGATCTCGCGGTCGTTCGCTTCCGGGTCCGGCGACAGCCAGGCGCCGGCCGTGACCGTCAACCGGCGCTCGCCCGCCAGCCGGACGATCGCCGGCACTTCGGTGCTGCCATAGGTGCGGATGCGTTCGCCCGTCTGCGCGAGCAGGTCGAGGTCCGCGGCAATTTCGGCTTCGTTCGGATAAGTCCCCTTGAGCGGGCTCTGGTCACGCTGGAAAGGACTGTAGGCATAGCCGCGGATGCTGTTGCCGGCGCCGATGAACTCGGTGCCGCGGTTCCACCGCTCCGCGAAGAGGTATTGGGCTCCGGCGACCAGGCCGGCAAGAATCAACGCTACGATCAGACGGTAAATCAGCGAAGCGGCGTATTTCATTAAAATCGGGATCCCCACAGGGGGTTGATCGATCGCCGCGGCCCCTCATTCCTCGCATGCTTCGGAATTGCGGCTCGATGCAGCGCAAAAATCAATCCTGGCCGGGCTTGTGACACAATTCACCAGCTCGACCGCAACTGATGCGGCGCGAAGTTTATTCGTTTTTTCAGTTGCTTAGCAAAGTTTCCCTGTGTGCAATTTGCAACAGGAAGTAGGCCTGCAAGCGGATGCTTGATTTGTAAGGGAAAACGGAGTTGAGGAAAAATAATTTGCGTCAATACGATCGAAGCCGTATTTCGCTGGTCGTCGCGAGTGTAGTGCTTCTTGCGGCCGTGTTCGGTCTGCGCTACGGATTGCTCGAAGCCGGCGCGTTCCCGCTCGACTGCGGCGAGTCGCTCGCCGAAGGGCTCGGGCCGTGGTGCGCGACAAAATGGCTGCTGGTGCAGTCCTTCCTCGACCAGCGCCTGGGCTGGTTGAGCTTTGCGTGCGGCGTTGCGGCTTTCGTGCTGCGCTATCGTCCCCTCGCGTGGGGAGGGTGGTTCGGCGGCCTGGCCGGGCTGGTGCTGTACAGCTTCGACCCGTCCGCGGTCGGCGCGCTGCTGTCGCTACTGGTCCTCGCGCGCAGCGGCCCGCAGCGTCGGCGCGGCGAGGAGGAGGCCAGTGAAGAGCCAGACCGCGGCCTGCGGGTTCAGCGGCTCGGATAGCCAGCGGCCGAGGACGGACACCACGATCACGGCTGCGCAGAGCCGCTCCTCGGCCGCGTGGCGGCTGTTCGCGAACCACCCGACGACGCCGAGAGTCAGCGCCGGCACGATGAACAGCAGCGACGGAAAGTCCCGGTAGCGCGGATCGACGAACAGCAGCAATGCGCCGACCGCCGCGGCGAACAGCAGCACGACGCGCAGCAGTCCGAGGCACGTCGACGCATCGAGCGACGCAAGGCGACCGCGCAACCACGCGCTCCATGCCGACGCGCCCGAACGTATCCCGTCGTCCGGAGACCAGCGGGCGAGGGTCACAGGCACCAGCATGCCAATGGCGAAGACGAGGCCGAGCAACGTCCATTCGAGTCCGTTCCGATACGCGAGTTCGGCGTGTTCCCAGTGCAGGATGGCGACTGCGCCGGCCACCGCCCCCATCGCGGCGACGGCCGCGAGCTGCAGCAGCGTGCGCCTCTTCGAGCGCCCTCCGGCGGCCACAGCGAGGCACAGCAGCACGCCGAGTCCGGCGCCGAGCGCCGGTGCGACGAAAGTGTCGCGTTCAGCTACCGGTCCGGCAAGCGGAAACTTCGGTGCCAGGTCGACATCGAGCACGCCCCAGTAACCGCCGACAGTGCCTTCGAGGCGGCGCTTCCACGGCTGGTCGATGGCTTCGATGAGGTTGTAGTCCCAGCCTTTGTCATGCGCGCGGCGGATGAATTCGCGGATGTAGCGGGCTTGATTGATCGCTGACGGCAGCGACGCTTCGCGCTGGCGCCCGGCGCTCGGCCAGCCGGTTTCGCCGATCGTCACCGGTTTGTCGAAGTGTTCGCGGACCTCTTCGAAAACTGTCGCGACATGCGCGACCGCGTGCTCGATCGCCACCGGATCGTCCTCCCAGAACGGCAGGATATGCACCGTGACCCGGTCAACGGCGCCCGCCAGACTCCGATGCTTGAGCCAGAATTCCCACACGTCCGCATACGTCACCGGTATTTCCGTACGGGCGTTGGCGTATCTGATCAGCTCCCGCAGCTCATCTTCGGTGCGCTCGCGGCGCAGCAGCACCTCGTTGCCGACGATCAGCATGCGCACGACGTCGGCGTTGTCGTTGGCGATGCGGATCGCACGGTCGAGCTCGATCGCGCTGCGCTTGCGGTCGGCGCTGATCCATGCGCCGAGCAGCACCCCGAGCCCGAGTTCGCGCGCGACATCCGGCACCTGCTCCAGCCCTTGGGTGACCGAATAGAGGCGCACGCACTCGGTCATGCGCGACAGCGCGGTCAGATCGGCGACGATCTGCTCGCGCGAAATCACCAGCGTCTCGTCGTACGGCGTCTGGCCGGGAAGGCGATAGGGCGCATAGGACACGCACTTCATCCGTTCGCCGTCCGCCAGCTGCAGGTCATGCATCGGGACGGGCTGCATCTGGCGCGCGACCACCATGCCGAGGCCTGCCAGCGCCACGACGTGAACGAGCAGCAGGGCGAGCCAGGGAACGAAGGACCAGCGTGGCGGGCGAAAGTAGGGCATGTCGAGGGTGAAGCGTCGGGCCGATGCATGAAAAAAAGCCACGCCTGGCTTGGCGTGGCTTCCCGGCGACGGGGGGCGATTCTAGCTCGCGTAGTCCTCTATGGGCACGCAGGCGCAGAAAAGATTGCGGTCGCCATAGACGTCGTCGATGCGGTTGACGCTCGGCCAGAACTTGTTTTCGGCGACCCACGGCAGCGGGAAAACCGCCTGCTCGCGGCTGTACGGGCGGCTCCATTGCGCGCCGTCGGCAGCGATGAAATCCGCCTGCGTGTGCGGCGCGTTCTTCAGTGGGTTGTCGTCCGTCGGCCACGCGCCGTTCTCGACTTCGCGGATCTCGTTGCGGATCGTGATCATCGCCGCGATGAAACGATCGAGCTCGCCGAGATCCTCGGATTCGGTCGGTTCGATCATGATCGTGCCGGCGACCGGGAACGACATCGTCGGCGCGTGGAAGCCGTAATCCATCAGCCGCTTGGCGATATCGACCTCGCTGATGCCGGTATTCGCCTTGATCGGACGGATGTCGAGGATGCACTCGTGCGCGACCCGGCCCTGCGAACCAGTGTAGAGCACCGGGTAATGCTCGGCGAGGCGGTTCGCGACGTAGTTCGCGTTGAGGATCGCAACCTCGGTGGCAAGCTTGAGCCCGGTGTCGCCCATCATCGCGATGTACATCCACGAGATCGGCAGGATGCTCGCCGAGCCGAAGGGCGCTGCGCTCACCGCACCCTGGCCCTTGTTCGGGCGCGTTTCATCGCCGGTCGCCGCGACGACGTGGTCGGCCATGAACGGGGCGAGGTGCGCGGCGAGCCCGATCGGCCCCATGCCCGGTCCGCCGCCGCCGTGAGGGATGCAGAAGGTCTTGTGCAGGTTCATGTGGCTGACGTCGGCGCCGATCGTCGCGGGTGAAGTCAGGCCGACCTGCGCGTTGAGGTTCGCGCCGTCCATGTACACCTGGCCGCCGTGGCGATGCACGCTGGCGCAAATCTCGCGGATTGATTCCTCGAACACGCCGTGCGTCGACGGGTACGTGATCATCAGCGCGGCGAGCCGGTCGGCATGCTGGGCGACTTTCGCCTCGAGATCGGCGAGGTCCACATTGCCGCGTTCGTCGCACGCGACGACGACCACGTCCATGCCGCACATCTGCGCACTCGCCGGGTTCGTGCCGTGCGCCGACTTCGGGATCAGGCACACGCGGCGATGCGTGTCGCCGCGGCTGTCGTGGTAGCGGCGGATCGCGACGAGGCCGGCGTATTCGCCCTGCGCGCCGGAGTTCGGCTGCATCGAGATCGCGGCGAAACCGGTGACCGCTTTCAGGTAGCCGGCGAGGCCGTCGATCATCTCGAGATAGCCGCGGACCTGTTCGCGCGGCGCGAACGGATGCAGGTTCGCGAACTCTGCCCACGTGATCGGGATCATTTCGCTCGTCGCGTTGAGCTTCATCGTGCACGAGCCGAGCGAAATCATCGAATGGTCGAGCGCGAGGTCGCGGTTCTGCAGCTTCTTCAGATAGCGCAGCATCTCGTGCTCGGTGTGATGCGTGTTGAATACCGGGTGCGTGAGGATCGCGTCGTCGCGCAGCAGCGCAGCGGGGATCGCGCCGCCGGCCGCGCCGACTTTCGCGTCAAGCGCTGCGAGTTCGCCCGAAGCGCCGAACAGACGCAGCAGCGTCGCAACGTCGTCGCCCGTCGTCGTCTCATCGACCGACAGCCCCAGTACCGTATCCGACACCGGCCGCAGGTTGAAACCCGCCGCGTCGCAAGCGGCGAGGAGCTCTGCCGTGCGGGCGCCGGTATCGACCTGCAGCGTGTCGAAGAACGCGCCGGCCGGCACGTTGAAGCCGGCGTCACGCAGCCCTTGCGCAAGAATCGCGGCGAGCCGGTGGATGCGCGCGGCGATCGTGCGCAAGCCCTGCGGGCCGTGATAGACGGCGTAGAAGCCCGACATATTCGCGAGCAGCACTTGCGACGTGCAGATGTTGGAGTTCGCCTTCTCGCGGCGGATGTGCTGTTCACGCGTCTGCAGCGTCATGCGCAGCGCCGTCTTGCCGCGCGCGTCCTTCGACACGCCGATGATGCGCCCGGGCATCGCGCGCACGTTCGCTTCGCGCGTCGCGAAGAATGCCGCGTGCGGGCCGCCGAAGCCCATCGGCACGCCGAAGCGCTGCGCCGAGCCGAGCGCGATGTCCGCGCCCATCGTGCCGGGAGATTTCAGCAGCACCAGCGCCATCAGGTCGGAAGCGATTGCGACGACGGCGCCTTTCGCTTTCAGCGCAGCGACCGTGCCGCTGAGGTCGATGATCTCGCCGCGCTCGTTCGGATACTGCAACAGCGCGCCGAAAGCGTCCGCGTTCGCGGCGTCGTGCGCCGGGCCGAACTTCAGCTCGAAGCCGAACAACCCGGCCCGCGTGCGCAGCACGTCGATCGTCTGCGGGAAGCACGCTTCATCGACGTAGAAGACGTTCGATTTCGACTTGGCTACGCGCCGCGCCATCGTCATCGCCTCGGCCGCCGCCGTCGCTTCGTCGAGCAGCGAGGCATTCGCGAGTTCCAGCCCGGTCAGGTCGATGACCATCTGCTGGTAGTTCAGCAGCGCTTCGAGCCGGCCCTGCGCGATCTCGGCCTGGTACGGCGTGTAGGCGGTGTACCAGCCTGGGTTTTCCATGACGTTGCGCAGGATCACCGCCGGCGTATGGGTGCCGTAGTAGCCCATGCCGATCAGCGATTTCCTGATGACGTTCTTCGCCGCGATCGCGCGCAGGTCCGCAAGGGCCTCGTGCTCGGGCTTCGGCCCTTCGAGCGGCAGCGGCGCGGCGAGCCGGATCGCCGGCGGCACGGTCTGGTCGATCAGCGTATCGAGGTCGGGGGCGCCCACGGCGGCAAGCATCGTGGCGATTTCGGTCGCGTTCGGACCGACGTGGCGGCCGATGAACGCGTCGCGTTGCTCGAGCTCGGCGAGCGGCGCGTTCAGGGGCGAAGCAGGGGAAGCATTCGGCATGGCAGTGACTCGGCAGGATTTCCGGACCGGCGAACCGGTCCGGGGAAGATGTGGCGGGTGAGGTCAGGCGTTCGCGATCTCGGCCTGGTAGCCCTGGGCGTCGAGCAGCGCCGCGACGTCGCCGGCGTTGGCCGGCTTGAGCTTGAACAGCCACGCCGCGTAGGCGTCGGCATTGACAGACTCCGGTGCGTCGACGGCGTCCTGGTTCGATGCGATGACTTCGCCGTCGACCGGCGCGTAGATGTCGGAAGCCGCCTTGACCGATTCGATGACGGCGCACGCCTCGCCGGCCGCGAGCTGCCGACCGGCTTCCGGGAGCTCGAGGAAAACCACGTCGCCGAGCGCTTCCTGCGCGTGGTCGGTGACGCCGATCGTCAGGGAGCCGTCGGCTTCGACGCGGATCCATTCGTGGGACTTCGTGTATTTCAGCTCGGCGGGAACGTTGCTCATGGTGGACTCCAGAGGGAAAACGTGACGACCGGACGAGGTCGTCCGGTTCCGGGTTGGGGAGGTGGCGAAAGTGCCGTTACGAAAAAAGTCAGTTGGACGACGCGTCGGTCGATCGGCGCAATCAGACCAGCGCCTTGCCGTTGCGCACGAACGGCAGCTTGACCGTGCGCGCTTTCAGGCGACGACCGCGGATATCGACTTCGACCACTTCGCCCGGCTCGACGCCGAGCGGCAGGCGCGCGAAGGCGATCGATTTTTCGAGCGACGGCGAGAAGCTGCCGCTGGTGGTTTCGCCTTCACCGGCGGCGGTAAACACCCTCATGTGCGCGCGCAACACGCCTTTGTCCTCGAGGATCAGGCCGAGCACCTTGCGGCGGGCAGGGTTCGCGACGAGCGCGGCGCGACCGACGAAATCGCGCGATTCATCTTTCAGGTCGACAGTCCAGGCGAGGCCGGCGTCGAGCGGCGAGACCGTCTCGTCCATGTCCTGCCCGTACAGGTTCATGCCGGCTTCGAGGCGCAACGTGTCGCGTGCGCCGAGCCCGCAGGGCTTGACGCCCGCCGCGGCAAGCGCGTTCCAGACTGCTTCGGCGCGCGCGGCCGGCAGCGTGATTTCGAAACCGTCCTCGCCGGTATAGCCGGTGCGCGCGATCAGCAGGTCGCCGACCCGGGCGGCCGAAAACGGCTTCAGGCTTTCGCTCGCGGCGTGCGTGTCGGGCAGCGCCGCCCAGGTCTTGTCGCGTGCGTTCGGCCCCTGCACCGCGATCATCGCCAGGTCGCGGCGGCTCTCGAGCGTGACGTTCGCGCCGCTTGCCGCGATGTGCTGGCGCATCCAGGCGACGTCCTTGTCGGCAGTGCCGGCATTGACGACGATGCGGTACGACGTCGGGGAGAAGTAATAGACGATCAGGTCGTCGATGACGCCGCCGTCGGGATTGAGCATGCAGCTGTACAGCGCCTTGCCCGGCTCATGCAGCTTGGCCACATCGTTCGCGAGCAGGCCGCGCAGCCACGTCGTCGCGTCCGGGCCTTCGAGGTCGAGGCCGAGCATGTGCGAGACGTCGAACATTCCCGCGTCGCGGCGCACGACGTGGTGTTCCTCGATCTGCGAGCCGTAATTCACCGGCATGTCCCAGCCGGCGAAATCGACCATGCGGGCGCCGGCGGCGACATGAACGGCGTGAAGAGGGGTATGTTTTGCCACGGGAGGCTCCTTGGGGTGACACCGGTTCGGTTACGAAGGTCGAAATGCAAAACGGGGCGAGACCCGTCCAGGCGAGCGTCGCCCCATCTGTCCCTTGTACCTGAGAGATTCCGGCCGATGCCGGGTGCCCCTTCGGTGGATGCGCCGGTCGGGAACGCTTCGACGTTTCCCGGGCCCGCATCGCTCTCCAGAATTGTGTTCTGTCGGCGGTCCTTTTGCCTGAGCGATTCCTGGGGGGTTACGCCTTCGGCGACTCTCGGGGAGAGTGCTCTCCCGCGCGACGGGCGGACGATAGCATTCGGGAACCGGAACTGGCAACGGGCAGCAGGGCGCGGGCAGCAGAGCGTGTTTGCTATCATCGCGGATCCTCGCGGACTTGCCGCTGTCCGACGACCAGAACCCGCCCGAAAAGGATAGCGATGAACGCCGATCTGCACTGCCATTCCACGATGTCCGACGGCTGGCTCGCGCCCGCGGAAGTCGTGCGGCGCGCCGCGGCCAATGGAGTGACGCTGCTGGCCCTCACCGATCACGACGAGGTCGGCGGTCTCGACGAGGCGATCGCGACTGCGGCCGAAGTCGGGATAAGGCTGGTGCCGGGCGTCGAGATATCCGTTTCCTTCAGCGGCGAGACGGTGCACGTGGTCGGCCTCGGCATCGATCACCGTCATCCCCGACTGCTCGCGGGGCTCGCTGAAGTGCGGGCCGGCCGGGACGGGCGGGCGGTGCGCATCGGCGCGGCGCTGGAAGCGGCAGGCATTCACGGCGCGCTCGAAGGCGCGCGAAAATTCGCCCGCAACCCGGCGCTCGTGAGCCGCGCGCATTTCGCGCGCCACCTCGTCGCGAGCGGCCTGATGCCCGATGTCGGCACGGTGTTCCGCCACTATCTCGCACGCGGCAAGCCGGGGTATGTCGAGCACGAATGGGCAACGCTCGAAGACGCGGTCGGCTGGATCCACGCTGCGGGCGGCATCGCGGTCATCGCCCACCCGGCGCGCTACCGTTTTTCAGAGGCCGAACTCGAGGCCCTGTTCGACCGCTTCACGGCCTGCGGCGGGGAAGCGGTCGAAGTGGTGTCCGGGGCGCATAGCGACGCGGAAGTGCTCAAGTTCGCGAGTGTTGCCCGTCGCCGCACGCTGCTCGCGTCGCGTGCTTCCGATTTCCACGGCGAAAAGGAAAGCCCGGTCGATCTCGGGCGCTGTTCGCCGCTGCCGCCGGACCTCGTTCCGGTATGGTCGCGACTGGAATGAAGGCCGGCCGGGCCGGATTCCGCGTGCTCCCCGACAATCAGAATCGAAAAAACCAAGATCAAGAAAAATCCGCATGGCTCAATATTTCGCACTTCATCCCGAGCAGCCTCAACCCCGACTGATCCGGCAAGCTGCCGAAATCATGCGCTCGGGCGGCCTGGTGACGTTTCCGACCGATTCCGCATATGCGCTGGGTGGCCTGGCCGGGGACGCGAGCGTGCTGCTGCGCATCCGCAGGATCCGCGGGGTCGACGAGCGGCACCATTTCACGCTGATGTGCCGCGACCTCTCCGAAATCGCAACCTATGCGCGGGTCGATAACATGCAGTATCGCTTGCTGAAGGCAACGACTCCCGGGCCCTACACGTTCATCCTCGAGGGCACGAAGGAACTGCCGCGGCGGGTCCTGCATCCGAAGCGCAAGACGATCGGCCTGCGAGTTCCCGACCATCCGGTGGTCGCCGCGCTGCTCGCCGAACTGGACGAGCCGATCCTGACTTCGACGCTGCTGCTGCCGGGCGAGGACCTTCCGCTGACCGACGCCGAGGAAATTCGCGACCGCATGGAAAAACAGGTGGAACTGGTCATCGAAGCGGGTTTCTGCGGGCCGGAGGCAACGACGGTCCTCGATCTGACTTCCGGCGTCCCGGTGCTCGTTCGGGCGGGGAAAGGCGATTTGTCACCGTTCGGTCTCGAGGCATAGTGCCCGATCACGTCTGCCTGCCCGCCACCCGCCTCCGCAATCCCGGGTTTCGCCTGTCGTCGGGCATGGCGATGAAGGGGGCGCAGTCGCGCTCTGCTAGAATGCGCCGTTTTACACCGTGACGTCATGGATTCGCTGATCTCCACCATTGCCATCTGGGCGCTGCCGGTGCTGCTTGCGATCACTCTTCACGAGGCGGCGCACGGATACGTGGCGAGGCATTTCGGCGATCCGACCGCGGACCTGGCCGGGCGCATCACGCTGAATCCGTTCAAGCACATCGATCCGGTCGGCACGATTCTCGTCCCCGGCGCGATCCTGACGCTCAGCAGCCTGTTCGGCGGCGGTGGCGTGCTGTTCGGCTGGGCCAAGCCGGTGCCGGTCGATTTCAGCCGTCTGCGCCAGCCCAAGGCGGACATGCTGTGGGTCGCCGCGGCGGGACCGTTCGTGAACTTCGTGATGGCGATCGGCTGGGCCGTGCTGTTCAAGGTCGCGCTGAGCACGCCGCACAGTGTCTACACGATACCGATGATGAAGATGGCCGACGCCGGCATTCAGATCAACGCGGTGCTGATGTTGCTGAACCTGCTGCCGATTCCGCCGCTCGACGGGGGTCGGATCGCGGTGAGCCTGCTGCCGCACCGGTTGGCGTGGAAATATTCGCGGATCGAGCCTTACGGCTTTCCGATCCTTCTCGTGCTGCTGTTCACCGGGGTGCTCGGACAGTTGCTGTGGCCGATGATGGCCGCTTTCCGGGTCCTTCTCGCGACGCTTTTTGGATTTTGATTACCGATCATGTACGCAGAACGTGTTCTTTCAGGCATGCGCCCGACCGGGCGACTCCATCTCGGCCATTACCACGGCGTGCTCAAGAACTGGGTCAAGCTGCAGGCGGAATACCCTTGCCTGTTCTTCGTCGCCGACTGGCATGCCCTGACGACCGCCTATGACAGCCCGCAGATCATCGCGGACAGCGTCTGGGAGATGCTGGTCGACTGGCTCGCGGCAGGTGTCGATCCGCAGAAAGCGACGTTCTTCATCCAGTCCAGAGTGCCCGCGCACGCGGAACTCCACCTGCTGATGTCGATGTTCTGCCCGCTGGGCTGGCTCGAGCGCGTGCCGACGTACAAGGATCAGCAGGAAAAGCTCGAGCACAAGGACTTGTCGACTTACGGCTTCCTCGGCTATCCGCTGCTGATGTCGGCCGACATCCTGCTCTATCGTGCCGACAAGGTGCCGGTCGGCGAGGACCAGCTGCCGCACGTCGAGTTCACGCGCGAGATCGCGCGGCGCTTCAATCATCTGTATGGGCGTGAGCCGGGGTTCGAGGACAACGCGAAGGAGGCGATGAAGAAGCTCGGCGCGAAGAACGCACGCCTGTACGCCGAATTGCGCACGCGTTTCCAGCAGGAAGGCGACAATGCGGCGCGCGAGCAGGGCAGGGTGCTGATCGAGGATGCGAAGAGCCTCGGCCACGTCGATCGCGAACGGCTGCACGGGTATCTCGAAGGCACCGGCAAGATGGTGCTGGTCGAACCCGGCGCACTGCTGACCGAGGCTCCACGCATGCCCGGCCTCGACGGCCAGAAAATGTCGAAGAGCTATGGCAACACGATTTTCCTGCGCGAGGAGGCGGACTCGATCTCGAAGAAGATCCGCACGATGCAGACCGATCCGGCGCGCGTGCGCCGAACCGACCCGGGCGACCCCGACAAGTGTCCGGTGTGGCAGTTCCACCTGATCTATTCGGACGACGGTGTGCGGGCGTGGGTGCAGGACGGCTGTCGCAGCGCGGGCATCGGCTGCCTCGAGTGCAAGCAGCCGGTCATCGACGCGATCCTGAAGGAGCAGGCCGTGATGCGCGAGCGCGCCCAGCCCTACGTCGAGAATCCCGCCCTGCTGCGCCGGATCATGGCCGAAGGCTGCGAGCGTGCGAGCGAGCTTGCCGAAGAGACGATGCGCGACGTTCGCGCGGCAATGGGGCTTTCGTACTCCTGAGTCGCCCCGCCAGCGAGGCGGCCCTGCCGCCGCCCCGTGACGGTGAACCGCCCCGGCTTCGGACGTCTTCCGCAATGAATCTTCCCCTCGAGCTCGTTCCCGCGGAGACGGTCGCCCAAGGCGAGGCCGTCGCGCGCCTTTACGGCGAGCCGCTGCTCGAAATGCCGAAGGACCTGTACATCCCGCCGGACGCGCTCGAAGTGTTCCTCGAGACGTTCGAGGGTCCGCTCGATCTGCTGCTGTACCTGATCCGCAAATCGAACCTGAACGTCCTCGACATCCCGATGGCAGCGCTGACCGCGCAATATCTCGTTTATGTCGAGGCGATGCGCAGACACAATCTCGAACTCGCCGCGGACTACCTGCTGATGGCGGCGACGCTGCTCGAGATCAAGTCGCGCATGCTGTTGCCCCGGCCGCAGCGCGAAGGCGCTGACGACGACAGCGACCCGAGGGCGGAACTCGTCCGCCGGCTGCTCGATTACGAACAGATGAAGTTGGCGGGGGCACGGCTCGAACTGCTGCCGCGCGCCGAGCGCGACTACGAGCGGGTGAGCATCTTCGTCGCCGAGAAAGTCGTCGAGCGTCTGCCGGAAGTGAGCCTGCACGACCTTCAGCTCGCGTGGCTGAAGATCATGAAGAAGGCGCGCCTGACGCAACACCACCAGGTGAGACGGGACGAGCTGTCGGTGCGCGAGCACATGAGCGCGATCCTGCGCAAGCTGGCGGACGGCGTTTTCGTCGTGTTCGACACGCTGTTCGAACCCGCGCGCGGGCCCGCGGGGCTCGTGGTGAGTTTTCTCGCGGTGCTGGAACTCGTCAAGGAAAGGCTCGTGGAGGTGGCGCAGAACGAGCCTTTCGCGCCGATATACGTGAAGCTCGCCGATGCAGCCGACGACGCCTGAAGACTGCAAGCGCGTCGTCGAGGCGGCTCTGCTCGCGGCATCGGCGCCTCTTGCGGTCGCCGACCTGCGGCAGCTGTTCGACCCAGACCCGGGAGCGGACTTCATCCGGCGCGTGCTCGAAGACCTGCGCGCCGACTGGTCGGATCGCGGCGCGGAACTGGTGCAGGTGGCCTCCGGCTGGCGATTCCAGACGCGGCCGGAATACCAGGTCTTCCTCGACCGGCTGAAGCAGGAAAAGCCGCCGCGATATTCGCGCGCAGTGCTGGAGACGCTGTCGATCATCGCGTACCGTCAACCGGTGACGCGTGGCGACATCGAGGATATCCGCGGCGTCGCCGTGTCGCCGAACGTGCTCAAGACGCTCGAATCGCGCGGCTGGATCGACATCGTCGGTCACCGCGACACCCCCGGGCGCCCCGCGCTGTTTGCGACCACGCGGCGCTTTCTCGACGACCTCGGGCTGCGCAGCCTGACCGAACTGCCCGCGTTAACCGAAATTGAAAGGATCATGGACCTTGTCGATACCAAAGAAATCGAAGCGGCCGCTGCGGCCCCCGACGAAGAAGAACGCTGAGACGGTGGAGGCGGGCAGGCATCCGGCAGCGCGTGCGCCGCGCGCCGGCGGACGCCCGTCGACACCCGATGCCGGGGAAAACGCACGGCTCGCACGTCCGCCGCGCGCCGCTGCGCCCGCACGCGGAGGGCGCGGCGAACACGAAAACACGGCGCTTGCCGAACCCGAGCGGCTGCAGAAAGTGCTGGCGCAGATCGGACTCGGCTCGCGCCGCGAAATCGAGGAATGGGTGGTTGCCGGGAGAATCTCGGTCAATGGCCTGCCTGCCGAACTCGGCCAGAAAATCGGCCCGGGTGACCGCGTCAAGTACAACGGCAAGCTGATTCCGTTGCGTTTCACAGTGCGCACGCCGCGCGTGCTGATCTATCACAAGCCCGAAGGCGAAATCGTCTCGCGCGAGGACCCGGAGGGCCGCCCGACGGTGTTCGAGCGGCTGCCGATCCTGCGCAAGGGGCGCTGGATCGCCGTCGGGCGGCTCGACTTCAATACCTCGGGCCTGCTCCTCTTTACGAACGACGGCACGCTGGCCAACCGCCTGATGCATCCGCGCTACGAACTCGAGCGTGAATACGCGGTGCGCCTGCTCGGGCAGCTCGACGACGAACAGCTCGAATCGCTGAAAACCGGCATCCAGCTCGAGGACGGGCTCGCGCGATTCACGTCGATCTCCGACGAGGGCGGCGAAGGCGCCAACCACTGGTACCGGGTGACTCTTTCCGAAGGCCGAAACCGGGAAGTCCGGCGCATGTTCGAAGCAGTAGGCCTCACCGTCAGCCGGCTGATGCGGGTGCGCTACGGTCCGGTGACGCTGTCGTCACGGCTCAAGCGCGGCATGTGGATGGAGATGCCGGAAGCCGAGGTGTGCTCGCTGGCCGGCTTGCCGAAGCCGCAGGGCCAGGCCGCCCGGCCCGGCGAGCAGGTGCGCAAGACGCGCCTGCACCGCACCACCCCGAGGTGATGCGCAGCGAATAGCGGGGGCGGCAGACCTGACTGCCGACTGCCGACTGCGGGCTGGCGAGGATTGGCGGAAGAATTTTTGACATCCGGTCCTGGCTGCGGGCGGGTGAAGAGCGGGCGCGCGGTCTGGCAGGGCTGCCTTTGCGCCGCGCTTTGGTGCTAGACTCCGAAAACTTTGTTCCGGCGATAAAGGTTTGCACAAATGCAAAAACGCCGGGGCTCGTTTTTCAGCCCGTCCGCGACGCGGTGCGAACAGCGCCGGCGACCGGACAGAACAGGAGGACAAGGATGGCTTTCGTCATTCTTTCCGCCGGGACGCTGACACAATCGCGCATGCACACGATCAGCGCCCGGGTTTTTGTCGGCGTCATCGTGGCGATCGTGTTCGCAGCGCTTGCCGGCGGTTTTGCGCTTGGCTACGTGGTGGACGGCAAGGTCCGGAATACCCCCCAAGCCGCCCCGGCGGTGCCTGCCGAGTCGCAAAGCGACTTGCTGATCGGCCGTTTCGGCGAGCTGTCCGGGCGCATGGTCCAGTTGCAGGCCGAGGCGGCCGCGCTGACGGAGCGGATCGGCGCGATCAAGGATTTCGAGGCGCGGATCATCGAAAACGTCGCAGCCGACTCCACGCCTGGCCGCATCGCAAAAACGCCGCTCGGTTCCCCGGCCGGCGGGCCGTTGCTGCAGCCGGTCCCCGCACGCGCCCCAGAGTTGCCGTCCGGCCTGATTCTGCCGCAGTTGCCGGCAGTGGTGGGGCTCGACGGCAAGCCGGAAGGGCTGCTGGCCGGAGAACTCGCCGAAATGGAGCGCGATATCGAGCGCCTCGCGCAGACGCTCGCCGGACTGGACCGGCTGGCCACCGGCTACAGCCTTGCTCACATGTCTTTCCCCGGCCGCTCCCCGGTCGCCGGCTTCGGGATCTCGTCCGGCTTCGGCAACCGCAGCGATCCGTTCCGGCGTCGTCTCGCCTTCCACGGCGGAGTCGATTTTCCGGCGCCGAAGGGCACGCGGATTTCCGCCAGCGCAGGCGGGCGCGTCATCTTCGCCGGACGCCGTCCGGATTATGGCCTGACTGTCGAGATCGACCACGGCGCCGGCCTCGCGACGCGCTACGCACACGCGTCGAAGCTCCACGTGAAAGTCGGCCAGGTCGTGCTGCCGGGAGACAGGATCGCGTCGATCGGCTCTACCGGACGATCGACTGGCGCCCACCTGCATTTCGAAGTCCTGAAGGACGGTCTGATCGTCGATCCGGCGTCGTACCTCGCGCAGTTCTGAGCAGTCCGGGCGATATGCCGCCGCGCCGTCGTTACAGCAACCGCAAGCTGACGCAGGACTCCTACATCCTGACGTCGGATCCGACCTACGGGCTCAAGCGCGTCGTGTTCCTGTGGGGGTTCGTCATCGTCGTTCTGGTGATGCTCGGGCTCGGTGTCCGGTATTTCGAGGACCGGCTCGCATCGGAGTCGTCGGTGTCGGCGATGCGGCAGCAGAACCGCGAGCTGCAGGAAGCGCTGAGCAAGGCGCGCTTCGATCTCGAGGTGGAACTGGCGACGCGGGGCGAGCTCGAACGCCAGGTGGTCGGTCTGAACGACGAGCTCAAGCAGATCAGGGAAGAGCTGGCGTTCATCAAGTCGGCAACGAAGGGCGCGCCAGCTGCCCGTTGAACCTCCTGCGCATGCGGTGAGGACGCCATTCGAGGGACGAAAGCGATGTTCGGACGCAAGCGCAACAAGGCAATACAGGTCACCAAGCTGTCCAGCCTGGTCGCAGACAATCTCGAAATCATCGGCGACGTGGTGTTTTCCGGGGGCTTGCGGGTCGACGGAAAGATCGAAGGCAACGTCCTCGGCAAGGAGGGTGAACGCAGTCTCCTCGTCGTCAGCAACAGGGGGTCGATCGCCGGCCGGGTGCATGTTCATGACGCGGTTGTCAATGGCCGGATCGACGGCGACCTGGAAGTCGAGCATTTCCTCGAGTTGCAGGCGGGTGCGCACGTTTCGGGACACATCATCTACCGGCAGCTGCAGATGGACTGTGGCGCCATCGTGGACGGGCGACTCGAGAAGATCGAGGAGGCCGCTGTGGACAAGAAGGTCGTCGACATCTCGGTCGCAGCCTCGCTTCCGTCACGCGCGACCGAACAATAACCGCCGCCGCGATCACGCGCCGGTTCCCGGTGGCAAAAAGGGAATAGCGGCTCTGCAGTGTCGCTCCGGCACCGCACGTGCCTGCATGGCCGGGCGCCGGAATGCGCAGCGGGCGAACCAGCGGGCGTCGGGTATAATTTCGCCCTTCCGACGGGCGAACCCTGTTCGCGTCCACTTTCCCCTTCGCAACGATAGAAATGGCCGAAATCCTCAAGCTGCGCGGCGCTGCGGCGCTTTCTTCCTCCCGCCTCACGCGCCTTTCTCGATCCGCAGCCGAAGTGCTGCCGAAGCTAAAGGGGCTGGCCGCGGAGTACTGGTATTTCGTCGAGCTCGCCGCACCGCTGGCGACGGACGAACGCGACCGGCTCGTCGACCTGCTCGGGGCCGTCCCCGCGTCGCCGCAAGTGCCCCACGGCACGCAGTTGCTCGTCGTGCCGCGGCTCGGAACGATCTCGCCGTGGTCGTCGAAGGCGACGGATATCGCGCGCCAGTGTGGCTTCGACAAGGCGATGCGCATCGAGCGCGGCGTGTTGTATTCGCTCGACATGCGCCACGGGCTCGACGACCGCCAGTACGCGGCGGTGCTGCCGCTGCTGCACGATCGCATGACCGAATCGGTGCTGGCGAACCTCGAGGCGGCCGAAGCGCTGTTCCATCACTACGAGCCGAAGCCGCTGATGTCGGTGGAGGTGCTCGCCGGGGGGCGTGACGCGCTCGTTGCGGCGAACGCCGAACTCGGCCTCGCGCTGTCCGACGACGAGATCGACTACCTCGTCGACAACTTCACCCGCGTCGCGCGCAATCCGACCGACGTCGAGCTGATGATGTTCGCGCAGGCCAACTCCGAACATTGCCGTCACAAGATTTTCAACGCCGACTGGGTCATCGACGCGCGGCCGATGGAGAAAACGCTGTTCGGCATGATCCGCGACACGCACAATGCGCATCCTGAAGGCACTGTCGTCGCGTATTCGGACAACGCGTCGGTGATCGAGGGCGCGACCATCGACCGCTTCTACGCGGACGCCGACGGCCAGTGGCGCTTCCGCGCCGAAGAGACGCACATCCTGGCGAAAGTGGAGACGCACAACCACCCGACGGCGATCTCGCCGTTCCCCGGCGCTGCGACCGGGGCGGGTGGCGAGATCCGCGACGAAGGAGCGACCGGCCGCGGTTCGAAGCCGAAAGCCGGCCTGACCGGGTTTTCGGTGTCGAACCTGAACATTCCGGAATTCGGACAGCCGTGGGAAAAACCCTATGGCAAGCCGGACCGCATCGCTTCGGCGCTCGACATCATGATCGAAGGCCCGATCGGCGGCGCCGCGTTCAACAACGAATTCGGCCGTCCGAACCTTGCCGGTTACTTCCGCACGTTCGAGCAGGAAGTGCAGGGCGAAGTGCGCGGCTATCACAAGCCGATCATGATCGCGGGCGGCCTCGGCAGCATCCAGGCGCAGCAGTCGCACAAGGTGAAGTTCGCGCCCGGCACGCTGCTGATCCAACTCGGCGGCCCGGGCATGCTGATCGGGCTCGGAGGCGGCGCCGCTTCGAGCATGGCGACTGGCACGAACACGGCCGATCTCGACTTCGCCTCGGTGCAGCGCGGCAACCCCGAGATCGAGCGCCGCTGTCAGGAAGTCATCGACTGCTGCTGGCAGCGCGGTGACGCGAACCCGATCCTCGCGATCCACGACGTCGGCGCCGGCGGGCTGTCGAATGCGATGCCGGAACTGGCGGAATCGGCCGGACTGGGCGCGCATTTCGAGCTGCGCGAAGTCCATATCGAGGAGCCGGGCATGAGCCCGCGCGAGATCTGGAGCAACGAGTCGCAGGAGCGCTACGTGCTCGCGATCGCGCCCGAAAGCCTCGCCGAATTCCGCGCGATCTGCGAGCGCGAGCGCTGCCCGTTCGCCGTGCTCGGCGAAGCGACCGCGGACGGCCGCCTGACCGTTGCCGACCGTCATTTCGAGAACAAGCCCGTCGACATGGAAATGCAGGTGCTGCTCGGCAAGCCGCCGAAGATGACCCGCAACGTGTCGCGCCGCGCGGTGCATGTGCCGCCGTTCGACGTCACCGATATCGACCTGAAGGACGCTTGCCTGCGCGTGCTGCGCCTGCCGGCGGTCGCGAGCAAGAACTTCCTGATCACTATCGGCGACCGCTCGGTCGGCGGCCTGACGGCGCGCGACCAGATGGTCGGCCCGTGGCAGGTTCCGGTCGCCGATGTCGCGGTCACCGCAATGAGCTTCCACGGCTACCAGGGCGAAGCGTTCGCGATGGGTGAGCGCACCACGGTTGCGTGCCTCGACGCGCCGGCGTCCGGACGCATGGCGATCGGCGAGGCGGTGACGAACATCGCCGCCGCGGACATTGCCGACATCGGCCAGCTCAAGCTGTCGGCGAACTGGATGGCCGCGGCCGGGCATCGCGGCGAGGATGCGAAGCTGTTCGACACCGTCAGCGCGGTGTCGCAGTTTTGCCAGCAGGCCGGTCTTGCGATCCCGGTCGGCAAGGATTCGCTGTCGATGAAGACCACGTGGCAGGACGACGGCGAGAGCCGCCAGGTCGTCTCGCCGCTGTCGCTCGTCGTCACGGCGTTCGCGCCGGTCGCGGACATCCGCCGCACGCTCACGCCGCAGCTGCAGTTCCCCGAAGGTGTCGACACCGAACTGCTGCTGATCGACCTCGGCAACGACGGCAACCGCCTCGGTGGCTCGGCGTTGGCGCAGGTATTCGGCTCGGTCGCCGAGCACGCGCCCGACGTCGATGCCGCGCAGCTCGCAAGGTTCTTCGGCCTGATCCAGCAGTTCCGCCGCGACGGTCTGCTGCTCGCGTATCACGACCGTGGTGACGGCGGCCTGTTCGCAACGCTGTGCGAGATGGCGTTCGCGTCGAAATGCGGCCTGTCGGTGGTGCTCGACACGGTCTGCTACGACCAGTACATGAACGACGTCGACGGACTCGACAAGAAGCCGGACACGATCAAGGGCCGCCTCAACGACCGGCTCTTCGGCGGGCTGTTCGCGGAGGAACTCGGCGCGGTAATCCAGATCCGCCGCGACGACCGCGCCCGCGTCACCGCACCGCTGCGCGAAGCCGGGCTCACCTACCACTTCCTCGGCGAGCCGAACGCGAAGGACGAGCTCCGCTTCTGGCGCAACGCGAAGCTCGTCTTCAACGCGCCGCGCGCCGAACTGCTGCAGGTCTGGTCCGAGACGAGCTACCGCATCGCGCGCCTGCGCGACGACGCCGATTGCGCGAAGGAGGAGTTCGACGCGCTCGCCGACGCGACGAACCCGGGGCTGAGCGTCGCCCTGACTTTCGATCCGGCCGATGATGTCGCCGCGCCGATGATCGCGACGGGCGCGCGGCCGAAGATCGCAATCCTGCGCGAGCAGGGCGTCAATTCGCAGGCCGAGATGGCAGCAGCGTTCGAGCGCGCCGGTTTCGCGCCGTACGACGTGCATATGTCGGATCTGCAGGCCGGGCGCCACCAGCTTGGGGAGTTTCACGGTCTCGCGGCCTGCGGCGGTTTCTCGTACGGGGACGTGCTCGGTGCGGGGCAGGGTTGGGCCAAGTCGATCCTGTTCAACCCGGCGCTGCGCGCGCAATTCGAAGCGTTTTTCACCCGCCCCGACACGTTCGCGCTCGGCGTGTGCAACGGCTGCCAGATGATGGCGCACCTCGCATCGATCATCCCGGGCGCCGAACACTGGCCGACTTTCCACCGCAACCGCAGCGAGCAGTTCGAGGCGCGTTTCGTGGTGGCCGAAGTGCTCGACAGCCCGTCGATCCTGTTCGCCGGCATGGCTGGCAGTCGCATGCCGATCGTCGTCAGCCACGGCGAGGGGCGTGCGGTGTTCCGCGACGCTACCGACTCTGAGCGTGTGCTGACGGCGCTGCGCCATGTCGACAACCACGGCGTGCCGGCCGCGACTTATCCGTTCAACCCGAACGGTTCGCCGCAAGGATCGACCGGTTTCACGACTGCGGACGGCCGCTTCACGATCCTGATGCCGCACCCGGAACGCACTGCGCGGACCGTGCAGATGAGCTGGTACCCGGCCGGGCTCGGCGAGGATTCGCCATGGATGCGCATGTTCCGCAACGCGCGACGGTGGCTGGGGTGAACGCACCCGGCGGCCGGCTGGGACCGGCTGCCGGGCTTGACTGCAGTCAATGATGCGTGCGTTGCAGCTGTTAGAATCGCCGCACTGTTCTGGACAACCCCGGTCGCTCGGGTTTTCGCCGATGTATTTCAAGCGTACGGCTCGCAGTTGCACTGCCTGGATCGCGTTGTTCGCGATCCTGCTGGGCGCGCTTGCGCCGGCGCTGAGCCACGCGCTGTCGCGCGCCGACGGCGAGAAGCGCCTGATTCAGGTGTGCACCGTCGCCGGCATGAAGATGGTCGCGGTCGATGATTCGCGCGACAAGGGTGACGCCCACGTGTTTCCCGCCGAACGCTGTGCTTTCTGCGCGACGCACTGCGACGTGCCGGCGCTTCCCGCGATGCCGCCCGCACCTTTCGCATTGAAAGGCCGTTCCGACCACCTCCCCCCGCTTTACCTCCACTCGCCGCGCCCGCTCTTCGCCTGGAGAGCGGCGCAGCCCCGCGCTCCACCGCTCCCGCGCGCCTGAGTGGCGTGCCGGCCGTGCCCCGTCTTCTCGCTTGCAGGAGACGGGGCACGGCCGGATGACGCCGTTCCTGCCGAAACCCTTCCGCGGCATTCGGTATCAATACATTCGCTCGCCCCGATCGCGTCGATTCGCGTCGGCCGCGCGAGCTTGCCGTGCCGGCTCACGGGCCGATTTGCAAATCGATGGAGTGAACATCATGAAGAAGATCCTTGTAGTCAGCCTGGTTTCTGCCGTGCTTGCGGGCCCTGCGATCGCCCAGGTGCAGGTCGAAGACGCCTGGGTGCGGGCGACAGTCGCGCAGCAGAAAGTCACGGGCGCGTTCATGCGCCTCACCGCGGCACAGGACGCCCGGCTTGTCTCGGCGGACTCGCCCGTTGCGGGAAAAGTCGAGATACACGAGATGGTGATGGAGAAAGACGTCATGAAGATGCGTCCCGTCGCCGCAGTCGAACTGCCGGCCGGCCGGGCCGTCGAGCTCAAGCCCGGCGGCCACCACGTGATGCTGTTCGACCTGAAGCAACCCGTCCGCGTGGGCGACACGGTGCCGCTGACGCTGGTCGTCGAGAGCCGGAGCGGCAAGCGCGAATCGATCGAGGTGGCGGCCCCTGTGCGGCCGTTGAACCAGGCGGGCCGGGCGGATCATGGGCATTGATACCCGGCGCAACGCGCTGGTGCTGGCGTGCATCGGAGCAGCGAGTGGTGCCGCTGCGTCCGATGACGCCGCCACTGTTCTCGAACAGGTGACGGTCACCGCGACGCGCGAAGAGGCGCGACTCGTCGAAACCCCGGCTTCGGTCGGCGTCGTCCAGGGGGAGGACATCGCGCTGGACAAGCCCGCCCATCCGGCTCAAGTGATGAGCCAGACGCCGGGTGTCGCGGTCGGGGTGACGAACGGCGAAGGCCACACGACGGCGATCCGCCAGCCGTTCACGACGAGCCCGGTCTATCTGTTCCTCGAAGACGGCATTCCGTCGCGCTCGACCGGTTTCTTCAACCACAACGGCCTGTACGAGATCAACATCCCGCAGGCCGGCGGCATCGAAGTCAATCGCGGCCCGTCGTCGGCGTTGTACGGGTCGGACGCGATCGGCGGCGTCGTCAACGTGCTGACGCGCACGCCGCCGACGAAGACGGAAGCTGACGGCTCGATCGAGGCCGGCGAGCACGGCTGGCGGCGTGCGCTCGTCGGCGGCGGCAGCGGCTATGCCGACGGCGGCTGGCGGGCCGACCTGAACCTGACCCGGACGGAGGGCTGGCGCGACGACACCGGCTACGACCGCAACAGCGGCACGCTGCGCTGGGATCACTTCATCGGTGACAGCACGTCGCTGAAGACCGTGCTGGGTTTCTCCGATATCGACCAGGAAACCGGCGCAAACTCGCCGCTCGTGCGTGACGACTACCGGCACGATCCGACGAAGAACTACCTGCCGATCGCGTTCCGCAAGGTCAGCGCGCTGCGCCTGTCGACGAACTACGAACACGAGACGGCCGACTCGCTGCTGTCGATCACGCCGTACGTGCGCGACAACAGCATGGATCTCCTCGCGAGCTTCGCGCTGCGCTTCGACCCGACGATCGCCGAAACCGGCAACCGTTCGTACGGGCTGATGGCGAAATGGCGCCGGGACTTCGCGCCGCTGCGCGCGCGCATGATCGTCGGCGTCGATTTCGACCTGAGCCCGGGGGAACGGCGCGAGAATCGCATCGACCCGACGACGCGCGGCAGCGGCGCGAGCCGCGAGTTCATCGCCTACACCGTCGGCCCGCGTATCTACGACTACGACGTCGAATATCGCGGCGTTTCGCCGTACGTCCACGGCGAAATCTCGCCGACCGACCGGCTGCGGCTGACCGCCGGCCTGCGCTACGACGACATGCGCTACGAGTTCGACAACCAGCTCGGCGCTGGCGAAGTCGTGCAGGTCGGGAGCAACTTCTACGGCCAGGTGGCGAACACTCGCGTCAGCTATCACCGTGCGACCCCGAAACTCGGGGCGACGTACGCGCTCGGCGAGAACACGCATCTTTTCGCGTCGTACAACCAGGCTTTCCGTGCCCCGTCCGAATCGCAGATCTTCCGCCCGTCGCGTGCCGGCAGCCTCGAAGCCGCCCATGCATTGACGCAGTCGGCGCTCGAGCTCGACGCGATCAAGGCCGAGCAGTACGAGCTCGGCGTGCGCGGCGTCGTGGCGGGCCTGTCGTATGACCTCGTCGCGTACGAGCTGACCAAGCGCGACGACATCGTCAGCCAGCGCGACCCGGCCACGACGCAGACGATCACGACGAACGCCGGCGAGACCCGCCACCGCGGCGTCGAGCTCGGGCTCGGTGCGCCGCTCGCGCGGCAGCTGCGGCTGGATCTCGCGTTGTCGTACGCGCGCCACGAGTTCGTCGACTGGGTGACTGCGCAAGCGGACTTCGGCGGCAAGGAACAGCAAAGCGCGCCGCGGCTGATGTCGAACGCCCGGCTGACGTGGACGCCGAACGACGCGTTCCGCGCGCAGCTCGAGTGGACGAGGATCGGCTCGTACTGGCTCGACGACAGCAACACCGTGAAATACGGCGGACACGATCTCTTCAACCTGCGCGGCAACCTGGCGCTGACGCCGGCCGTTTCGCTGTTCGGCAGCGTGAACAACCTCACCGACCGGCGTTACGCGGACAGCGCGCAGCTGTCGACGGGCAGCACGCCGGCCTACTCACCGGGCTTGCCGCGCACGGTGATCGCGGGAGTCGAGGCGAAATGGTGACGATGAGGGTGATGGTGACGGCGGCAGAGCGTACGTCTGCAGGCGCCGGTGGCGAGGATGGGGTAATGACGATGAAGCGAAAGGGCAGAGTGGGCCGGTTTGCCGCAATACTGCTGGCGCTGGGATGCGCGGCGGGCGCTTTCGCGCAGCACGCCGATCACGCGGCAGGGAAAAGCGCTGCGGTCCGGCCGGCGAGGCCGGAGCTTGGCACGAGCGCGGCATTCGGCCCGGACGGCATGCTGTACGCGGTTTCGAAGGACGGGCAGCACGTCGTCCTCCAGCGCAGCGCCGACGGCGGGGCGAGCTGGGACGCGCCGGTAACCGTCAACGCCGACCCGGAAGCGATTTCCGCCGACGGCGAGAATCGGCCGAAGATCGCGTTCGCGCCGGACGGCAGCGTGCTGGTTTCGTGGACGCGCCCGCTGGCGAAGCCTTTCACCGGCGAGATCCGTTTTGCGCGCGCGGACAAGGGGCAAGGCTTTGGCGCCCCGATCACCGTGCACCGCGACCGCCAGGAGATCACTCACCGCTTCGAGACGATGACGGTCACGGGGAGCGGGCAGGTCGTGCTCGCATGGATCGATAAGCGCGATCTGGAAGCCGCACAGGGCGCGAAGCGGGACTACCGCGGCGCGGCGATTTATGCGGCGGTGTCCGACGACGGCGGGCGGACGTTCCGGCCCGAAGTGAAAGTCGGCGACCATTCCTGCGAGTGCTGCCGCATCGCGCTCGCAAACGATGTCGACGGCTTGCCGATGCTGCTGTGGCGACACGTGTTCGAGCCGAACGAGCGCGACCACGCGCTGGCAAAGCTGGACCCAGACGGCACGCCCGGCCCGGTGGCGCGCGCAACGTTCGACCGCTGGCGCGTCGACGCCTGCCCGCACCACGGTCCGTCGCTCGCGGTTTCCGGCGACGGCACGCGTCACGCGGTGTGGTTCAACGAGAAGGACGGCGAGGGGCGGGTGTTCTACGGCCGCCTGAAAGACGGAGGCGTCGAGGGACAGCGCACCGTCGGCGGCGAACGCGCCGCTCACGCCGACATTGCGTTGAGCGGCGAACGTGTCGCGATCGTGTGGAAGGAGTTCGATGGCGAACGGACGCAGCTGCGCGCCGAGCTATCCGACGATAACGGCGGACAGTTCCGCAGCCTGTCGCTCGCTGTGACCGACGGCGCGTCCGACCAGCCGCGGGTGATCCTGCGCGGCGCCGAACTGTTTGCGTTCTGGCGCACGCAGAAGGAAGGGATGAAAGGGTACTGGCTACGATGAAACGACTGAAAAACCTGCTGGCAGCAATCGTCTGGGCCGGCGCTGCGACGTGTTCGGCGAACGACTTCGTGCCGCTCGACCGGGCGGCTGCCACTGCGATCGCCGATCCGGCCAGCCATGCCCGGCCGACGATCGTCGCGCTGTGGTCGTCCGAGTGCGTGCACTGCAAGAAAAACCTGAAGCTTTTCGCGGAGATGGCGAAAGTGCATCCGCGCCTCCAGCTGATCACGGTCGCGGTCGAGCCGGCCGACGAAGGACTCGCCGCGCCGCTCGACCGCGCCGGGGTCACGGGGAAGCGTTTTGCCTACGCAGACGAGTCGCCCGAAGCGCTCGCCTATGCGCTTGACGCGAAATGGCGCGGCGAGCTGCCGCGAACGCTTCTGTTCGACGGACGCGGGGCAAGGGAGGCGGTGTCGGGCGTCGTCGCGGAGGCGGCCGTGCTCCGCGCGCTCGGCTTGCAGAAATAGCGCAAGTCGGAACGCGGACCCTGTCGCTGAGCACAGGACGGAAAGTCCTGTGCTCACTGCGCGGCAGGAGGTATTACAGCGCTTCCGTCACCGACAATCGTGACGGAAGTGCACTCGATCACATCCCCTGATAGATCGGCCCTTCGCCGCCCTGCGGCACGACCCAGTTGATGTTCTGCGTCGGGTCCTTGATGTCGCAGGTCTTGCAGTGCACGCAGTTCTGCGCGCTGATCTGCAGTCGTGGGTGGGTGCCGTCGGGGTCGCGCACGATCTCGTACACGCCGGCCGGGCAGTAGCGCTGTTCGGGCGCGTCGTACTTCGCGAGGTTCACCGCGATCGGGATCGACGGGTCCTTCAGCTGCAGATGGCAGGGCTGGTCTTCCTCGTGGTTCGTGTTCGACAGGAACACGGACGACAGCTTGTCGAAAGTCAGCACGCCGTCGGGCTTCGGATAGGCGATCTTGTAGCACTCGGACGCGGGCTTGAGCGCAGTGTGGTCGGCTGTGTTGTGCAGCGTCCACGGCGCGCGCCCACGGAACACCTGCTGGTCGATGCCGAACAGCAAGGACCCCATCCACAGGCCTTTTTTCATGTAGGGCTTGAAGTTGCGCGTCTGGTGCAGCTCATCAAACAGCCAGCTCGCGCGGAACGCTTCGGGGAACGCGGTCAGTTCGTCGCGGCTCCGATTGGCGGCGAGAGCGCCGAAGGCCGCTTCGGCGGCGAGCGAGCCGGACTTTATCGCGGCGTGGCTGCCCTTGATGCGCGCGGCGTTGAGGAAACCCGCGTCGTCGCCGACGAGCGCGCCGCCCGGGAACACCAGCTTCGGCTGGCTCTGCAGCCCACCGGCCGTGAGCGCGCGCGCACCGTAGGCCAGCCGCTTGCCGCCTTCGAGGAACTTGCGGATCTCGGGGTGCGTCTTGTAGCGCTGGAACTCCTCGAACGGCGCCAGATGCGGGTTCGAGTAGTTGAGCCCCACGACATAGCCGACAGCGACGAGGTTGTCCTCGAGGTGATAGGCGAAGCCGCCGCCGTAAGTGGCGCTGTCCATCGGCCAGCCGGCGGTGTGCACGACCAGGCCGGGCACGTGCTGCTCGGCCGGCACTTCCCACAGTTCTTTCAGGCCGATGCCGTAGGTCTGCGGGTCGATGCCGTCGCGCAGGCGGTACTTTTCCTCGAGCTGCTTGCCGAGATGGCCGCGACAGCCTTCGGCGAACAGCGTGTATTTGGCGTGCAGCTCCATGCCGGGCTGGTAGGCCGGGCCGGGCTCGCCATCGCGCGTGACGCCCATGTCGCCGGTCGCCACGCCCTTGACCGCGCCGCGCTCGTCGTAAAGGATTTCCGCGCCGGCAAAGCCCGGATAGACTTCGACGCCCATCGCCTCGGCCTGTTCACCGAGCCACTTGACGACGTTGCCCAGCCGCACGATGTAATTGCCCTGGTTCAGGAAACAGGCCGGCAGCAGGCTATTGGGCACCCTGCGCCCGCCGGTCTCGCTCAGGAAGATCACGCGGTCTTCGGATACCTGGGTATTGACCGGCGCGCCCTGCGCTTTCCAGTCGGGAATCAGTTCGGTGAGCGCGCGCGGGTCCATCACTGCGCCCGACAGGATATGGGCGCCGATCTCGGAAGCCTTCTCGATCAGGCATACCGCCAGCTCCGTGCCTTTCTCGCTGGCGAGCTGCTTGAGCCGGATCGCCGCCGCCAGCCCTGCCGGGCCGCCGCCTACGATCAGGACATCGAATTCCATTGATTCGCGTTCCATCCTATTCTCCATTTGTGTCCGCGATTGTTGGTCTGTAGTCGAGCGAACGGCAGTGTAATACACGTGCGGGACACGACGCAGACGCGGGACCGCTTCGCAGCCGTCAAGAACATACGGAACCGTATGTTACATTAGCTGCCGGTTCCAACCAACAGGACGTTCTTTTCATGGAAGATATCCGCAAACTTCAGCTCACGACGAAGATTCCCGTACGCTGGGGCGACCTCGATCGATACGGGCACCTGAACAACACGCTGTATTTCCGCTACTTCGAACAGGCGCGGATCGAATGGATCGAGCAAAAGGACTTTCGTGTCGATCCGGACGAAGCCGAAGGCGCAGTCATCGTTCATGCCGACTGCACGTTCCTGATCCCGGTGAATTATCCGGCGACAGCCATCGTCAAGGTCTTCGCGGGGCAGCCCGGGCGCAGCAGCGTGATGAACTGGTACGAACTCTACGTCGAAGGCGACGAACGGCTTTTTGCGACCGGCTCGGCGAAAATCGTGTGGATCGACAACCGTAGCGGGAAATCCCTGTCCCTGCCGTCCAAGCTGCGCGAAGGATTGTGAGGCCGGCTACCGTACGGCATTTCGTGCGCCCGCACAGACCCCTTTGAGGAACAACGAATGCTCATGAATCCCGCCACCTCCGTGCTCCTCGTCATCGACGTCCAGGAACGCCTCGCTCCGGCGATTGACGACGGGCAGCAGGTCGCGCACAACTGCGCGTGGCTCGCCGGCCTCGCGGCGCGCATCGGCGTGCCGGTCGTGGTGACCGAGCATTTCCCGGCAAAGCTCGGTGCCACGCTGCCGGCGGTCGCCGCTGCCGCGGCGGGCGCCGAGTTCGTCACCAAGGAATGCTTCTCGGCGCAAGCGGACGGCTGTCTCGACAGGACCGCAGTGGACGCCCGGCGGCAGGTCATCGTCTGCGGCACCGAGGCGCATGTGTGCGTGCAGCAGACAGCGCTCGGACTGCGCTGGGCGGGCAAGCAGGTGTTCGTCGTTGCGGATGCGTGCGGTTCGCGCAATTCTGCCGACCGCGAGCTCGCTTTTGCGCGCATGCGCAGCCACGGACTCGAGATCGTCTCGCGCGAGATGGTCGCGTTCGAGTGGCTGCAGCGCGGAGGCACGGAACTGTTCCGCGAGATCAACCGGGAATTCATCCGTTGACGACAACGCGGCGGTGGAACGCTGCGGCGGTGCCGGGGACTGAAGGGGGCCGGTCAGCTCCGCTTCCGGACCGGCGGCCTCTTCGGTTATCATCGCGCTTTCCCGCAGTAGCGTTCCCATGACCAAATACGTCTTCGTAACCGGCGGTGTCGTGTCCTCCCTGGGCAAAGGCATCGCAGCGGCCTCGCTCGGGGCCATTCTCGAATCCCGCGGCATCAAGGTCACCCACCTCAAGCTCGATCCGTATATCAACGTCGATCCGGGCACGATGAGCCCGTTTCAGCACGGCGAAGTTTTCGTCACTGAAGACGGCGCTGAAACCGACCTCGATCTGGGTCACTACGAGCGCTTCACGAGCGCCAGGATGGGCAAGCGCAACAACTTCACCACCGGCCAGATCTACGAGTCGGTGATCAAGAAGGAACGGCGCGGCGAGTACCTCGGCAAGACGGTGCAGGTGATCCCGCACATCACCGACGAGATCAAGCAGTACATCAAGCGCGGCGCGGAAGGTGCCGAAGTCGCGATCGTCGAGATCGGCGGCACGGTCGGAGACATCGAGTCGCTGCCGTTCCTCGAAGCGATCCGCCAGATGGGCATCGAGGAAGGACGCAACAGCACCTGTTTCATCCATCTGACGCTGATCCCGTACATCCCGACCGCCGGTGAGCTGAAGACCAAGCCGACGCAGCACTCGGTGAAGGAACTGCGCGAGATCGGCATCCAGCCCGACATCCTGCTGTGCCGCGCGGATCGCCCGGTGCCGGCCGACGAGCGGCGCAAGATCGCACTGTTCTGCAACGTCATGCCCGAAGCAGTCATCGAGTGCCTCGACGCGAACTCGATCTACAAGATCCCGGGCCAGCTGCACGACCAGATGCTCGACGAGATCGTCTGCCACAAGCTGAATATCCTCGCGCGCGCGGCCGACCTTTCGGTGTGGGAAAACCTTCTTCGCGCGCTCGAAAACCCGAAGCACACCGTCGACATCGCGTTCGTCGGCAAATACGTCGATCTCACCGAATCGTACAAGTCGCTGATCGAAGCCGTGTCCCACGCCGGCATGCACACCGAGAGCAAGGTCAAGATCCATTACATCGACTCCGAGGACATCGAGCGCGACGGCTGCGCGGTGCTGGAGAAGATGGACGCGGTCCTCGTGCCGGGTGGTTTCGGCAAGCGCGGCACCGAAGGCAAGATCGCCGCGATCCGCTTTGCGCGCGAGAACAAGGTGCCGTATCTGGGCATCTGCCTCGGCATGCAGCTCGCGGTGATCGAATTCGCCCGCAACGTCGTCGGCCTGGCCGGCGCGCATTCGACCGAATTCGAGCGCGACACGCCGTATCCGGTGATCGGCCTGATCACCGAATGGCAGGATCGCAGCGGCAAGCTCGAAAAGCGCACCGAAGCGTCGGACCTCGGCGGCACGATGCGCCTGGGCGCGCAGGTCTGCCATCTCGTCGAAAACTCGCTCGCGCGCGAAGTGTATGGCGTCGCCGATATCGTCGAACGTCATCGCCACCGCTATGAAGTCAACAACACGCTGCTCGCCCGGCTCGAAGAGAAGGGCCTGCGCGTGTCGGGCCGCGCGCCGGGCACCGACCTGTGTGAAATGATCGAACTGCCGGATCATCCGTGGTTCGTCGGTTGCCAGTTCCATCCGGAATTCACGTCGAACCCGCGCAAGGGGCACCCGCTGTTCACGGCCTACGTGAAGGCGGCGCTCGCGCGCAAGGCGGCCGCGACGTCGGCCTGAAGGAGTGGCATGAAACTTTGCGGATTCGAGGCGGGCCTCGACAAGCCGTTCTTCCTGATCGCGGGGCCGTGCGTCATCGAATCGCGCGACATGGCTTTCGAGACCGCCGGTGCGCTGAAGGAAATCTGCGTCGAGCTCGGCATCCCGTTCATCTACAAGTCGTCGTACGACAAGGCCAACCGCAGCTCGGGCAAGTCGTACCGTGGCATGGGGATGGAAAAAGGCCTGGAGATTCTCGCCGACGTGAAGAAGCAGCTCGGCGTGCCCGTGCTCACCGACGTGCACGCGATCGACGAGATCCCGGCGGTTGCGGCGGCTGTCGACGTGCTGCAGACGCCAGCCTTCCTGTGCCGGCAGACCGACTTCATCCACGCCGTCGCGGCTTCCGGCCGTCCGGTGAACATCAAGAAAGGTCAGTTCCTCGCGCCCGGCGACATGAAGAACGTCGTCGACAAGGCACGCGAAGCCAACGGCGGCGCCGACACAATCATGGTCTGCGAGCGCGGCGCGTCGTTCGGCTACAACAACCTCGTGTCCGACATGCGCAGCCTCGCGATCATGCGCGAGACCGGCTGCCCGGTCGTGTTCGACGCGACGCATTCGGTGCAGTTGCCTGGCGGGCAGGGCACGGCATCCGGGGGCCAGCGCGAATTCGTGCCGGTGCTGGCGCGCGCGGCCGTCGCGGTGGGCATCGCCGGCCTCTTCATGGAAAGCCACCCCGATCCGGCGAAAGCGCTGTCGGACGGCCCGAACGCGTGGCCGCTGCCGAAGATGAAAGCGCTACTCGCAACGCTCAAGGAAATCGACGCGCTGGTGAAAGCGCACGGTTTCATGGAGATGGCCGGCTGAGCTTCGCCGCGCACTGCAGAACCCCGCTCCAAAGTTTTCGATTCCACAAGAACGAGAGGAAAAACCATGAGTGCAATTGTCGATATCATTGCCCGCGAAATTCTTGATTCCCGCGGCAACCCCACGGTGGAAGCCGATGTCCTGCTCGAATCGGGCGTCATGGGCCGGGCCGCGGTGCCGTCGGGCGCCTCGACCGGATCGCGCGAGGCGATCGAGCTGCGCGACGGCGATGCCGCGCGCTATCTCGGCAAGGGTGTGTTGCAGGCGGTCGAGAACGTCAACACCGAGATTTCCGAAACGCTGATCGGCCTCGACGCCGAAGAGCAGGCTTTCATCGACCGCACGCTGATCGAACTCGACGGCACCGAGAACAAGTCGCGCCTTGGTGCGAACGCGACGCTCGCCGTGTCGATGGCCATCGCGAAAGCCGCCGCGGAAGAGGCCGGCCTGCCGTTGTATCGCTACTTCGGCGGCTCCGGCCCGATGGCGATGCCGGTGCCGATGATGAACGTCATCAACGGTGGCGCGCACGCGAACAACAGCCTCGACATTCAGGAATGCATGATCATGCCGGTGTCGATGACGAGCTTCCGCGAAGCGCTGCGCTGCGGCGCCGAAATCTTCCATCACCTGAAGAAGCTCACCGACAAGAAAGGCTATCCGACGACGGTCGGCGACGAAGGCGGTTTCGCGCCGAACGTCGGCGGCACCGAAGAAGCGCTGAACATGATCCAGGACGCGATCGCCGCTGCCGGCTACGAGCCGGGCCGCGACGTGCTGCTCGCGCTCGACTGCGCCGCGTCGGAGTTCTACAAGGACGGCCAGTACGTGCTCGCGGGCGAAGGGCTGACGCTCTCCTCCGAAGGCTTCGCCGACTACCTGGCGACGCTCGCCGACCGCTTCCCGATCGTCTCGATCGAGGACGGCATGGCCGAGAACGACTGGGCCGGCTGGAAGACGCTGACCGACAAGCTCGGCCGCCGCCTGCAACTTGTCGGCGACGATCTCTTCGTGACGAACACCAGGATCCTCGAACAGGGCATCGACCAGGGCGTCGCGAACTCGATCCTCATCAAGATCAACCAGATCGGCACGCTGTCGGAGACCTTCGCCGCCGTCGAGATGGCCAAGCGCGCCGGCTATACCGCGGTGATTTCGCATCGCTCGGGCGAAACCGAGGATTCGACGATCGCCGACATCGCCGTCGGCCTGAACGCGATGCAGATCAAGACCGGTTCGCTGTCGCGCTCGGATCGCATCTCGAAGTACAACCAGCTGTTGCGCATCGAGGAAGATCTCGGCGATACCGTCAGCTACCCGGGGCGCCGCGCATTCTACAATTTGCGGGTGCGCTGAGCGCGAGCCCGGACGGCGGGCGTTTCGGTGTCCGCTGCATGACACATGACCCGGGCCGGCGCTCATCCGCCGGCCCCGTTTTTTCAACTCCGATGAATAACGTTGTCCTGCCTGCGCGGATCCGCAGGCAGGCTTTTCGGCAAGACCTTCGAATATGCGTTGGCCCTTGATCGTTCTCGCCGTGCTGGTGATCGTCCTGCAGTATCCGCTTTGGCTCGGCAAAGGCGGCTGGCTGCGCGTGTGGGACGTGGATCGCCAGTTGCAGGCACAGCGTGAAACCAACCAGCGCCTCGAGCAGCGCAACGCGGGACTCGAGGCGGAAGTGCGCGACCTGAAGTCGGGCAACGAAGCGGTCGAGGAGCGTGCGCGCTTCGAGCTCGGTCTGACGAAACCGGACGAGATCTTCGTCCACACCCCGCGCAAGCCGTGATCGAGTCGGTTGCGCCGATTCCCGCCCGCGGGTCATCTCCGACCTGACTGACGCCTCGCTGTCGTGTCCTGAGGCGTTCAGTCAGTTTGCCGCGACCAGTCTGCGCGCGCCGTCGATCCGGCTCCTGAAATACGGGTTGTCCAGCAGTTCGATGCGGACACGCCCGCGGCTCGACGGAGCATGAACGAATCGGCCGTCGCCGAGATAGATTCCCATGTGGGAATGGCGCTGGTTGCGCGTGTTGAAGAATACGAGATCCCCGGCCTGTAACGCGGGAATGGGAATCGGGCGAGTCAGCTGCGCGATCTGCGCCGCGTTGTGAGGCAGGCGGCGGCCGCTGATCTGCTCGACGATGTAGCTCACCATGCCGCTGCAATCGAGCCCGGCTTCCGGGTTGCGGCCGCCGAAGCGGTAGCCGGTGTCGAGCAGGCCGAGGGCGAAGATCACCATCTCTTGCGAATGGAGGGGATCATCGAGCGAGAAATAGCTGCCGTTTTCGCGACTGGGCGCTGAATCGGTCTCCACGTCGGGGCCGCCCGTGGGGAGGCTGCTGCATGCGGCGAGCAGTGCGGTCGCGAGGACGGCGAGGAGTCCGGCCGAAGCCGGTCGGCGAGCGGGCACGACGGGAATTCCTGATCGGTTTGACGAAAGATATTCGACGCGTCGCCTGCCCGTCCACAGGAAGCGCCGATTTTGGGTGGCCGCCGCTTCCCAGGGCACTCAGAGGCGCTGGTTCTGTGCCCTGCAATCGACGCTGGTCGTCCACCCGGGGCGTTCGAGCTGCGCTTCCGCTCCCTCCAGGTGAAACACCATGTGGCCGTCGGAATATTTTTCGCCCGACGCCGCTGGTTGAACGGCCAGCGCGAAGACTCCCGCTCCCGTGCGCAGGCGGATGTGGTCGCGCAGGTATTCGACGGTGAAGCGTTCGCCGCTGGGACAGGCGTAGCCGACGACGCGCGAGGCGTCGCGGGTGTAGGCAGTGCTCGCGAGCATGCCGGTAGCACCGGTCAATGCGACCAGCAAAGCGACGCGGATTTTCAGATTTGCTGCCCCGGGGCGCGGAAGGTTCGTCATGGAGTTCGGCTTACTCGCTCAGTTCTATCGTGCCGCTGACCGTCACGGCAATTTCGCTTTCGCCCGCTTCGATCGGCACGGGTGCGGCCTCTGCGGCGAAGGCGGTGGTTTTCATCAGCGGCCGGACCGGCGGCGATTCTCCGCCATAGCCGATCGACAGGTGGCGGATGCGATATGGCTTGCCGAGCGTTGCCGCGACTGCCTCGGCGCGCGCCTGGAAAGCCCGGATCGCGTCGCCTGCCGCCAGGTCCGCGACGCTCCTGCGGGTTTCGGGCGCCGGTTGCATCGCGAGGCCGGACAGCGCGAGCTTCCCCTGGAGCTTGCCGAGCAGCTCGGACAGCGCAGGCAGGTCGCGGCTCTCGAGCTGGATTTCGGAGCGCATCCTCCAGCCTTCGATCTTCCGGCCTTCCTTGCCATAGACCGGGAAAGTGCTCGTGCCGGAACTCCTGGCCTTGACCGTGGGGTAAAGGCGCACCTGTTCGAGAGCCGCGGCGATCACCGCATTGACCTGCGTCGCCAGCGGTGCGGGATCCGCGCCGTCCGCTTCGAAATACAGGTTTGCAATCGCCAGGTCGTTCGGCGCCGTCCGGCTGGCGTCGGCCGAGAGGTCGACTGTCGGGACGGCTCGTTCGGCATGGGCGGTTGCAGAGGGTGAAGCGGCGAACATGACGAGCGCGAGCGGCAGGGCGAGGAAGCGTCGGATTGCGCGATATGCCATGGATGTAGCAACAATCGAATGGAATGAAGGGCGGGTCAACTTCGCGCCAAGGGCGGAAGCGCTCAGGCGCGCAGTGTACAGACCATTTTCTACCCTTGGCGGGCGGACGTGTAATCCCTTGTAAGTATCCGCGCAATACGGGAGGGCAGGATGTTTTCACGCCCAGCCGGAACCCGGCGGCGTGGCCGCGCCCGGATACAGAGTCAGCGTTGCCGGTAGCGGCGGACCAGTGTACGCGCCGTGCGGTGCAATGAGAGCGTTACTTCACCGGTTTCAACGGATTGATGTGGCGCGACTCCGCCGCATACATCTGTGCATTCGCCACGTAGTTCGCCGCATTCGTGCGCAGTCCGGCGATGTCGTCGTCCGACAGTTCGCGGATGATGCGCCCTGGCGAGCCGACGACGAGCGAGCGGTCGGGAATCACCTTGCCTTCCGGGATCAGCGCATTCGCACCGACGATGCAGTCTTTGCCGATCACGGCATGGTTGAGCACGACCGCATTGATGCCGATCAGCGAGCCGTCGCCGACCGTGCAGCCGTGCAGCATCGCCATGTGGCCGACGGTCACGTTCGAGCCGATCGTCAGCGGCACGCCGTCGTCGTTGTGCAGGATCGAGCCGTCCTGGATGTTCGTGTTGTCGCCGATCACGATCGGGTCATTGTCGCCGCGGATCACGACGTTGTACCAGATGCTCACATTGCGGCCAGCATGCACCTGGCCGATTACCGTTGCGTTGTCTGCAACCCAGCAGCCTTCGCCAAAATCGGGAACGCGTTCGCCGAGGGCGTATATCGCCATTCTTCACTCTCCATCGGAACCGGTCGTCCAAGGGCCGGCAGCCCGCAATGATAACAGGTGGTGTTAGCATTCGCCGCTCAGTCAGATCGCGCCGTCTTCATGCTCAGTTATCGCCACGCCTTTCATGCCGGCAATCACGCCGACGTTCTCAAGCACTTCGTGCTGATCGAACTCCTGCGCTACTTCAACCGCAAGGAGAAACCGTGGTGGTACGTCGATACGCACGCGGGCGCCGGCTGCTATGCGCTCGACAGCGAGCAGGCGGGGAAGAACGCCGAATTCGCGAGCGGAATCGGCCGGTTGTGGCAGCGGGACGACCTGCCGGACGCAATGCGCCCGTATCTCGACGCGCTGGCCCAGTTCAACCCGCACGGCAGGCTGACCTTCTATCCCGGTTCGCCGGCGCTGGCGATGACGCAGTTGCGCGAACAGGACCGCATGCGGCTGTTCGAGCTGCATCCGGCCGATGTCGCGCTGCTCGGGCAGACGTTCGCGCGCGACGTCCAGCGCGTCCAGGTGCGCAAGGCGGACGGTTTTTCGGCATTGCGCGGCCTGCTGCCGCCGCCGTCGCGCCGCGTCGTCGTGTTGATCGACCCGCCGTACGAAGTCAAGGAGGATTACCGCCGCGTCGTGGACACCTTGGCCGACGCGATCAAGCGCTTCCCGGCCGGGACCTACGCGGTCTGGTATCCGCTGCTCGCGCGTACCGAGGCACGTCAGTTGCCCGCACGCCTCGCGGGGCTCGGCGCCGAAAACTGGCTCGACGTGCGCCTCGCGGTGAAAAAACCGCCGCGCGACGGTTTCGGCATGTTCGGCAGCGGGCTGTACGTCGTCAATCCCCCCTGGGTGCTGCCGCAAACGCTGGAGGCAGTGATGCCGTGGCTCGCGGACGTGCTGGGAGAGGACGGCGAGGGGGGGTTCGATCTGGAGCATCACATCGAATGAGCGAACACGACACGCTGCTTGCGCTGCGTGACGCGCTGCGGGCTTTTGCGGCCGAGCGCGACTGGGAGCGCTTTCATACGCCGAAAAACCTCGCGATGGCGCTGGCGGGGGAGGCCGGGGAGGTCATCGAGCATTTCCAGTGGCTCAGCGCCGATGAATCGGCGAATCTGCCCGAAGAGCGGCGCGCCGAAGTGGCGCTCGAACTGGCGGACGTGCTGCTGTATCTGGTCCGGCTCGCGGACGTCCTCGACATCGACCTCGGCGAGGCGGCACAACGCAAGCTCGCGCTCAACGCGGTGCGCTATCCTGCCGACAAGGCGCGCGGACGTTCGGATAAATACGACAAATTGTGACCTTTGCGGCGCAAATCCCGTGCGTGGCGATTGGGGCAGGGAACCATTTCTGAAACAATACCGATCTTTTTGATTACGGAATTCAGCACGTGGAGTTTCAACACATCAGCGAGATCGAGCGGGCGACCCGGAAAGGCCGGGCGGAGCTGTTTCGTCTCGGAACAGGCCTGATTTTCATCGTCGGCGGGATGTTGTACGCCGCGATGATCGGACAGGGCGAAGGTGGCGTCATGCTGGCTGCGGCAGCCGCGGTCGGCTGCTACATGGCGATGAACATCGGCGCCAACGACGTCGCGAACAACGTCGGGCCGGCAGTCGGATCGAAGGCGCTGACGCTGGGCGGCGCGCTCGTGATCGCGGCGATCTTCGAGGCGGCTGGCGCGCTGATCGCCGGTGGCGAAGTGGTCAATACGATACGCAGCGGAATCATCGACCCGGCCAGGATCTCGGACCCGGATACTTTCGTCTGGGTCATGATGTCGGCGCTGCTCGCCGGCGCGTTGTGGCTCAACATTGCGACCGCAGTCGGCGCGCCGGTGTCGACGACCCACTCGATCGTCGGCGCGGTGCTCGGCGCCGGCATCGCGGCGAGCGGAATGGAGATCGCCAACTGGGGCGAGGTGGGGCGGATCGTCGTCAGCTGGGTGGTCTCGCCGCTGATGGGCGGAATCGTCGCGGCGGCGTTTCTCTACCTGATCAAGCGCAGCATCACGTACCAGCACGACATGGTCGCGGCCGCTACCCGCATGGTGCCGTACCTGGTCGCGCTGATGGCGTGGGCGTTCGGCACCTATTTGATGCTGAAAGGATTGAAGCAGCTGTGGAAGGTCGATTTCCTGACCGCTGTGCTGATCGGCTTCGGCTTTGCCGTTGCGGTGCTGTTCCTGGTCCGGCCGCTCGTCGCCCGCCGTGCACAGTCGATTGCGAACTCGAAGCAGAGTGTGAACCGGCTTTTCACTGCGCCGCTGATCTTTGCCGCTGCGCTGTTGAGCTTCGCCCATGGCTCGAACGACGTTGCGAACGCGGTCGGCCCGCTCGCGGCGATCGTTGACGTCCTCGCCTCCGGTGCAACCGAGATTTCGCGCTCGGCGCCGATTCCGCTGTGGGTGATGTTGATGGGGGCGCTGGGTATCTCGGTCGGCCTCGCGCTGTTCGGTCCGAAAGTCATCAAGACCGTGGGCTCGGAAATCACCGAGCTCGACCAGATGCGTGCGTACTGCATCGCGATGGCGGCGACGATCACGGTGATCATCGCGAGTCAGCTCGGGCTGCCGGTGAGTTCCACGCATATCGCGGTGGGCGGCGTGTTCGGCGTGGGCTTCCTGCGCGAGTACCTGAAGAGCAACTATGCGCGCATGGTTGCCGACATCAAGGCGCATCACCCCGAAGGCGACCAGGCCGCCATCGATGCGTTCCTCGCCAGGTTCGCAGTCGCGCCGATCGACGAGAAGGGCCAGATGCTGCGCGAACTGAAGGCCAAGGCCAAGCAGCGACTCGATCCTGCCCACTTCTCGAAGATGGAGCGCAAGGGCCTGCGCAAGGTGTATCGCAAGGAGCTGGTCAAGCGCTCGCAGCTGATGCGCATCGCCGCCGCCTGGGTAATCACCGTCCCCGCGTCGGCGCTAATGGCGGGGCTCCTGTTCTTCATGATGCGCGGCATGATGCTCGGCTGACCGGCACGTCGCGCCGCTGCCGTCGTCCCTATCCCGCCATGTCCTCCTTCGAACTCGCCGCGCTGATCCTGCTGTGCCTGCTCGGCTGGTTCTGGCTCGACAGCATCAAGGTGCGCGAGCTGGGCGTACAGGCGGCGCGCAGCGCGTGCCGACGCGAAGGGGTGCAGTTCCTCGACGAGACGGTGTCGATCAGCGCGCTGCGGCTCGCCCGCGATGCGGACGGTCGCGTGCGGCTGCGGCGCGTCTATGACTTCGAGTTTTCCGCTTCCGGCGACGACCGGCAACGCGGTTCGGTGATGCTGCTCGGCAACGAAGTCACGATGCTCGATATCGGCTCCCGACGCCCGGCGGAGTTCACCCGCCACTGAACCGCCCGGGCCGCGCCTCGCCGCCTCAACGGCCGGAGGTGCGGCCCGAGATCGCGTGCAGGAATTCGCCGCGCAGGTGCTCGCGCGTCTCGAATTCGCCGGCGAACGCCTGCGTCACGACCCGTTCGTCGCCGCGGCGGTCCTCGCCGAGCAGCAGGCACAGTTGCTCGGCCTCGACGATGCAGGCTGCTCCTCGTGCATGGCCGTGCCGCAGCAGCGCGTCCGCGATGTCCCGCGTCATCCATTCCTGGTAAGTGAAGCGATGCCCGATCGCGTCGACGAGGCGGGCAATACGTCCGAAGCCGTGCAGCCGGCCACCGGGCAGGTAGGCGACGTGCGCCACGCCGCGGAATGGCACGAGGTGGTGCGGGCACACGCCATGCACGGCGATGCCACGTATCACCACCATGTCGGTCCGATCGTCGTCGAAACCGTCGCCGAGCGCCTCCGCGGGGTCCATGTCGTAGCCGCCGAGCAGCCGGCGCTGCCAGAGTTCGCGTACGCGGGTGGAGGTTTTTCCGGTATGTATCGCGTCCGGGGCGACGCCGCACGCGCGCAGCAGGTCATTGACGGCCCGTTCGAACGCGGCCGGATCGAAGCTCCCGCTACGGGGGATGCCGATCCCGGCGGCGGAGGGCGGCTGAGGATGCTGGTGCTGGTCGTGAATGTCCGACATGTGGGATGTACCCCGGCGGCTGGGCTAGACATGATACGCCCGTCGACGATCGCAGCGCCAAACCCGCTCGGGCGACGAATACCGGATCGGAGAACATCTGCAGGTGCCGCGGAAAACCGGATCTGTCATGTCGACCAGAGCGGTCGCTCATCCATCAGCGGGATCTGCTCGCGCAGTTCCAGGATGCGGTCCTGCCAGTAGCGCTGCGTGTTGAACCACGGGAAAGCCGCGGGAAACGCGGGATCGTCCCAGCGGCGGGCGATCCAGGCTGAATAGTGGATCAGCCGCAGCGTGCGCAGCGCCTCGATCAGATGCAGTTCGCGCAGCGAAAAATCGTGAAAGTCTTCGTAGCCGGCGAGCACGTCGCCGAGCTGGCGGCTCATGTCCTCGCGTGTGCCCGACAGCAGCATCCACAGGTCCTGTACCGCCGGGCCCATGCGGCTGTCGTCGAAGTCGACGAACTGCGGGCCGGGTGTCGATGGCGACTCGCTCCACAGCACGTTGCCGCCATGGCAGTCGCCGTGCAGCCGGATCGGGGTGAACGCCCCTGCGCGGTCGAAGCAGCGTCGCACGCCGTCGAGCGCCTGCTCGACGGTGCTGCGCCACGCCGGCAGCAGATCGTCCGGAATGAAGCCGTTGGCGAGCAGCCAGTCGCGCGGTTCTTCGCCGAAACTTGCGATGTCGAGCGTCGGCCGCGCGTGGTACGGCGCCAATGCGCCGACGGCGTGGATGCGGCCGAGGAAGCGGCCCATCCATTCGAGGGTTGCGGCATCGGAGAGCTCCGGCGCGCGTCCGCCGACGCGCGGAAACACGGCGAAGCGCAGGTCCGCGTGATGATGCAGCGTCGCATTGCGCAGCACGAGGGGGGCGACGACGGGGATCTCGCGCTCGGCCAGTTCGGCGACGAAACGGTGTTCCTCGCCGATCGCCTCGTCCGGCCAGCGCCCCGGCCGGTAGAACTTCACGACCACCATCGGGCCGTCTTCGATGCCGGCCTGATAGACCCGGTTCTCGTAGCTGTTGAGCGTGAGCAGACGTCCGTCGGGCATCAACCCGACGCTGTCGAGCGCGTCGAGGATCCGGTCCGGAGTGAGATTTTCGAACGGCGGTGTGGCCATGGGGTCGGCAGGCCTTCGGGCGAGGGATGACTGTTCATTTTCGCAGGAAACGGGCAGGGCACAAGGGCGAAGGCGTTTTCCGGTGTCCGCCCGCGCCGCATCCTTGCCCCGTGGCATTTGCCGGACGCAGTCGCGGGCCTCACAATGGCGCCCTTTTCCCGGACCTCGCGCATGCATCCCGACCCATCCGCTTCTCCCTCGCCCATTCCGCCCGACGCGCTCGCGGCGCTCGCCCGGCCGGAAGTGCAAAAACTGGCCGCGCGGATGGCGCAGGACGGATTCTCGCAAGCTTTCCGGCTGACGCTCGACAAAGATAACGAGGGGCGCGTGCGGGGCATCGAGGTGCTCGCGTCGGCGTTGCGCAACTGGGGCAGCGCGGACCAGAGCGCGGACACCTGCAGCCTGCGCCTCGCGCTGGTCGTCGCGGGGCTCGACCAGTGGGGCGTCGCGTACAGCCAGGCCTTCGGACTGGCGGCGA